>JAITUP010000212.1 GCA_031286265.1 Chitinispirillales bacterium | reverse complement strand
TTACCCTCTTCCTTAGTCTCGATAGTCGCCGCGAAATCCTTGCGGTAGAGCGTGATGCGCCCGCTGTCTCTGTCTCTGTCGGTATGCTCTATGGTGGATGGCTTAAGGGTGATAACCTTGCAGTCCAAAATGGTGCCAATAAGAAACTTCGCTACTCGGTTATTCTCTAAGAGACATTTGAACGTGGCATCGTATATGGGGTTGGCTATTATCATTATCTTACCTCCTTACAGTAATCTATATCATGGCAGGGGGGTAAGTCAAATTAGGATGCTTTTTAAAAACCATTTTTTTAAAATGTGTCGCCTAACCCTCTGATGCCGCTCCGTAATGTTTGGGACAACAAAGGGTCGTTTGAATGGGGAGGGCGATGTTCATTCTTGCATTGTGTGTTTTTAGGCTATCGGTAGAACTCCCGTCATCGCGAGCGAAGCGCGGCGATCTATCGGCTTGCAATTTGGGGTATTTCAACGAATAGGTTGCTTCGCTTCGCTCGCAACTTGTTTATCTCGCCGTAAGGCAATGACGTTGCCACCTACGTGGTTTTGATTTTAGGATTTTTACCCCGACAGTATGCCCACATGTCCCCCGTAAGCGGTCGCCGCTTATGGGGGACCGCAGGGGGGGCTATCGTATCGGGGCGTTACGGATGATAAACGATGCGCGAAGTGAGTGAGGATGTACAGTGTACATCCTGTCATTTGATTGAAAGAGGGAACTTATGAGCCCCGTAACCAAAAGATTTTGATTTTAAAGACTTTGACTTTAAAGATTTTAAGAAATGCAAAAAAATGTGTGAACCGACTTATTTTTTTTAGAATAAAAAAGACCGTTTAGGTCGGCATCATTTATATTAACGGATTGTATTCATAAAGCACGTCCCCAACCCCGCAACATCAAAAAAGGACACGTATAACAATGAAAGAGCGCATCGTACATGCCCTTTTAGGCGAATTGAAGGATCACCTGCCGCCGGAAGCGATTGAAAAAGCCGTTGAAATCCCACCGTCTGACGACTTGGGCGACTATGCGTTTCCGTGTTTTAGCCTCTCCAAACTGCTCAGGAAGAACCCCGCGCAGATCGCCGCCGAACTCAAAGAGAAAATTGAGCAATCCGGCGAACTTGGAAAAAACGGAGTGCGGACGGAAACGGCTGGCGGATATTTGAATTTTTTTGTCGACAAGAGGCTATTGGCGGAATCTACGCTAAAATTAGCGGCGAGTGATAATTTCGGAACGGGCAGTGTCAATCAACGGATAGTTGTTGAGTTCGCGTCGCCCAATACAAACAAGCCTTTGCACCTTGGACACTTGCGCAACATGTCAATCGGCGACAGCATCGCGCGGATATTGTCGTTTTGCGGGTGCGAGGTTTTTCGTACCAGTATCAATAACGATCGTGGCGTGCATATCTGCAAATCGATGCTGGCATATAAAAATTGCGGCGACGGGGCGACGCCCGAAAGCGCGGGAATTAAGTCGGATCATTTTGTCGGTAACTTTTATGTGATGTTCAACGACAGGGCCGCGGATGATTCACCGTGGAACGACGATGCGCAGAAAATGCTCGTAGATTGGGAAAATGGCGATCTTGAAACTTTGGAGCTTTGGAAAAAGATGAACACCTGGGCGCTTGACGGATTCAGGGAGACTTACCGGCTATTTGGGGTATCGTTTGATAAGGAATATTACGAAAGTGATATTTATAAGGACGGGAAAGAAATTGTTCTTGACGGGCTTGGGAAAAATATCTTTTGCAAAAGGGAAGACGGCGCGATTTTTGTCGATTTGGAAAAAGAAAAACTCGGTACCAAAGTTTTATTGCGTCCTGACGGCACGAGCGTTTATATCGTACAGGATCTTTACCTCGCGCTTCTTAAGGATAAAGAATTTTCATACAACCGCTCTTTCTACGTAGTTGGCAACGAACAGGACCATCATTTCGCTCAGCTAATCGCTATCTTCAAAAAATTAGGGTATGATGTCGCAGAAAAAATGAAACATTTGTCGTATGGGATGGTGGAACTGCCGGAGGGAAAAATGAAATCGAGAGAGGGAACGGTGGTTGATGCCGACGACCTCATCAACGAAACCAAAAACTTGGCGAAGCAAGAAGTTATCACACGATATGAATTGTCCGACGAACAGGCTGAAGACCGGTCGCTAAAGATAGCTCTGGCGGCGATAAAATATCAACTGCTAAAAATCGACATCACAAAAAACATGGTTTTCGATCCGAAGGTAGCGATAAGCTTCGAAGGCGACACCGGCCCATACCTACTATATAGCTATGCCCGCGCATCGTCAATAATTCGCAAAGCCGGTGATAAACAGCATACACCGACCGTCATCCCAGAAAAACTTGAAAACGCGGAAATCAGGCTAATCAAAAAAATCGCCTTTTTCCCATCGGCAATCGGCTATGCTTATGACCGTTTGTCTCCGTCTGTCGTCGCCTCGTACGCTTTCGATTTGGCGCAAATTTTCAACGAGTTCTACCACGCGCATCAGGTCATCGGAAGCGGCGGGGATGTTGAGAATTTTAGGGTTGGGCTGGTATCGGGTTTCCGTCAGACAGTTGGAAAATGTTTGACGCTTCTTGGAATTGAAGCTATCGAAGAGATGTAGCGGCTTCAAAACCCATAATCCTCCCGATGTTCCGATAAGATTATCGCCGCGATTATCTTCGGAATGTATTCATTTGTTTCTTCGGCTAACCAGCCCATTCTGTATAAATACCAAAAACCACGATCTCTCATTGGGTCTTCAATACGCCTTAGCGCGTTGATAATGCGTTGTTCCCCCGCGTTGTAGGCGGCCATGCTCAGCATTACGGAGCTTCCGCCGCCAAAAACAGCTATCAGATGCCTGAAATGCGCCGCAGCGGCGTATGTCGATTTTTCCGGGTCGTTTCTCTCATCGACACTGCCGGAAACCACAAGTTTGTAGCGCCGCGCGGTTGCGGGCATGAATTGCCACAGACCCGCGGCGCCCGCGTGGGAGACCGCTTGCGTGTTAAATCCACTCTCGATCATTGCCACATAAGCCAACTCGTGGGGAACGTTTTTCTCGGAAAAAACGCGGTGAATCATCGGAAAATATTGTTTGCTACGTTCTATGTACGTGGCAAAACAGCTCCTTCTGCGGCCTGTGTACAAGGTTATATAATGCTCCACCCGTTCAATCATTTCCGGCGGCGTATCGTAGTCGCTTTCACCAAATCTGGTGAGGACGGCGTTGATGCGAGCGACGGTTGTTGCCGATGACGGCAGGTTCCTTACCGGCGGCGTTTGATCGGTTTCATTTTCATTATCAATATTCGCACTTGTATCGGTTGATAATGTTGATGAATGCTCTTCGCTCGATCTGAAAAAGTTGTTTTGCCTCGGCGGTGATTTTGGCGTTGACGGTTTCAATAGCGCCATCAATCCCACAAACGCTATAACGATTACCGTGATTATCAGCGCAACGATAACAATCGCGCGGATCGGCAATGAACCGGAACGTTTTTGTGAGGCGTTGCCGGCGGTGTACGCTTCTTCCGCATAATCATCCAGCTTGAACATCTCCAGATCGATATCGTCGTCATCATTATTAAGACCGCCAAAATTCAAATCCGCCGATTCCGCCTCCGGCGCGAACAACCCCGCGGAAAAGCGAGGCGCGGCGCCGGCGATGGTATTTTCCCCTACACTCTCTCCCGCCGCCGCCGCGCCGTCGGCTACCACCCTGTATACGGGCCCGCTCTGCCCGAGCCGCACCTCGTCTCCTATTTCGAGAGTACACTCCTGCACCTGTCGATCGTTGACAAATGTACCGTTTGTACTCTGCATATCCTGCAGCAACAGCCGCTGCGGGCTGCAATAGACCACCGCATGGATCCCGGACACGCCCCGCTCGTCAGCGGGCACTACAATTGTATTTTTGGGGCTTCTGCCGATGCTGACCGTCCCCTCCGGCAGCCTGACGCGCCCGCCCCCAACATCCGCCCGTTCAAAATAAAATTCCATCTCCGCGCCTCTCTCTCTACGCAAATAATTGAAAAAAACGCAGACTAAACGCCTGCTACCTGCAAAAAACAATAAATACAGCGAATTTAACAGCAAAAACGGCACAACGTGAACACAACGCGAATGGAACAACGAAAAATCGGTACGACGCGAATACGATAAAAAACATTACGCAAGTTTTTACCACCACCGACACAATGTGAAGCGTACAATTTAAATATACATCACGGAGGCGTCATAGTGGTAATAATTTTTACACAAAAAAATGAAAGCAGTATGGGAAATATTGTATATTCACTATTGGAATGTCAACTATTGAAGTACCGTTTAATATGGAGAACCTTTTATGAAAAAAAGACCTGTATGTTTGATAATCCGCGACGGATGGGGGCGCGGGAACCAAGAGGAGTCCAACGCTATCCATATAGCCAAGACACCGCATACCGACGCCTATGAGAAAAGTTGTCCGACAACGCTCATCGAGACATCGGGGCTGAATGTGGGGCTGCCCAAGGGCTATCAGGGAAACAGCGAGGTCGGGCACCTCAATATCGGCGCCGGGCGGACGGTCTATCAGAGCCTTACGAGGATCGACAAGAGCGTCGACGACGGCGATTTCTTCACAAACGAGGCATTTATCAAGGCTATCGATTACGCCAAAACGAACGGCGGGAATTTGCATTTGATCGGGCTAATTCAGGAAGAGGGCGTCCACGCCGTTACGCGGCACTGCGTATCGTTACTAAAACTCTGCCGCGATAAAGGGCTTAAGGATGTTCTGATCCACGCCCTAACCGACGGGCGCGACACACCGCCGAAATCCGCGATTGAGCACATGGAACTTCTGCAAAAAGGGATCGACGAA
The DNA here is from genome assembly GCA_031286265.1 of Chitinispirillales bacterium. Taxonomy (GTDB): domain Bacteria; phylum Fibrobacterota; class Chitinivibrionia; order Chitinivibrionales; family Chitinispirillaceae; genus GUT77. Next base: position 16,484 of record JAITUP010000212.1, on the reverse strand, counting down.
ACAGGTACCGGACGCGTAGCCACGGTCATTGGGCGCTATTATGCCATGGATCGTGACAATCGCATGGACAGAACCGAACTCGCCTATCGCGCCATTACGAAGGGCGAGGGAACGCCGGCCGACAGCTGGAAAAACGCTATAAGCGAATCCTACGCCGCCGGTGAAAATGATGAATTCATCAAGCCACGGATTATCGACGCAAGTTATAAGGGCGTCACCGATAAGGATGCCGTGATATTTTTCAATTTCCGGTTTGACCGTACACGTCAGTTGACGAAAGCAATGGTCGAACCGTCATTTAGTGATTTTGACCGCGGCGGCTGCGAACTTGTGAAATGCTTTGTGGCAATGACGCACTACTATGATAATGGCAACTTCATTGAAGCGTATCCCGAAATGCAAAACAACAACCTGCTCGGCGAAATTTTGTCCGCGCGGGGCTTGAAGCAGCTGCGTTGCGCGGAAACAGAGAAATACGCGCACGTCACCTTCTTTTTTAACGGACAGCGTAACGATCCTTTTGACGGTGAAGACCGAATTTTAGTGGAAAGCCCTAAAGTCGCCACCTATGATCTCAAGCCGGAAATGAGCATTTTTGAGGTGCGGGACAAATTGATCGAGGCAATCGAAAGCGGCAAATACGACGCGGTGATCTGCAACTTCGCCAATTGCGACATGGTCGGGCACACGGGCGTATACGACGCGATTCTTAAGGCGGTTGAAGCGGTTGATAAATGCGTGTACGATGTTGTTGAGGCTGTCGTTAAGCAAGGCGGCGCCTGCATCATCACCGCCGACCACGGCAACGCCGAGCAGACGCGCCTGCCGGACGGGTCGCCGATGACATCACATACGACAAACTCCGTTCCGCTGACAATTATCGGCGCCGGAGATTTGAAATTACGCGACGGCGGTACGCTCGCGGACGTCGCGCCCACGTTCCTGCAGCTCATGGGGCAAGACGCGCCGGCCGACATGACAGGGAAGACGCTGATTTGCTCGTAACGCTCATACTGCTGACGGTTACCGGGTATGCCGCGGCGATACTGTTTCTGCGCCGCGGCGTATATAATGTAGACAAAGACAACCAATCTCTGCGCGGGGGCGGCAGCTTGCCGCTCCCCGAGCCCAATGGGGCGACACCGTCATTTTCCGTAATAATCGCCGCCCGTAACGAAGAACACAATATCGCCGCATGTTTGCAAACCGTATTCGCTCAGAATATCTCCAATAATCAATATGAAGTGATTGTCATCGACGATCGCTCAAACGATACAACCTTATCCATCCTGCGCGAGCTATCCAATCATCATCCAAACCTGAAAGTAATCACCATAACCGAAATTCCGGCGGGGATATCCCCAAAAAAACACGCCGTATCAACGGGGATAAAATCCGCGGCAAACGACATTATCGTATTTACGGACGCAGATTGCCGGGTTCAACCGCAGTGGCTGTCAACCATCGGCAAATATTTTAACAATGACGATAATATCGCCCTCGTTCAGGGAATTGCCTCCTACAGCCGCCCCCCCGGTATGAGCAAAATATTTTGGGGATTGCAGTCGATTGATTTTCTTTCGCATGTGATAACGGCGGCAGCGGCGATCGGCGCAGATTTGCCCATCAACTCAAGCGCGAATAATATGGCTTTCCGCAAAAGCGTATTTGAAGAGATTGGCGGATATGGAGACGATGGCACGGTCTCGTTTGGGGACGACGATCTAATTTTACAGCGCATTTGGAAACACAAAAAAGCATCACACGCCGATGGGCCGCGCACGCGCAAGATCAGGTTCATGGCCGATCCGTGCGCATCGGTAGAAACCGCGCCAACCGAAACAGTCCGCGCCGTATTTGAACAGCGTAGCCGCTGGGGATCGGCCACGGTACACTATGGGCCGTTTCAAATCGCCCTGTTATCAATAATTTTTGCTTTTTATCTGACAATCCCACTAACCGCGATCGCGTCAATATTCGACATGTCATTTCTGTCGATTTGCGCGTCATTAATATTGATAAAACTATGCGGCGAATGTGTATTGATGATCCCCGGCACGCGCATCTGCGGTAAGGAAAATCTGCGGAAATACATCATCCCGGCATCGTTAATACAACTGCCAATAGTCTTGGCGGCGGTATTATTTGGTGTTTTTGGGAAATTAAAGTGGAAAGGGCAGGTGCTGTCTCATCAGGTGAAAACTTCATGATCGGCACATTTATCAAATACAAGGCATGACATTCCCGCCACAAACCGGTACGTACGCTCCCGTAATAAACGATGCCAAATCAGACGCTAAAAACGCCACGGCGTTCGCGATATCCTGATCCGTTCCTAAGCGCCGCATCGGTACGGTTGACGCGTATGTGTCCGCCCCTTCGGGCAAAACGTCGCCGTGCTTTTCGGATAGCGTCCAACCCGGTGCTACCTGATTTACCGTTATGTTATATTGACCCACCTCACGCGCCAAAACTCTCAGCATCCCATCCATGCCGCGCTTCGCCGCTACGTAGGCCGACTGCCCGGCGAGCATTTGCATAGAGCATTCCGTATTTATTGATATTACGCGGCCGTATTTATTTTTTATCATTTCGGGGACAAACGCTTTCGCCATGTATACATTGTGCATGACGCAGGAATTGAACTGGCTTTCGTAATCGCTTAAATTTTGTTCGATAACGCTCTTCCAAGGCGCGTATTGTATCACGGCATTGTTGATGATGATTTGCGGAGCGCCAAGCGCGGCGCATACCTTGTCTTTCATGGCGTTAATGCAGTCGACGGAAGTAATATCCGCCTGAAATACCGCGGCTTTTCTCCCGAGCTCGTGTATATCCCGCATCAACTTAGCGGCAGATTCTTCATTTCTGTGATAATGTATACCGATATCGGCTCCGCATGCGGCGCATGTTTTGGCAATGACTCTGCCAAGCTCGCCCGACGCGCCGGTTATGAGTACGATTTTGTTGTTGAGATTGATTTTCATCTTTCCGTTCTTTTCCAAACCGCCGACCTAATTCCGCCGGTATATCTTATTAACCCGAGCAACAACGCCAAATTCATCGCGAAAAAATAAAAAATGTGCCGACTGATCTTTAGCGGTATTTGATGATACAGTAATCCCGATATTGAAAAAATCATCCCGCAAGAGAAGATAAATTTATACATCGATAAATCGCTAAACACCGCCATCATCAAACATGAGACAAAGCATAGAACGATAAAAAGCGGAGAAAACCAGCGCGTTACCTTATGCGATATATAGCAAAACCACGGCCACCCACGAGCCGGATTGAAAAAATCGAGCAGCCAAAAAAACGACTGGAAATTCCCCGCGCCAATGCGCACTCTGCGCTGAAATTCCGAACTGACCGTATCGGTCATATCTTCCTCGGCAATCGCGTCCATATCATACACTATTCTGTAACCCTGACGTATGATATTCATCGGGATTAATACGTCGTCGTTGGAATACGCGTTTTTCGGTATGGGCTGAAATAGGTTTTTGCGTATCGCGTATGATCCGCCAAATGCCGATATCGTACTATGGAGCCTGCCTTCAAGCACTTTTTGATACGATTCGAAATTGCGATATACCGTTTCGGCGTTTTCGCTGCCGAGGGCGATTTTGTGTTCGATGTGACCGGCGACACCGCCTACCGACGGATCGGCAAAAGATTTTACCATCTCTCTCAAGCAATCGCGGCGATGCATGGTGTTTGCGTCTGTCAACAGGATTATGTCGCTTGTCACCAACGGGGCGAGGTTGTTCACTATTCCTGTTTTACCGCCGCGCTCGGATGAACGCCAGAAATGTACACGCGGGTCCTTTATCGACCGGACGATTTCATCGGTCTCGTCGTCCGAACAATCGGAGCCCACCCATACAGATATTTTTTCCGGCGGATAGTCCATTGATAAAATGTTTTCAATTTTGCGCGCGACGACTTTTTCTTCATTGTAGGCAGGCACGAGCACGCCGACCTCCGGCAGATAATTGTCACAATGTTTTACGGGGCGTCCAAATAAGCGTGCAAAAAATGTCAAAAGGGCGGGATATATCAAATAGGAATAAACAACCACGCCAAGCGACAGCCAAAACACTATCTCCAAAAACAGCAACATCTAATCCTCCTGCGTTTTGGCGTTTGCTTTTGTTTTGATTGACGGCTGCAATAAATATTTAAAGAATGTGAGCCCGGCTTTAGCTATGCGCTTCGCCTCTTTCGGATGAACAAACATTTGTTTGACTTTTGCAAACATATACGTCGGCCGCAAATAAAAACTACGCCGCGCACGATCACAAAACGCCACGAGCTCTTCATAAGCCAAATCGGGATTGGATACTACCGAAGAATGCAGCCCATCTTCCGTCAGCCATTTTCTGAAATCATGCGAAACGATCCATCCTTTTTCGTCGAGCCACCGGTAATCACTCGTTCCCGGATACACCATTATCGGATAAAACTGCGCGGTATCCGGATTAATTTCTTTTGCGAATCGCAACGTCTTTTCAAGCGTCTCCCGCGTCTCTCCTCGATTGCCGACCATGAAGCATCCGTGCACCATAATGCCGGCGCGCTTGGCGTCGCGCGTGAAAACGGCGACTTTGTCGAGCGTTAGCCCTTTTTGTATGTTGTCGAGTATCTCCTGCTCGCCGCTCTCAAAACCTACGCAAAACAAGCGGCACCCCGCCTTGCGCATGAGATGCATGGTCTCATAATCAACATCGGCGCGGGAGTTGGCCGACCACGGGATTTTGTGCCCGCCCGCGGCGATAAGCATCTCGGCAAGCTGCCTGCAGCGCTTACGATCGACAGTCAGCGTATCGTCTTCTATCATTATTTCCTGCACACCCGGGAAGTTGTCTCTTATGTATAGAAATTCCTGCACGATGGATTCGATCGAGCGTTTGCGGTATCTGTGGCCGTGCATGGTTTGCGGCAGAACGCAATATGTGCAATGGAACGGGCAGCCGCGGCCTGTGACTATCACCACCAACGGATGGCGGCTATGGCCGTAAAAATACGGCGATATGTCGAGGTGTCTGTGGTATACCTGCGAGACGGGCGGAATGATATCGAGGTCTTCGATAAACGGCCGCGCTTCGTTTCGCTCGATAGCGCCCGAATTGTTTCTGTAGGCGATTCCGCGCACACCGCTCAGAAGCTCGTCACTTATCGGATCGGATGTCAGTTTATCTGCCAGTTCGAGGAGCGTTTCTTCGTATTCGCCAAACACCGCGACATCAATTTGCGTCGACAGTTCAAGTGTTTCTACAGGCAGCGCGGATACGTGTGTGCCTACGAGCGCCACAAAAATATCGGGGAATACTTTCTTCAGAGCCTCGCCGACTTCGACATCGTTGTATATCGACGGCGTCGATGTGTTGAGTACCGCCATATCGGGCTTGAAGTCGTGGAGCGACTCAATCACTTGCTCGACAGAAATTCCAACGGCGGGCGCATCAATCAATCTAACCTCGTGCCCGCCTTTTTCGAGATATCCTACGGCATAACACAGCCACATCGGAAAATAGAGCGTACCGCTCTTGGTCACCGCAGGCGAGCGCGATTCTCGGGAATACTTTGGTAAAAACGGCGGATTCAACGCCAATATCTTCATCGTTCGCCTCTATTTAAATACGCTATCTATTTTCGCCATCAATTGCTTCTTTGCCAACAGTCCAACATGCTGCGAAACGATGTTTCCATCCTTAAAAAACAGTAATGTCGGGATGCTCGTAACGCCGTATTTTGACGCGGCGCCCGGGCTTGTGTCGATATCGAGTTTGCCTATAACGACACGACCGTCATATACTTCAGCGAGTTCGTTAATAATAGGCACGAACGTTTTGCACGGGCCGCACCATTCGGCCCAAAAATCCACAACCACCGGGAGGCTGCTGGACAGCACCTCGTCAGCGAAGTTTTGATCGGTAAACTCTTTTACAGAATTATTCATACAGAAGTGTCCCCTGTTTCTAATGATTGTTCGCGTATATATCTACTACATCAAATGCCTCAACGCCCACGCAAGCCTCGGAAAACGCCTCAGGCTTATCCCGAAAATTTTTGCCGCGGAGAGCTTATCCGTCGGCACCGCTCGCAACGCCTTCGTGGCGTTATTATAATCCTCGTCCGGCACCTTGACCATCGAACCTTTGACACGTGCCAATTTCAAATGCCGTCCGCCGCGTTTTTTGAACCATGCTTTTTCATAATCGGCGCATATTTTTTTCATCGCCTTAACGCCGCCCGCTCTTAGCATTTCCGCAGCCGCGCCGCCGGCGAGAGCGCCCATCAAAAAAGCCTCGGCTATCCCCGCGCGAGAGATAGGGTTCACCGCGTTTGCCGCGTCGCCGCACTTTATCAGCCCGGGCAAAGCAATACTTCCACGCCGATACCCGCAGGATATCGACCCGGCGAAGTATGTAATGATTTCGGCTTTAGGGTAATGTTTATTCAGGAAATCACTCAATAAATTCCTGATATTTACTCCCTTGGCCTGCCCTTTCCCAATCACTACCCCGATATTTGCCGCCCCGCCGCCCCGCGGGAAAACCCACGCATAGCCGCCGGGCGCGACTTTTTGACCGGCATAGATATGCACCGATCCCTCGTCACAATTCACGTTTTCGGCAACGGCAAAATATGCCGGTTCAAGATCGTAAGGCTTCCAGCAAATCGGCTCGCCCTTACCAAGAAGCGAGACCGGGCCGGACGCGTCGATAACAACCCGGGCCGATACCGATTCCATACTGTCAAACGTAACTTCACGGCGGCCGTCGTCACCCAAGACAGATACCCCAACCGCCTTGACCCCAAGCACAACCTCAACCCCGCGCTCTTTCAGTCTGTCTGTAAGATCGCGCTGCATCGTCGCCCGATCAATTATATACCCTTTATTGGCGTTCGTATGGACAATACCCGTCCCGTCCGGCGAATAAAAAGTCGCCTTGCCGATAACAAGCCTTATCCACGACGGATCAATTTCCCCAAGCGCCTCTTCAAGCCCCCGCCGCCCTACACCCTCGGCGCACGGCATCGGCCGCTCCCACGGAGCGACCTTGTCGACCAGCAAAATCGAGCATGGCGAATCGGCCGAAATCAGGCGTAAGCCCGCGTTTAATCCCGCGGGCCCGGCGCCGATAATCACCGCGTCGTAATTTTTCATAAAATCAAAATTTATTTTGCAGCTTCTTTAATCAGCTTCAGCGCGATTTCATTACGCTGAATCTGGTTTGTGCCTTCATAAATCTGCGTAATCTTCGCGTCGCGCATACGCTTTTCCATCGGGTACTCTTTCATATAACCATATCCGCCCATCACCTGCAGCGCGTCGACCGTCACCCGCATCGCGACATCGGAGCAGTAGAGCTTCGTCATCGCCGAAATTTTCGCGAAATCTTTCGCGCCGGAATCAATCCAGCGGGCGCCGGCGTAGAGCAGCGCGCGCGCGGCTTCAACCTCTGTGGCCATGTCGGCGAGCATGTGCTGCACGGCCTGAAACGAGGAAATAGCGACACCGAACTGAACGCGCTCACGGGAATATTTGACAGCATCGTCAAGCGCACCGGCGGCAATGCCGAGCGCCTGCGAACCCACGCCGGGGCGGGAGTTATTCAATGTGTGAATAGCAATGATTGAACCGTATCCTTCTCTACCCAAAAGCGCGTCTTTGGGGATGCGGCAGTCTTGGAAAATCAACTCCGTCGTGCTCGACGCTCTGATTCCCATCTTGTCTTCGTGCTTTCCGAACGTGAATCCGGGCGTACCCTTCTCGATGATGAAGCAGGAAATTCCGCGTGCGCCCTTATTTGGATTTGTCTTCGCAAGCACTGTGTAAACCTGAGCGTTTTCGCCGTTTGTGATCCACTGCTTTGTGCCGTTTATCACCCACTCGTTGCCGTCGAGAACCGCGGTCGTCCTCATTCCGAGCGCGTCGCTGCCCGCGTTGGCCTCAGTCAACCCGAAAGCGGCGACAGTCTTGCCGGCCGCGATGCCGGGTAAATATTTCTTCTTCTGCTCATCCGAAGCGTGAAGCAGGATGGGGAATGTCCCAAGCGCGGTAGCGGCCAAGGCAAGCGATATACCGCCGTCAATCTTCGACAGCTCCTCAACGGCCAAACATAATTCAAACACGCCGCCGCCAAATCCGCCATACTCCTCGGGGATATACAGCCCGCACATATCGGCTTCGGCTAGAGCCTCTAAAACATCCCAGGGGAACGTCCCCTCATGATCGTACTTCTCGCGAACCGGCAAGACCTTCTTATGCGCAATCTCGCGAGCGGTATCAACGATCATCTGTTGCTCTTCGGTCAAAAAGTAATTCATGGTTTGCACTCCTTTTCGTGTAAAGTTTTTATTTTAGTTTTATTCTTCTACTTAACCGCCCAAAAAATGCCGTATTCGGCCAATTTCCGCTTGATGGCCCAGTATTGATACCACAAAGCGTCGTTCGGATAGTCGTCAATATTAAAAAATCTGTCGAGAATGTGCCAATGTATCGAAAAAAGCGACCAGAGAAACATGATTTTCGCCGTCCGCATGACATTTTTCGTAACGTTAACGTAATTCGACGAAACGAAGCCGGCATCCGCCGCGTATTTAGCCCACAGCCCGGGCGTATCGAGATTATTGAGCTTCCAGCCGTCCATCCAGCGGTGCATGACGCGTTTATCTTTACCCGTATAAACCTCCCTGCTCGCGAATCCGTCGGCCATTCCAAACCGCCCACCCGGCTTGAGCACGCGATAGATACCCTTGGTAAAATCGCTTTTGGGGAAAGCGTAGCAGATACTCTCAAGCCCCATGACCACGGTGAACGTCTCGTCCGGGAAATCGAGATTCATATAATCCATAACCTTAAATTCACACAAGTGGCCGACCCCCGCGGCTGCCGCCCGCTTCGTCGCTTTCTCAATCTGCTCGGCGACGATGGAGACGCCGACAACCCGGCAACCGTAGGTTTGCGCAAGCCAAACGGCGTTCCCCCCAATCCCGCAACCTGCATCAAGAACATAGTCGTCCTTGGTAATATTAATCTTCTCGACCACCTTCTCGTTCATCCTCCGGGAGGCCTGTTTTTGGTTTTTAACGCCCTTTTCCCAATACCCATAGTGCATATCGGGCCCCCAAAGCGTATCAAACGCCCAAGCCGAGACGTGGTAATATTCGATAATATCGTCGTTATTCCAGGTAACTTTTTTTCTCCAGCTCACAAATCCGTCCGTTTCTTGAGATCTTATATTAAAGTCAAGTTCAAAATCAAAAAAAACTGAAGCCTTTCAAACTTTCATAATATATATCATGGCACTGAGCGGCGATGAAAATAATTGAGCCGTCTACTCTTTTGCCGCATATCCCGCCACTGCGCTTTGCGCGGCCACTTGCTGCGCGATTTTTTTGCTGCCGCCCGTCCCCTCCCCCATTTCCACACCGTCTATATAAATTTTCACTTTAAATTGCTTCGCGTGATCAGGGCCGTTTGCTTCCGTCGTAACGTATCGCGGCGCGCCAAAGCCGTCGCGTTGGGACATCTCTAAAATCTTGCTCTTATAATTGACATTACTCTCGTCCTCAAGAAACCCGTTTATCCTGCCGAAAAGGAAACGTACAAGGAATTTCTTGACGATTTCCAGCCCGCCATCAATATACATCGCCCCTATCACCGCTTCAAACGCGTTTGACACGGTCGACATACGGGCGCGTCCGCCGGATTTTTCTTCCGCCGGGCTCATTATCAAAAAATCCCCCATGCTCAATTCCAACGCAATTTCACCAAGGATCTTACGGCTGACAATCAGGGATTTTATCTTGGAAAGGTGACCTTCGCTTTTGTTTGGGTATGTAAAATACAGATATTCGGTTACGAGGCAATTGACAACGGAATCGCCGAGGAATTCGAGGCGTTCGTTTGACAATAAGCCTAAGGCATCATCCTGCCCCGCAAGCGATTTGTGTGTCAGCGCGTGTTTCAGCAGCACAGTATTACGAAAATTGTATCCTATAATCTCCTGAAACGCGCCAAGTTTAGGGTCGGGCGATTGTTTTTTGCGCCGGAATAACGATGAAAGGAAATTACGCATATTATTTATTGAAATACCGATTAAACATTATGCCCGCACCGCCCGGCGGCCGCACTATAAGCAGGGGCCGGCCCGCGGCCCCGCTTCTCTACAGATATTTTCCAACAACGAGCGACGCGTTGTGCCCGCCAAAGCCGAACGAATTGCTCATCGCGTATTTGATTTCACGCTTGACCGCGGTATTCGGCGTATAATTCAGATCGCACTCGGGATCCGGATCGTCGTAGTTTATTGTTGGCGGGGCTATCCCGTCTCTGACCGCCAATAGCGACGCGATAAACTCTATGCCGCCGGACGCGCCGAGCAGGTGCCCGGTCATGGACTTTGTCGAACTGATGTTCATGGCTTTCGCGTGATCGCCAAAAACCTTTTTGATCGCTATCGTCTCGAATTTGTCGTTGAACGGCGTAGACGTTCCGTGCGCGTTTATATAGTGGATGCTCTCCGGCGGCAAACCCGCCGTCGCAAGCGCCATTTTCATCGATCTCTGCGCGCCTTCGCCTTCGGGCGCGGGCTGCGACAAGTGGTAGGCGTCGCCCGTCGCGCCATATCCGAATAACTCACCGTATATTTTTGCGCCTCGCGCCAGCGCGCGTTCGAGCGTTTCCATTACCACTATCCCCGATCCCTCGCCCATCACAAACCCGTCGCGCTTGGAATCAAACGGCGAACTTGCCTTTTGCGGGGTTTCGTTTCTAGTCGACATGGCTTTCATCGAACAGAATCCCGCAAAGGAGAGCTGTGTGATTGAAGCCTCGGTTCCGCCCGCGACCGCCACGTCCATGAGACCGCACTTAATCATCATAAAGGCATCGCCGATTGAATGCCCGGCCGACGCGCACGCGCTCACGACCGCGTAGTTAGGCCCCTTCAGACCGTGCGCCATGGAAATGCACCCCGTGGGCATATCGGTTATCATCATAGGAATGAGGAACGGCGACACACGCCCCGGCCCTCTGTCGAGCATCTTCTTGTGCTCGGTTTCCATAGTATGTAACCCGCCGACCCCGGAACCCACGATGACGCCTATGCGTTCAAGGTCTTCGCTTGCGAGATCAAGGCCAGAATCCTTAATCGCCATGCTTGCGGCCACGAGCCCGAGGATGATCGCCCTGTCACTGCGCTTGACATCTTTCGGCTCCATGTATTGGGTGAAATCGATATCCCTCACCTCTCCGGCAATTTTTGTCGGATAGTCGGACGTGTCGAACGACGACACGAGACCAATACCGGACCTGCCCTCGCACAGCGCATTCCAAAACTCCTCCGCGCCGTTGCCGATGGGACTCGTCACGCCTATCCCGGTAATGACTACTCTTTTTGACATAGAACCTCAAAATTAACACAAAATTAAGGTCAGCGCCCTCCATATCGCAGGGCGCGTTCTCTAAACATGTAACGTATCTCCCGCCAAACGCGGTGCCGCCACAGGACTGTACGCGATATCCTCACCCTCTCCCCCACGGATAAGCCGCAGGGACGCGGCGCATTTGCCCCGCCATAGCCGACATATCGCATATTTCCACACAACGCGCTCCGTCAACGCGGCCGCAATAATCTTACACTTTGCCGGTCAGATACTCAACCGCATCACTCACCGTGCGCAATTTTTCGGCATCTTCGCTGGGAATCTCTTTCAAGTCGAAGGCTTCTTCGAATGCCATCATCAATTCGACCTGATCAAGTGAATCCGCGCCCAAATCGTCTACAAATGACGACGACGGCCCGATTTTGTCCTCGCTGACGCTGAGCTCCTTGGCGATAATAGCTTTTACCTTTGCTTCAATGTCACTCATGTTTTGCTCCTTTCTAAAGAGACTGTTATGAACGTTTATAAATAAAGTTAAAAAATAATTAACGCTACCCCTAAAAACTCCAACACTATACTAAAGATACAATATGGCACGAAATATTGCAAGCCATATTTTTATCGCTACATCACAAGCCCTCCATCAACCGTTATGACCTGGCCGGTTATGTAGTCCGACAGCGCCGAACTCAAAAACAGCGCCGCGTTGGCCACGTCCACCGGCTCGCCGAGCTTCGCCATCGGTATCCCACTGGCTAACTTTTCTTTTTCGGCATCCGTCAGCTTGTCGGTCATAGCCGTCTTGATGAAGCCCGGGGCGATAGCATTCACGTTGATCGACCGCGAAGCGAACTCGCGGGCAAGCGTCTTTGTGAGCCCAATCATCCCCGCCTTGGACGCGGAATAGTTCACCTGCCCCGCATTACCCATAAGCCCCACAACCGAGGCAATATTGATAATCTTGCCGGACCGCGCCTTCATCATAGTCCTCGTGGCCTCTTTGCAGCACAAAAACGCGCTCTTCAAATTGATGTTGAGAACAAGATCCCAATCCTCCTCCTTCATTCTCATCAGCAACCCGTCCCGCGTAATCCCCGCGTTGTTGATGAGAATGTCGAGTTTCCCGCCAAACGCCTCAAGCGTGTCGGCGAACATCTTCTCCACGTCCGCAGCCTTGGACGCGTCGGCGGCGACCGCGATGGTCTTGATCTTATACGCCCCGGCGATCTCGGCGGCAGTAGCTTTCGCCGTCTCAAGGTCGATGTCGCTAATGGCCACATTCGCCCCCGCGGCAGCGAGCTTCACGGCAATCTCTTTACCAATACCACGGCCGGAACCGGTGATAAGAGCTGTTTTTGAGGTCAAGTCAATCATTCGATAAAACCCTTTCTACATGTCCTAATATAATATATTGACGGCACAATGCTCATCAACAACATTTTTCCTTTTGCGAGAACGGCCGCCTCCAAACACATGCCGCTATTCAATTCCCAAAACAGAATATACGTTATTGACACTGTCACATGACACAACATTTATCTCCGGCGCGCATTTCTTTACTAACCCCTTGATAACCGCCCCGGGGCCGACCTCGGCGCAGACGGACGAGCCACACTCCTTCAAAACCGCCATCGAGTCAACCCACCTCACCGGCGATATCAGCTGTTTAACGAGCAAACCTTTCATAACAGCCGGATCGGTTTCCGCTTTTGCCGTAACGTTGGCGATGACCGGACAACGCGGCGCTGAAAATCCTACGGATTCGAGCGCGGCAGCCAATTTATCCGCGGCGGGCTGCATCAGCGGCGAGTGAAACGCCCCGCTCACCGGTAAAAGAATCGCGCGCTTCGCCCCTGCCTCCTTTAACAACGCGCATGCCTCGTTGACCGCGTCAACTTCGCCGGAAATAACGGTCTGGTCGGGCGAGTTTTCATTGGCCGATACGACAATGCCGGACTTGATCTGGGATATGACGCTAATAATCTTCTCTTTGTCCATCCCCATAACCGCCGCCATCGTTCCAGGACTAGCCCTCCCCGTCTCGGCCATCGCCGCGCCGCGGGCAGCGACGGTCTTCAGACCGTCCTCAAACGATATAACCCCCGCCGCGTATAACGCGCTGTATTCGCCAAGACTGTGACCCGCCGTGTATTCGGGGACAACGCCCTTCGCCAGCAAGAGATCGGTAATAACGGCTTCGACGGTGAACAACGCGGGCTGGGTGTTTTGCGTTTCGGTTAACTCTTCTATCGGCCCGTCGAAAATAATCCGCTTCAAATCACGCCCAAGGATTTTATCGGCTTCGTCGAATCGCGCGCGGGCTTCGGGTATCTGATCGTAAAAATCCTTGCCCATGCCCACCGACTGGGAACCTTGGCCGGGGAATAATAGGGTCATTTTCATTGTTTTCTCTCCTGAAATAAGGTAATCATTATATATCAACATATATCAACCCAAATATTTGAGTTCAATGCTCACAAAAAAATCTCTTTACCGCACAACACTAATCACCACAGACACCCTCTCTCGACTCCCCTCTGTGTTGATCACACCCCTAACTAAATAAGCGCCCACAGGCACCGGCCTGCCCCTGCCGTCCCGTAAATCCCACTCGCCAACCTTGCGCTTGCCGTGACTGTCCGCACCGCTGTCGGCGATCCTTATTTTTCTGACGACCCTGCCCGAGGCGTCGTAAACGGTGAGCCGACCGCTATCCACCTGCTTGCCCTGATAGAAAAATTTAACGGCCCCTTCGCCCTCAACCACCGGATTACGACCCGCGGTAAACGCGCTTATAACCCTAACAACCGGAGGCTCGCCCACACCATTACCCATATGTGCTATGCTCTCCGATTCATCGGAAGAACCGCGGAGTATACGCTCGATGATGTCGTCCATAAGATTCAAAAGATTTCCGTAGTCAGATTCAAGCACCCATATATCGCTGTCCGGGTTGGAAGCGGAATAACCGTTGTTGCGAATACTGTACGTCATACCGGAAGCTGTGGCGCCAACGGAAAGCCCAATTGCTTCCAACGCCTCATAAAAATTTCTGGGAAGCCCCTCCGTACCACGGGGGATAACGGAAACCGTGTCCAAAGTCAGCGGACACATCTCCCTCGTTCCACCGTTCGTCAGAAAAACAGTATACGTAGTAGGAACCAAGTTACCCTGAAGCGCACCGCTCACATAATCAAACCGACGCGCAAAACGACCGGCGTTGTGAGACGACGCGACATTGGGCTCGCCGTCGGAAAGAAAAATGATGTACTGATTCTCTTTAGCTATTGACGATGCCCCAAACGCCTGCACCGCTGCCTCAAACGCAAGCGAAATATCTGTATACTGGCCGCCGATAATAGGGGCGCGGATTCGAGCCTGTTCAGTAGCATCCGATGGCACGCTAAACAAACTACGCAACAACCCGCGGTAAGTAGCGCCAGCGTTGCCGGCCGCAACCACGTCATAAAAACCGTTGGGAGTTACAGATTGATTAAGCGGTAAAGGTGGAAAAAATGATTGATTGGCAACAGGCGTAGTAGGCCCCTCAAAACGAACCAAACGCTCGTCACGCGACGCGTCAAACTGAAGCGCGTCAGTGAAAATCGCAAGACCAACCTCGGCGTCAGGATGCACGGCGTAGATTGAATCGAGCAGCGCGAGAGTAACGCGGAAACGATGTCCCAAAGGATCCTCGCCCAAACGCAAACCACCGGCATACATGCTGGCAGAATTGTCTATGAGAAACATAATAGACGGCGTGGCAGAAACAGTCTGAGCGTTGGCAGGGGCTGCCGCCGTAGCGCAAATAAACGTTAATAGCAAAGCGGGAAGTGTAAATTTGCCGATTGCGGTAAATCTAATTAAGTTTTTCATAAAAAACCTCTTCTTTCTCTAAGATTATTTAAGGGACCCGAATTGTTAAATTACCTGATTGAACGGTAAAACCCGGGCCAATGGTGACCCTTTCGGCTCGTATATTCAATGTTCCTGTAGGAGTTACCGTTGTGTTTTGAACATTAACGACTCCACAGCCATTTGCAACTGTCATATTGGTGGTTACTGTTTGATTTGTAAAATTGACAATCGGCCTACAAACAGCCCAACCCATATCCTGCATTATTGCAACTTCTCTTGCGTCTATGACAGCATGTCTAAATCCGGGATCAAGAAAAGGTTTCATAAGAGTTGGAGTTGCGCTGTTATCCCAGTCCCAGTGTGATACGCTTGAACCCGAACGCCAAGAAAAAGGTGCATACATTTTTACACGAGCGCCGCCGTTAGCAGCCAATAAATGCGAACTCGGACGACCGGAAAATAAATTATTACTCACAACCAAGGCTGCCCGCTGGGATTGATTAAGGCTCGTTAAATTGGGGCCCGAGGTACCCTGAAATAGCTGACGGTCGAAAATTCCGGGGTAATTAGTGTATGCCGCGAGAGTGTCATTTACAGTATAAACGTAACGTCCGTTATTTTGCAGGGTGTTATCCCAATAAATCAAAGAAGCAAAACCTAAACCGTGTGTTATTTCGTGTAGCATAACAGTAAGCCAGTCATACTGATTCCCGGATGGAGGAGAGGTTATTGAGTAATTCCAACTGAAATTCGAGCTCATTTCTAATTTAATATCGCTCAAATTTGAAACTTTATAATTTGCAATTTGATTTCCTAATGCGGAACTATACCAAGTTGAATCTCCTGATTTTAGATAATGTGGCTGTTGCCGAGAACGACCAAGGGTTCCCGATGGCAAGCTAACAAATTCGACTTTGATATCAACAGGTACCACACCTGCCAATTCTGCACTCCAAAGGTTGATAGCGTGTAATGTAGCTGCTTGTTGCTGTGTATTCAGATTGCCTGATAAATTAAACTGAAGATTTGTGCCGGTTCTAACTCCATTTTCTTCTATACTTGGATTAAAATGTTCATCATAAATGATTAAAGTTCTGTCAGGCAATTTGTACATGTAAACATAGTAACTCATTTCTTCTTCCAACTGAGCTACATATCGTAAATTTTCGGGATCATTGGGAAAAGCGGGAATAAGCCTCGGCTTTTCCTTGAAAATATGAACT
>JAITUP010000167.1 GCA_031286265.1 Chitinispirillales bacterium | reverse complement strand
ATTTTTACCCCGATAGTATGCCCACATGTCCCCCGTAAGCGGTCGCCGCTTATGGGGGACCGCAGGGGGTTCATGTATCGGGGCGTTACGGGGCAGAGCCCCGTCACCAAAAAACAAAGCCAAACTCAATAGATAATTGAGGTTAATTGCCGCCGGGTTGATATTCACCCGAATGCCTCGAGTTGCAAACTGATAGATTGCCGCGCTTCGCTCGCAATGACGGGCTTTTGGCGTATTTTTACTAAGCATCAGCCTAATGGACAATCTGGGTTTAAAAAGGTCCGCCTAACCCTCTGACGCCGCTCCGTAATGTTTGGGACAACAAAGGGTCGTATGAGTGGAGAGGGCGATGTTCATTCTTACGTGGTTGGTTTGTTTTTGCCTTACGGCGAGATAAACAAGTTGGCTTCGCCGAGATAAACAAGTTGATTTTAGCATTTTTACCCCGATAGTATGCTCGAAGTGAGTGAGGATGTACAGTGTACATCCTGCCGCTTGATTGAAAGAGGGAACTTATGAGCCCCGTCACCAAAAGCTTTTAAAGAGTTTGACTTTAAACCAAATTTTCCATGCCAAGCTCTTTGCCATAGCTCGATAATGTTAAGGACAACAAAGCGGTTCTGATAACTTAACCCATAATTTCGAATCCGGCGGCGGCATTATTTTTTCCTGCATTTTCATTCGGCGGATGAGCTCCTGTTCGTCTATGTCACTCCTCTTTGTTTTCAATCGTTCAAATCGAGTTTCAAACAGTGTGTCAATCCAAACGCATTTGTCGAACCAAAACTCAATCCCCCACAGCGGAATCAGCGCGGCGTCGAGGATAATGAGCGGCGGCCTGTCGCTGTCAAATATGAGGCGTTTCAAGTGTTCAACAAGAGGCGGGTGAGCTATACCGTTGAGCGTTTGCAGCGATTCAATCGATTTAAACGCCGCTTGCCCAAGATAATCAAAGCGCAGATTGTTTCCGTCAACTACCGCCTCGCCAAAAGCGTCCTTTAGCTTACACTGTAGTTGGCAGTCCCGCGACATCAACAATTTGGCTTCCGCGTCGGCATCAATGATTATCGCTCCATCCGCTTCAAAGGAATGGGCGTGGGTAGTTTTTCCCGCGCCCATATATCCGGCAATGCCTATCCGCTTAGGGCGGACATTGTTTGGCCCTGCGACTTCATTATATTTAACCAAAAAACGCCTGTATCCTGCCGAATACTTCATCAATCGTACCAACGCCGTCCGCGTCTCTAACAATATTTTGCGGGCGATAGTAGGTTAGACACGGCTCGCTCTGGTTTTTGTAGGTGCTGATCCGATTCTCGATAACCGCTGGGTCTGCATCGTCGGCGCGGCCTTCTATGGACGCGCGTTTCGCTAACCTGTCCTTAACTTCCTGATCGGCGACCGCGATATTCACAACATGGTCGAGCTTGATTCCGAGTTCAGCGAGAATTTTATCAAGCGCTTCTGCCTGCGGTACGCTACGCGGGAAGCCGTCGAGCAGAAACCCGCCTTTCACATCGGCGCGGCTTAAACGCTCTTTCACCATGGCGATTGTCACTTCATCGGGCACGAGTTCCCCCTTGCTTGAGTATCCCTTGGCCGTGCGCCCGAGTTCTGTGTCGTTTTTGATATTTTCGCGGAACATATCACCGGTGGAGATATGCGGAACCGCGAGCAGATCCCTGAGTTTTGCCGCCTGAGTGCCTTTACCCGCGCCCGGTGGGCCGAAGAGAACCACGTTTTTACCTGACATTTTTTATGTCTCCTTGTCTTTTGTATGGATTGTGGGAAAAATTGCTACGGGAATAATATAGTATAAAGCTTTAAAACCCTTAAAGTCTTTTTAAAATCTTTTTTGGAAACAGAGGCCTCCCGTAGCACCTCCACTACGCGAACGGCGATAATTGCCGCAACTTTTCAACTATCCCCGGCATAACCGCAATCACTTTGTCTATGTCTTCTTCCGCGTTGTATACGCTTAATGAAAATCTTGTTGAACTGTGGGCATAGCTGTAGGGTATACCCATTGCGATCATCACGTGCGACGGTTCGAGCGAGCCGGTTGTGCAGGCGGAACCGGACGAGGCGGCTATGCCGTGTTCGTCAAGATATAGCAATATCGCTTCGCCCTCTATGTTTTCGAAGCTGATATTTGTCGTGTTCGGCAGCCGTTCGGCCGCCAACCCGTTTAGTTTCGCGCCTTTGCATTTTTCAAGCAGGTTGCGTTCGAGGCGGTCGCGCATGGCTTTTACGCGGGTGTTTTCTTCTTCTATCCGCGCGGCGGCAAGTTCGCAGGCTTTTCCTAATCCTACTATGTAAGGAAC
The DNA here is from genome assembly GCA_031286265.1 of Chitinispirillales bacterium. Lineage (GTDB taxonomy): Bacteria > Fibrobacterota > Chitinivibrionia > Chitinivibrionales > Chitinispirillaceae > GUT77. The sequence goes on along the minus strand of JAITUP010000167.1, from coordinate 929 downwards.
GTTTTCCGTCCCCCCGCGCAAGCCGTTTTCCTGATGCCCGCCGTGGAGGAGGGGGCTAAAAGATGTCCCGGCGCGAAAATACGCCGCCCCTATACCTTTAGGCGCGTGCAGTTTGTGGCCGGATATCGCGAGCATGTCAACAGGGCTTTTTTTGACGTTGATGGGTATTTTGCCCACAGCCTGAACAGCGTCGGTGTGAAATATCCCTCCGTGTGATTTCACTTTTTCGGCTATTTTATCAATTGGAAATATGACGCCGGTTTCATTATTTGCCCACATGATTGATACGATGGTGTCAGGGTCGATGCGCTTCGCGTCGATATCGCTCAGAGCGATCATTCCCCCCTCGTCAACCGGTAGTTCTACGAGTTCCGCCGCCGCGCCTTCGTCTTTGAGGAGTCGCGCGGTGTTGCGGACGGACGGGTGTTCTACGGCTGCGGTTATGATTTGCGCGCTCTTTTTGTGGATGTGATTATGACTTTGGACAAATCCCTTAAGCGCCATGTTGTTGGATTCGGTTCCGCTTGATGTGAAAACTATTTCTTCCGGTTCTGCCCCAATCAGCGCGGCGACTTGCTCTCTTGCCCGGTTGATGTGGCGGCGGATCATTCCGCCGAATCTGTGTATGCTCGACGGATTGCCGTAGCTGTCGCCGAGAAATGGCATCATAGCCTCAAGGACCTCCGGGGCGATGCGGGTTGTGGCGTTATTGTCCAAGTATATTATGGTATTGCTTGCATTTGACATTTTTTTGTTCCTCACTATTTGAAATACCTGTTAAATATAAATTACGCGCAAATTTTGACATTATCAAGATTTTAAATTTTATGATTATTAATCCCCCAATTAACTTTTGCGCTACGCCGTCCGGCAACATCACTGCTGTAGTGCAGTTGTCGGGCGGTGTGGCGCAAAAGTTAATTGGTACC
>JAITUP010000139.1 GCA_031286265.1 Chitinispirillales bacterium | reverse complement strand
CAAACCCGAAGTAGAAATCCGAACATCTCTGGCAGACTACAAAAAAACAGGACGCCTCATCGACCTCCCGCTATACGCGCTTGGGGAACTGGAGAGGGTGATTGAAAACGACGTATATTCGTAAATTAAAACTAGCCGTACCAAAACCGTTCTAAACCAAAAACAGCTCATCCACGAAAACGGGAGTTGAGCCTTAAAAATTTACAAACATTTTGCCAATATCTGTATATACTTTTTTCATAGGGATAGTATATTTTAAGTGCTTGCATTTCAATAGCGGTCATAATTATTACTTCGGCACCTAACAGCCGCAAACTGCTATAACGCAGACATCACGGCTGTCGGGCGGTCGTCGGGCGATGCGGGTGGTATTTTAAAGTGGAACTACTATAGGCGCCACCATAATATCAATGAAAGGAGAAGGGTATGGTAGTGGATCTTGAGATGACTGAGGTTTTGGATTTAGACGGGTTTGAGGATGATTATTCCATAAGCACCGCGCTGACGGAGCTTTGGGTGGTAGAGAGGATTTTGGAGGAGAAGTGCATAAAGCCGGTTTATCAGCCGGTCGTGTCGCTTGCGGACGGCGAGATTTACGGTTATGAGGCGCTTACGCGGATAACCGACCCCAAATATGACATGGGCATCATGCAGATGTTTAAGGCCGCGGAGAAGATGGAAAAATCATGGGAACTTGAAACGCTGTGCAGGGAGAAAGCGTTGCAAAAATCCGCTGGGATGGAGCCCGGGAAAAAACTGTTTCTCAACGTAAACCCCAACATCATGCACGATGAGAAACTGCGTGAGGGGTTTACGATGGACTGCCTGAGAAAGTATGGATTGATGGCTCCCGATAGTGTGATAATCGAAATAACCGAGAGTAGTGCCATAAACGATAGCGAGGCGTTTTACGGCGCTATCAGCCATTACAAAAATCAAAATTTCAAAATCGCCATAGACGATGTCGGCGCGGGTTTTTCGGGGCTTAACAAAATTGCGAATCTGAAGCCCAATATCATAAAGATAGATATGAACCTTATCAGGAACATAGACAAGGATGAAATAAAGCAGCTATTGTGCAAGGCCATGGTTGATTTCGGGGAAAATGCGGGCATAAAGTTAGTCGCCGAGGGTATAGAAAACGAAGAGGAACTAAAAACGCTCATTAAACTTAAGGTCGGCTACGGGCAGGGGTATTTTTTGTGCGTCCCGCGGGATAGCTTTGAAAAAATTCCCGCTCAAAAGATTGAAATGATAAAAGAATTTAACGCAAAACGCTATAGTGAAAATGTCAGGAGCTCCATCTATCCGATGATAGGAAATTTATCCAAGCCCGGGCATATTTTCCCCCTAGATGAATGCGTCGAGTCGGTCTATGAAGTGCTTAAACATGATCCGGCTATAACCGGTTTCGCGGTTGTTAGTGAAGAGGGCACAGTTCAGGGCTTTATGACAAAAACCGCTTTGAGTGAAGTACTCGGCGGCAGATACGGATTTATGTTGCATTCAAAGAGAACGGTAAAGGAAATAATGAGCGCAGATTTTTTGAGAGTGAATTTCTGCATGACTGTCGATCAGGTATCAAGATTCGCGATGCAAAGGCCGCCTGAACAACTTTACGATCCCATGGTGGTGGAAAAAGGCGATAGATATTGGGGTATAGCGACCATCAAGGATGTGCTTGACGCCTACACGAAAGTAGAGATGGAGATAGCCATGCATTCCAACCCCCTGACTAAATTGCCGGGGAATCTCATTATAGAAAGAGAGATACGCAAGCGCATATTAGGCGAAGATCCTTATTGTATCATATATATTGACCTTGACAACTTTAAAGCCTACAATGACGCCTACGGTTTTGATAACGGCGACCTCATGCTCATGCTCGTTACGGACATTTTGAAAGAATGCGTGTTGGATGGCGAATTTTTGGGCCACATCGGCGGCGACGATTTTATCGTTATATGCGACTACGTTGACGGCGAATTTTTTTGCGGCTCAATAATCGATAAGTTCGCCGCGCGCGTCGTCTCGCTCTATCGCGACGAAGATTTGAAAAACGGCTGCATTACCTCGATAAACAGGCACGGCGTTACCGAGAGGTTTCCTATAGCGAGTCTGTCCATCGCCGGTATTTCAAACAGGGTTAAGGTATACAAGGACAATTACGATTTTTCCAGCGATATTGCACGATTGAAGAAAAAATGCAAAAAACAACCGGGTAATTATTTCGAAATTCTATAGGGGCGGATGGTAATCCGCCCAACCCCCTGCGGTATTTCGACGTGATACGTTATCGGCAACCCACAAAACAACCAAAACAGCGGATAATTATTTGATAATTATAGAAAATTATCCATACAAAATAGCTAAAATTTTTATTTTCAAGTCATGGCAAAAGCAAGATACAAGGCCAGCGCGATCATAAGCGTTCCCAGCAGTATCTTTACCAGTGTCATGTTTTTCTGTGTTATCTGAGCCAGTTTGTTCCACTTCACCCCGTAATAAGCCGCGGTTATTATCGCTATCATGGGGAATAC
>JAITUP010000084.1 GCA_031286265.1 Chitinispirillales bacterium | reverse complement strand
ATGCCTGTACTGGCGCTGTTTATTCACGGCGCGCGCAGATTCAGGATGGCCAAAACCTCCTACAGGGGTATTCGATTCGGCTACAGGGGGGACAAAGTAGCCTTAATCAAGTTAATGTTTTGGTCAATCGTACCTTTTTATTATCCGAACTTCAAAAACAAGTTTCGCGTTTATGTTTATGGCAATACGAGATTTGGCAACGTAGAAGCGGAATTTACAGGGGATGAAAAAATTTACGCCGGCATCTACTGGCGCAGTTTGATTTTGTGTTTTGTCACGCTCGGTATTTATTACCCCTGGTACAAAGCGAGGCTGTTTAATTATTTTTGGAAAAATTTATCTTTCAACAAAGATGGAAACTATATCAGAATAGAGTCAAAAGCGACGGCCGCGAAATTTTTCAATCTGAAAATTGGCAATTTGCTGATACTTGCGCTTACGCTCGGTATGGGGCAACCGATCGCAAAAGTACGCTCGTTGCACTTTCTCACCAACAATCTGGAGATGTACGGAAATATTGATCTGGATACGGTAATACAAACAGAAGAACAATACAACAGTACTATCGGTGACGCAGCCGATATAGACGACAGCGCGGACTTTTTTGACATGGACATTTTTTAAATGGTTCTTAAAACGCGGGCATTTTATTTTGACGGGCAAACATCGGTTCCGCATAACGTGGAGCTGGTGTTTGACACGTCAATCAATGAGCTGAGCTTCACAAATTCTATGGGCGACACGATTCGCAATAGCTTTTACGACATTAAATATGAAACTTACGATAACAGAATGGAAATAAGATTCAAAAATGAAGAGATGCCCATTGTAGTTGAGGGCAAAGAATTTATAAGCGAAACAAAAAGCCTGTTCAATTCAAAAGCCGGCGTATACCAAAGGTTCATAGATCTAAAATTCAAGGCATTTTTGTTAATAACGCCAATAGTTATTTTTCTACTGGTTGCCGCATATATTACGCTCATACCTGTCGTAGCTAAAAAAGCGGTACTGCTAATTCCAATAACGGTCGATGCTAAATTAGGCAAGCTATTTATGGAAAAATATGGTGACTCGGAAAAAATAGACTCCACGCGAACATCTTTATTAAACGAATTCGCAGGTCAAATTTCATGGGACAACAAGGTGGACTTGAATTTTCATGTAGTAAAATCCGGCATGGTAAACGCCTTTGCGTTGCCAAGCGGCGATATAGTTATTTTTACAGGCTTGCTTGATAAACTTGAAGATTATGAAACGCTTGCAGCACTATTGAGCCATGAGGTTTTGCACGTAAACAACAGGCATTCAATGCAAATTATATGTAAAAGCCTTGCAGGTTATGCCTTTATATCCGTTTTAACAGCAGATATCAGCGGCTTGACGGCAATCATTATGGAGAATGCAAACCTGCTAAACAATTTATCTTACTCGCGAAGCATGGAACGCGAAGCGGATGAAGGCGGACTCGTTTTGCTTGAAAAAAACGGGATTAACCCGGCCGGGATGCTAAAGCTTATGAAAACCCTGCAATCGGTTACCTCCGATTCTAAATTTGACCTTATCAGCACACACCCAAACGTAGAAAAGCGTATCAAGCATCTCGAATCAAAAATCAAGGAAAGAGAATACGCCCCAAAACCGGGCTTGGAGAGGCTGTTTAGGGAATTGCAAAGCGGCATCAGTGGGTTAGGCGACACATTTTAAAAAAAAGGTTTTAAAAAAATCTTAACCCTAATGGAAAATCCCTGAAAAATGCAAGGCGTTTTACCCCAAAATCCTTTTTTTGTTTTTATCTTTGGCGTGTATTATATTGTGAGTATTAGCGGTATATCCTTTAGAGTGTAGAGGGTGCCGGAGGAGATCGATAGTTACGTTGTCTACACGCTAATCAACTTCTTTACGGGGGGAGTTTAATGGTATTAACGTTATTCCGAAACGGTCGAGGTAACGCGGCAAAAGGCAAAAACCGCTTGAGTTTATGCTTAAGCGTGGTTTGGATTGCGCTAGTGGCGGCGGTGATTAGGGTTGATGGCGGCGCCCCCGATATTGAGCTGGTGCTTGTGAAAGCAGGCGCGTTTACGATGGGATGCGCTTCGGATAATTGTTTCGATCGCGAAAAGCCCGCGCATGAAGTGACCCTTACCAACGATTTTTACATTGGCAAATACCCCGTGACGCAGAGGCAATGGGAAGCGATTATGGGCAATAATCCTTCTCGTTTCAGGGGTGATTCGCGTCCGGTTGAGCAGGTTAATTGGGAAGATATTCAGAGATTTATCACAAGATTAAACGCGCTTACCGGCAGAAATTTTCGTTTGCCTACCGAGGCCGAGTGGGAATTTGCCGCTCGCGGGGGTTTGGATAGCGAGGGGCACTCGTATGCCGGCAGCGGCGTAATTAGCGAGGTTGCCTGGTATGGTCATTTTGACGGCGGCAACAGCGGTATGGGTACGCATCAGGTTGGCGCCAAGGACCCTAATGAGCTTGGCATCCACGATATGACCGGTAATGTGTGGGAATGGATTAACGACATCTATTGGAGTTATACCGCGGAAGCCAAGACTAACCCTACTGGGCGGGCATCGGGCCGCAGCCGTGTGATTCGCGGCGGCAGTTGGGCTAGCCACGCGCAGGATTGCAGAATTACCTTCCGTAATCAGGCTTTCCCCGACTACCGTGCCCATGACATAGGTTTTCGCCTCGCGTTGACCCCGTAAGAAGCAGTGGCGGCCGTCGGTCGCCTCCCATTTATTTTTAAAAAGATTTGCTTTTCGCTTTTCCGTTAATGTATTTTCCAATGTTAAGCGTTTTTTGGGAAAATTTTGGTATTTTCAGTAATCGTTTTTACTATTCACTTTATAGCTTTTGGAGGATGTAGATGGCCAAAAAGTACGTGTATTTCTTCGGGCCCGGTAAGGCTGACGGGAAAGCGGAGATGAAAAACCTGTTGGTCGGCAAGGGCGCGAACCTCGCCGAGATGTGCAACCCCCCCCTGAAACTCCCGGTTCCGGCAGGTTTCACGGTTACGACAGACTGTTGCATCGATTTTTTCGCTAACAAGGCGAAGTTCCCCGCGGGGATGATGGAGCAGGTGGAATCGGCGCTCAAAAAAGTTGAGAGAGAAATGGGCATGAAGTTTGGCGACCCCAAAAACCCGCTTCTTCTCGCCGGCCGCTCCGGTGCGCGCATGTCCATGCCCGGTATGATGGAAACGGTTCTGAACATTGGCCTATGCACCAAAACGGTTCCCGGGCTCATCGAGAAAACCAAAAATCCGCGCTTCGTGTACGATTCGTACCGTCGTCTCATGATGATGTACTCCGATGTCGTGATGGAAAAAGCTGAAGGCATCGAACCCGAAGAAGGCAAGGGCATCCGTCAGCAGCTCGAAAAAATGATGGACGAAATGAAACGCAAAAAAGGCGTTAAGCTCGATACCGATCTGTGTGCCGACGATCTTAAGGAACTCTGCGAAAAATTCAAAGTCCGCATTAAGGAAGTAATGAAGAAAGCGTTCCCCGATGATCCGATGGAGCAGCTCAAGGGCTCGATCGGCGCGGTATTCAAGAGTTGGTTCGGCAAGCGCGCGGTCGCATACCGCAATATCGAGAACATCCCCCACGATTGGGGCACCGCCGTGAACATTCAGGCGATGGTGTTTGGCAATATGGGCCAGACCTCCTCAACGGGCGTTGCTTTCACGCGCGACCCGGCGAACGGCAAGAACGTACCTTTTGGCGAATACCTCGTAAACGCTCAGGGCGAAGACGTCGTGGCCGGTACACGTACCCCGTCGCCGATTAACAATGAGTCGAAAAACGAACAAAACGCCAAGCAGAAGACGCTCAAAGAAGTGTCGCCCAGATGCTACAAAGAGCTCGTGGATCACATGAACAAGCTCGAAAAGCATTACAAGGACATGCAGGACGTTGAGTTTACGGTTCAGGAAGACAGGCTTTGGATGCTTCAAACCCGCGCCGGCAAGCGCACGGGTTTTGCCGCCGTGAACATCGCTCTCGACATGATCGCCGAAAAGTTGATTGACACCGAGACCGGAGTCACACGCGTTAAACCGATTCAGCTTGATGAATTTTTGCATCCTGTTATCGACCCCGCGGCCGAGAAGAAAGCTACTCTCATCGGTAAGGGATTGCCTGCCGGTCCCGGCGGTTCTTCAGGGCGTATCGTGTTTACGGCCGACGACGCGGTGGAGTGGAAAAAGCGCGGTGAGACGGTTCTTTTGGTCCGCGACGAAACCAACCCCGAAGACATCGCCGGTATGCGCGCGTCTGTGGGTATCCTCACATCTCGCGGCGGTATGACCAGCCACGCGGCCCTCGTCGCTCGCAGCTGGGGAATGTGCTGCATAGTGGGCGCTGCCGATTTCGAGATCAATTTTGACAAAAAAACAGTTACCGCCGCCAACGGCAAAACATTTAAAGAAGGCGACGTCTTCACGCTTAACGGTTCGAAAGGCACCGTTTACGAAGGCAAACTGCCAATGATTATCGCCACGGAAGACCCGCGCTTCCTGAGCTTCCTGAAGCTGACCGAGAAGTACAAGTCGGTGATGAAAGTTCGCGCCAATGCCGATACGCCCGCCGATGCGAAGCTGTCGCGCAACTTTGGCGCCGAGGGTATCGGTCTGTTCCGTATCGAGCACATGTTCTACGGCGAAGGCAGCGAAAAGCCCTTGTCGTACCTCATCCAGATGATTCTCGCGCGCGATCCGAAAGAACGCCGCGCCGCGCTCGACAAGCTCTTCCCACTCATGAAGAACGACATCAAGGCGACCATGAAGGCGATGGAAGGTTACGCCGTAACTATCCGTCTGCTCGACCCGCCGCTGCACGAGTTCGTTCCTCACAAGGAAGAGAACGTTGTGAAGTTTGCCAGCGCGCTCAAAATCTCCGTCGATGAGCTGAGAAAACGCGGCGACGCCCTCAAGGAAGTCAACCCCATGCTTGGCCACCGCGGTGTCCGCTTGGGCGTTACCTATCCTGAGCTTTCCGAAATGCAGTTCAAGGCGATTTTGGAAGCCACCGCCGAACTGAAGAAGGAAAACGTGAAAGCGACGGCCGAAATCATGGTTCCCGTTACCTGCGACGCGAAAGAGTTGAAGGATCAGCGGGTTATTTTTGACAAGGTTCTCGCCGAAGTCAAGTCGAAATACGGTCTCAAGTCACTCGATTGCCTCTACGGCACGATGATTGAAATCCCCAGGGCGTGCTTGCTGTCGCACGAGATGGCCGCCGAGTCGGAGTTCTTCTCTTATGGCACAAACGACCTCACACAGATGACGTTCGGCTTCAGCCGCGACGACATCGGCACCTTCTTGTCTGACTACCTCGATAAGAAGATTCTGCCTGAGGACCCGTTCCAGAGCATCGATCCGAACGGTGTAGGCGAGCTTGTAAAAGTATCGGTCGAGCGCGGCCGCAAAGTCAAGCCGAATCTCAAGATCGGTGTTTGCGGCGAGCACGGCGGTGATCCGGCATCCGTAGAATTTTTCTACAACGCCGGTCTCAACTATGTCAGCTGTTCACCGTACCGCGTGCCCATAGCGCGTCTCGCGGTAGCCCAGTCTGAAATCAAGGCGAAACAGGCGGCCAAAAAACCGGCAGCCAAGAAAACCGCCGCGAAGAAGGCTGTGACGAAGAAAAAAGCCGTAAAGAAAAAGAAGTAAAATGGTAGGGTAGGGGCGGGGTTTACCCCCGCCCTTTCAACATCCCGTGCCACCATAATCTTTTTCACGTCAAAATTCTCGATATTGCCATGCCCAAGAAAAAGTGGGTTTAGGAAAAAAAGTTAATTTTTTTTAAAAAAAACTTGTTTTCAAAATGCACATGATTTATATTGATACTTTGTGGTATAGTAGTTCCACTTTAAAATAATACCACTCCGTGATGTCGCCGGACAACGCGGATACCGTTTTAGAGTGAAATGGGTATATAATGGCTAAGAGCAAGACCGGAAAATTATAATATAAACGTAGAATTTCCGTGTGAATGAGGGCAAGATAATGATACTGGCGATGTGTGCAATGATGGTTGCGATACTTATGGTGGTGATTTGTCAAAACGCCGCGCACCCGCATCGTTTGACGAATTCTGTTAAACCAAGCCGAGCGAGCTCCTATAAATCAACAAACTGCCCCCCCCCCCCCCCCCCCCCCCTCTTCTCTACATACACTAAAAAACAAAAAAAAAAACAACAACTACCCAA
>JAITUP010000076.1 GCA_031286265.1 Chitinispirillales bacterium | reverse complement strand
CTAAAGTCAAAACAAGTCGATGGTGTGGTTTTGTTTTTGATTTTAGCATTTTTACCCCGATAGTATGCCCACGTGTCCCCCGTAAGCGGTCGCCGCTTATGGGGGACCGCAGGGGGCCTATTGTATCGGGGCGTTACGGGGCAGAGCCCCGTCACCAAAAAAGATTTTAAAGGCTTTGAGTTAAAGTTTTTTCGATTTTTGCCGATAATCTTAAGAATAGGGTGATTTGCGTATACGGATAAAAAAACGGAGAGATGTTAAGAGCCGGGAGGGTATATATTATGAATATCGGGAATAATTCGAGTTTCGACATGATGGCATTAATGCTGAAGATGCAAAACGGTCGCAATCCGCGTCTTAACACAATCAAAATGAACATGAACAACCAGCAAGCGCAACTACAATCCGCGCCTACTATGCCGGTTCCTGATGGATGGTCTCCCCCTGCTGACCCTCTTTCATATAGACATGTAGGTATCAATGACCATCCGCAAGCCCTGAATCTGACACAGGGCGATATGAAATTTTTGCAATTAAGAACGTGCAGCACAAGTTATGCAAATGCCTTTTTGAATGGTTGGATGGGACACGAAGCTATCGGCACGAGTGCGTTTCGTCAAATTTTAAGCGAGAAGGGCGTTGAAATACCCAATGATGTCAAATTTGACATTAGTTTAAATAACCATGGCAGAGTGACAATAACCGGCTTAGAGGACGCGGAACTTACCGAAAGAATTGAAAAAGCGATGAGTTACGATTCTCGGCTTATTAATTCTGTCTTGGGTGTGTTTGTGCGCTCGGAAAGAGTTCTTGAAGGCCATCATATAGGAAGTGCCGGCGCTTTTTCTCCTGAACAATCAAGGCTGATACAAATACAGTCGGATTTAATGGATCACGGCGTCGGTTTGCATGATTTAACTCTGGTTAACGGCAAGATTCAAGGATTACCGCAGGAACTTTACGATAAAATCTACGGCGACAGGAGTAGTTGGTTAGGCGGTATGGAGCCGGATGAAGCAAAATGGGAAAGTTGGAACATAGATCGTATAAGAGACGGCGCAATTTATTTTTTGCAAAACGGAACGGCGCATGTTCCCGATCCAAACATATCGCTAACGTTTGACAATGGGCGCATGGTTGTCAATGCCGATAGCGGTTTCAGCAAAAATACTGGTGGCGGGGTTGATATAATCGTTTGAAGATTAAGCGAGTTCCATTATTTTGCCTACGCTTCTTCGATCCCTAAAATCAATCTGAGGACCATATTTGCTTGATGTCCCGCGCATATCATCACGCGCGGCGACATTAGGCCGCGTCCTGTTTCCGCCGCGCTTGTTTCATCGCCGCAGATATAGAGCCGGCTTAAGGCGGCGCGTGTTTTTATATCGTTTGAGCTGCCGAAGCCCGCAAGCCCGGACGCGGCGACGATTTTCACATTTGGCAATTTCGAAAGCAGCGTCGATACCAAAACGGTTTTTGATTCAGGATTGTCAAACGCTTCGCAAACTATGTCGTATCCGTCAAATATATCGCTCGCGTTATCTTCGGTGATGTACGCGTCAACCGTTTTGATGTTGATGTAGGGGTTGATATCCGTCAGTTGGCTTTTCATCGCGCCGGTTTTTTTCATTTCCAAGTGCGGGATAAAATAGTTTTGTCTGTTGATATTGTTCAATTCGACGGCGTCGTGGTCGACAAGGAGCATTTCGCCGACGCCGAGGCGCGCAAGCGAGACGGCTATATGTGATCCAAGCCCGCCAAGCCCCGCGACGGCGACGCGCGCCGCTTTGATTTTTCCATGCGCTTCGGGAGTATGCCGCGCCGCCATTACGCTTTCGAGTTCATCACGATTGGGCATGGCGTTCTTCATTCATCCGCCTCCCACAAAGCGCACAATTTCCAGCGTATCATCATCACAAATCATCACCGTCTCAAAACTATTCTTTGGGACGACCGCCCCATTTTTTTCGACAGCAACCTCCGACAAGCCATACCCCATACCATCAAGAAACTCCTGCAACGACAAATTTCTCTCCAAATCAATCTTTTTACCATTAGCAATCATAAAACATTCCTTTCAGCCCCAACCCCACCATACAATATACATCTCGCAAACTTATTCAAAAAAAATAAAATTTTACCACACTTCAATTTCTGCGATATATTATATTCGGTTATGTTCGTACATCTCCCTAATATACGGGTTACAGGATTATGTCTGTATGAGTTACAGATTACATCCCCCGTAATCGGTTTTAGGATACGGGTTTTAGGGTATATTAGGTTTTAGGTGGGGCGTTACGGGGGTACCCCCCGTCCCCAAAAAAGGTTTTAAAAAGCTTGAGGCGACAAACATGATCAACAAAAACCAAGTACTAAACGCGGCCAAACTGTCACGGCTTGAACTATCCGAAGCGGAGATCCCGGCCATCACCGCGCAGCTCGGCTCCATTCTCGAATACATAGAGTTACTGAACGCCGCCCTTGTCGACGGCATCGAACCGGCCTGTTGCGCCGAATCGTTTTGCAGTCCGCTGCGCGACGACATTGAGCAAGCGTCCCTCGCGTTAGACAAAATCCTCGCCAACGGCCCCGCGGTGAAAAAGGGCCACTTTGCCGTGCCTAAGATAATAGGCCAGGCCGGCGGAGGAGTGTGAGATGGGTAGATTGCATCTCTATTCTCACCCTCTTGCTTAGCGGAAGCACGTTTTTCTTCATTTCTCAAACCGGCGTAATAAATGCGGATGAACATCGGCCGTCGTCTGTGATGCTTGTTGGTGAAGACGGGCGAACGGCGCTTTTGGATACGGTTTTGGCGATTGACGACGTGGGTCTGATTATCGGGGAGGAATCGAATCTGCCGGAATCGCCGTCGTCGTCTGAATCGGCGGTATCATTTGAGCCGACGATGTCCGAATCGATAGCGGCGCCGCGTTCGCAGTCTGTCGGCGCGGCGCCTGTACCGTCCGGGCCGTGCGTGAACATCAATTCCGCTGATGAGAGGCAGTTGGTCACCCTCAGGGGCATCGGTCCGGCTACCGCTGCCGCCATAATCGCTCACCGCGATCAGCACGGGGCGTTTCGTAAAAAAGAGGATATCCAGAGGGTTAGGGGTATAGGGCCCGCGAAATTTGCTCAGGTTGTTGACGATATTTGTTTGTGATTTTTTACATTTTTTTGACTTTGTTACATGCCTTTATGTATTATTGTATATGTGTTATATTCGTAATTTGAAGATTATATAGAAAAATATGCCCAAACTGATTAGTATCAACAGTCTCGATATGCAGAGATCCTATATAGGCGCCGCGCAGCTTGACCCGCATAGTATGTCTGTGCGGCGGGTCGCCGTGCAGCCGCTGCCTGCCTCTAGCCCGCACGGTTATTGGGGTACGGTTACCGGCAAATTGAAGGAAATGCGCAAAATTTTCCGTTTTGCCAAAGGGAACGCGGTGTGTTCTCTACCGTGCGACATGGCCGTTGTGAGAGCGCTTGAGGCGTACAGAGGGGAAGTCGGTCAAAGAGAGATTCTGCGCTGGGAACTTGAAGCCGGTCTGCTTGGGCCCATAGATGAATATGTCTACGATTTCTACGAGGTTAGTTCGCACGGTGAGACGGAGTTCCGCAAATATTTAGCGGCGGCGATCCGCGAGGAAACGCTCGACGGGCTCCGCAAGGCGCTCAAAGGCATCAAGATGAAGCCTAATATTATAGATATAGACCTTTTCGCCATCACCCGCGTTTTCAGGCAGAACTATGGCGACCGGCTTTCCGGCATGTCCGCGTTGGTCCACGGCGAGCCAGGGTGCACGAAAATAATTATCGTGAAAGATTCCGTATATGTTGACCATGGGGTATTCGACTTTGAATCCGGTAAGCGCGACGCGGTGGAATATGCCGAGGCGCTCATGGAGGGCGTGGACCGCCTCGTGTCTAAAAACAGCGATATTGCGCAGGGCGATGTGGGCATATTTTTGACCGGATCGCTGTTTATGAGAGAGCAGTTTGCCGTCGCCGCTACAAGCTGTATAGAAAACTGCGAATTGCTGGATCCGTTCAAAAATTTGGCGTTTGCGGTGGGTCTTGACGGCGAGCGGTTGAAAACCTACGCTCCTCAGGTTGCCGTGGCAATCGGATTGGCGCTCAGAGGAAAAGAGGCGGAATAGATGATAAAAATCAATCTCGCGCCCAGTAAGAAAAAACGTGGTCGAATTCCCCGCGACAGGAGAAGCCCCGGCGACAGGAGAGGTTCCGGCGGAAAGATTGTGGTGGCGTTGCTTCTGCTTGTGGCGGGTGGCGGCGGCGGGTATTATTATGTGGTATACGTCATGGAGCCGGGCCAGTTATCGGATATCATCGCGGCGGTGCGCACGGGAAGCGAAAGGACCGAGCCTGCCAAAAGGCCGCTTCCGCCGCCCGTGCCCCAGATCGAATCACCGGCGGCAAGGCCGTCGTCCGGCGTCCGTTCGAGAATGGCGGAGAACGTGGTCAGAGAGATTGACGACGACGGCCGCGCGGTAAGCAAGCTTGATCTGCCATACGCGGATATGTCGGCCGCGGAACGAATCAACTACGAGGTTCTCTTCGGGCGCAACATTTTCAACATGATTACCCGTAATACGCCCCCGGGTATAAGATACAGAACGCTCGAAATAGACAGTTTTCAAACGATTCGCGCGACCGGTGAGGGATCGTCGCGTCAGATGGCGCGGGAAATGTTCGCGGCTTTCAAAAACGAACGCGGCGAACTCCTGCCGCAGCCGCATTCCTTCATTAGAGACGGCGCCGCCGGCAGTTTTACGTTTGCGATAGTCCACAGGCCGAATTTCGGCTTTGAAGTGGCCGACCCGTTTCAGGCGATTGATCACATAGGGTTCAGGGAAAGCCTTCCGCAGCATTTGAGAACGCTTACCCAGCTTGCCGGAGAGAACAGGGTCAGGATGTCGTCTGCGCCGACCAGAATTTCCGCCGAAAAATCCGGAGACTACAGGCGCGTCGTATACAGGATGGCGGGTATGACGACTTATACGGATTTTCATAGCTTCGTGCAAGCCCTATACGACGCGAGAGTGCCTTGCGCGTTCCAGAAAATAGTGATTGGGGCGACGGGGGGGGAACAAGTGAGGGTGGGAGCGGAAGTGCTGTTTGTCGTTAGGGATTAGTGAGGACGCGTCCATAATGAAATTGCGCATAATATCGGGGGAATTGAAGGGCAGATATATAACGATTGGGGACGCGGTCGGCTACCGCCCTACGTTGGAGCGGATTCGTGAAGCGGTTGCGTCCATTGTTAAGGGAAAAATCCCCGGGGCGGCGGTGGCGGATTTGTGCGCGGGGAGCGGAGCGTTTGGGTTTGAAATGCTGAGCCGCGGCGCGAGACGGATTGATTTTGTAGACATTGATAAAATGTCGGCGATAAAAATTGCCGATAACGCCAAGAGGCTTGGGGCGGACGGCAGAATCAGGGTGATTAGGGATGATGTTCGGAAATTCGTTCGGGACTGTTATCGCAAAACGACTGGGAACGAAGTTGATAGATACGATATAATTTACTACGATCCGCCATACGATAACGACGCGCTCCACGAGCTCGCTTTGGATTTGCTGCCGCTACTGAAAAATGACGGTTTGTTGATATACGAGCGCCGCCGTCGAAAGGGGGAAAAAAAAACGAACAGGGACAATAAAATAAACATGACCGATGTCCGTATTTTTTCCGATACCGTAGTTGAATTTTATACAAACGAGGATAAAAATGCCAACAGCGCTATACCCGGGGACGTTTGACCCCATAACTTACGGCCACATCGACATAGCCGTCAGGGCTGCGAAAATTTTTCGCAAGGTGATTGCGGTGGTAGCGGTCAACGCGTCTAAGAATCCCATTTTCACGCCCGAAGAGCGCGTGGAGATGGCGCGCGAAGCGCTGAAAGACATTCCGGAAATCGAGGTCGTTAGCTATTCGGGGCTGATAGTCGACTATGTTAGGGAGCGCAGCGCGTCCGCGATAGTACGCGGTCTGCGCGCCGTATCGGACTTTGATTACGAATTTCAGATGGCGTTCACGAACCGCAACATGCTCGCGTCCGCTGAAACGGTCTTTTTCATGCCGAGCGCGGAATACACATATCTGAACTCCACGCTCGTCAGGCAACTGGCGGAGCACGGTGGAGACATCAGCGGGTTTGTGCCGGAATTTGTCAAAAAGAAATTGTTGGAAAAAATGAAACTTTGCGGATGAATAAACTGTTAAAGCGGGTGTAACCATGTACTATCAAACGCCAAAAATATCGCCTTGTGTAAAAGGCCTGATTATCGCCAACGCCGTCGTGTTTGTGTTGCAATTGCTTCCGTTTATCGGCGATACTGTCACCCGCTACGGCGCGATGATGCCTTGGGCGACGTTTACGCAATTTCAGTTTTGGCGTCTCGCCACCTATATGTTCCTGCACTCGCCGGATATGCTGTTTCATATTCTTTTCAACATGCTTGCCCTGTGGTGGTTCGGCATGGAGCTTGAGGATATCTGGGGCGGACGGAAATTTTTGACATTCTATTTTATATGCGGCATAGGCGCGGGACTTTTTTCACTATTTTATCTGTTCATAGCCCCGTTTGTGTGGGTCATAGGCGCGTCCGGCGCGGTGCTTGGGATACTCACGGCCTACGCGCACTACTACCCGACACGCCAAGTGTTGCTGTTTTTCGTATTTCCGGTAAAGGTAAGGACGCTCGTTATCGGTTACGCGATAATTTCGGTACTTCTTTCACTGCAAAGCGGCCCCGGCGGAACCGCGCACTTGACGCATCTCGGCGGGATTTTAATCGCGTGGCTGTATTTGAAATTTTTCCCGCTCGTGCAGTTTAATGTCGGGCGGTGGCTTTACAATATGAAAAAAAAACAGGGGAGGCGTAAATGAGCCGAATCAAAAAAGTAGCCGGCGCGGCAGTTGCCGTGATTATCGTAGCAACGACCGCTGTCGTCGCGCAGAATGGCGGCACAGAGGAAGCGAACACGGCGGAAATCTGGGCGGAAGCCATCGCCCCCGTGCCGCAACCGGAAACCCCGGCCGTCGAAGATGCGGACGGTGGAAAAAGCGGTAGAGGCATGGGTTTGCGCTTGGGAGTCGGGAACGCCTATACCCTTGGCGGTAATATCAAAAAGGACATTGGGGATGGTTTGTGGCGTTTTGACGTAGGGATAGACGGCGGGTATGTCTTGGGGAGGGACAGGTATAACGCTTGGGCTGTTCAGGTGACCGGTTTTTTTGAGGGGCATTATAACATATCGGATGATGGTGTCGTGAGTTGGTTCATAGGCCCGGGAATCGCGCTTGGCTGGTATGGCGTGTCCGGTGAGACGACACAAATAACAGGCGTTGGTACAATCGAAGTGGAAGACAACGTTAAGGTTGAGGGCAACGCTTTCAACATAGGGCTCGGCGCCCAGTTTGGCCTGGAATTCAGTTTGCACCTCATAGACCCGGAGCATTCGATGTATAGGTGGAAAAATTCAAAAATCAGTGTGGATGTACGCCCGATGCTCTACTTACCGCAGGTGGAGGCGCTACATAATAAATTTCCGAGGTTCCTGGTGACCGTAGGCATATCACTAAGAACAGCGTTTTAAGCGAGGTAAAAAATATCGGAGTGGAGGGATTTGAACCCCCGGCTCCGTGGTCCCAAACCACGTGCGCTACCAGACTGCGCCACACTCCGTTATTTTCAATTCCAACAACATGTTCTATCAAATCAGAGGGCGGCCCTACCCCCACCGCGCCTCGCTCTCGCCGCCCCTACGGGCAATGGCGGAGGGCGAGGGATTCGAACCCCCATGACCGCAAGGTCGACGGTTTTCAAGACCGCTGGACTACCATTATCCGAGCCCTCCGTAATTGTCAATCAATCATTCCACTACTATATTCAAAAGCTCAACCTCAATAATCAATACCGTGTTCGCGTCAATGATACCCACGGCGCGATCACCGTAGGCCAACGCGGGCGGGATATAAATCCGGTGCTTACTGCCCACGGGCATAAGTTGCAAGGCCTCGGTCCAACCGCTTAGCAGACCGGAAACGGCGGACATTATGGGCGAGCCGCGATCACGCGAACTGCCGAACACCGCGCCGTTTGGCAACGTGCCGTGGTAGTGCATGAGTACGGTGTCGTCCGGGCCGGGCTTCGGGCCGGCGCCCGCGGTTAATACAATATACTGCAATCCGCTCGCGGTAACGACGATGCCCTCTTTCTTCGCGTTTTCCGTAAGAAACGCCTGCGTTACCACCAATTTCTGCTCCGCTTCCGTTCGTCTTTGCTCTTCTTCTTCCCTTTGGCGTTCCATCATGCGATTATGGCGCCGCTCGGCCATGTTACGCCTGTTGGCGGCATCAACCGGCCCCAACACGCTATCGGGGAGCCGGGCCGGAGCCTCGTCTATCACCTCGCGGATGGCCATGAATATCAGGTCCAGATTAACGCTGTCAAACATATCTCTCAGGTCCATGCCGATGCTGCGTCCCACGGTGTAGGCCGACAGGTCCGCCTCATTCTCGGGGTCGAACGCCGCCTCCCGCCCACGGGAGGAGTCGCCGCAAAACAGCAGAAAACCGGCGGAAAATAAAACCGCGGCGGCGCAAAACAACTTTGCGGCAACAGATACACCGGTAAATTTCCTGTTAAGACCCATAAAAATCAATACCTCCCAAAAAACATTTAGAACCCACGCTATGTCACGAATATAATATACCGCGCGACATAATCAGCATAATATAAATCACGGATGTGTAAAAATACAAATAGAAAAAATTTTAATTGATGTTTCAGTGTTTCTGCGCTATCAGCGCCGTGGCGTTTTTGACTGCGATTTCTATCGTTTCGACCCCGGGTTTTTCCGAAAACAGCGCGGGTAACACCGTTTCGCATTTTCTACAGTATATCGCGGCCTGTTCATGGGTGAGTATGGGGACGGTTTTGCTTCCCGACAACTGCACCAGTCCGAGGAGCGGGCCCGGGCCGGTTATGGTGAGGTTGGTGCGCGCCATCAGCGCGGCGGCGCGGGGGACGGGCATGGGCGGCAAGACTTTGACGGACGTGTTCTCAATATTCACGCCGTTATTCTCGCCCTCGAATCCGTTGAAAGCGAAGTATTGCCCCGGCGGCCATTTTTGCTTTAGGGTTTTGAGCAGTCTCTCGCACCATTCACGGCCATAGCAACTTTCGAGGCTTGCGAGGTCGATGCAGATTAGCGTACGTTCACCGTCTATCCCGTGTTCGCCGAGGAGTTTGGATACTTCTTCCGCCGTTGTTTTTTTCACCCCCCAGCGTTTGTCGCCGATTTTGGCATCCAGGAAGTTTGCGGTTTCGAGGTTGCGTTCCCAGAGACTCACGCCTTCTCTTTGGGTCGCGACGAGCCGTATGTTCAAAAATCTGGCGCTGTCTCCGTCATCCCAGCCCACGCGCAGGTGGGCGCGGCTGATGCCTACTATATAAAGATGCGCCAGCGTATACTGTTTTTCGAGCATAATGCAAAAGTCATACGAACTGTTTAGCACTTCATTAACTACCCTTGCGTGTTCCGCGCCATAGATTAAGAAGTCATGGGGGTCGTATTCTATCACGCGGGCGTTTTTCAGGCTGCCGATGAGCGGGGCATGGGCCTTGGGGCAGATAAACGTCATGGTCGCCTTTTTGTATTTTTGGACGATTGAGGCTAAATTTTCAAGTTGATATACCATTTCGATCCTGTCTGCGGGTAGTATAAACAGAATCTCCGAGCACCGGGACAAATCCGCCGGAAACACTACGGGTGTGCTGTCAATCCTTCTGCGAAGCACGCGGCGAACAACCGCTCTGGACATGGAAGGTCCAAGCAAGCGGAAAGCAATCCTGCGAAACCGGCCGATTTTTTTCGTCTTATCGCTCATAATTAGAAAACTACAATATGGCAAGACACATCAGGTAAAATCAAATTTTAAAAAACCTTGTAACAAAATCCCAGTCCGGAATAGTATATTATAATGCAGTGCGACAATGACAATAAAGATTTTAGCTTTATTCAAATAAGGTTCCAAAAAGGAGATTTCAATGACCACATCCCACAGAAAAATCGGTATACTAGCCACAATCCTGGTTTTTTCATGCGCCGCGCCCATCTTTGCCCAAGCTGTCGCCGAGGTTAAGGGTATTATGGGTCAGGTAAAAGTCCTTACCGCGCGAGACCGCGGCAGAGCGGACGTAAACAACGTGACTACCTGGCCGGACGCGCGGCTCAATATGCAGTTGAGGGAGAACGACAGGATCGCCACCCTCGGAGAATCGGAAGTCCGGCTCGAAACCGCCGACGGCAGCCTGGTAAGGCTCAGAGAGAGGACGACTATCGAAATTGCAATGCTCAAGGGCAACGCCGATGCCATAAGCGCGCGGATGAGGCTCACGGAGGGCAATATCGTCGCCAGCGTGCAAAGAGTGGCCGGCGGCAGATCGTCGTTTGAGCTCGAAACGCCTACTTCTCTGGCGGCCATACGCGGGACGACGGTCGAGCTTGGCTCGAGGAGAGGCGGCGGCACTACGCTCAAAACATTCGACGGCCTCGTGCAGGTCGCCCCGGCAAGAAATAACAGAAATTTTTCGAACGTGAACAATTACGAAATGACCGAAATCGCCCACGGAGACCGGAACGCGCGTGTCAGGGCGGTACCGAGCTTCTACAGGCCGAGAACCACGACGCTCTTGAGCGAAGAAGAAAGTTCCGCGCTCACAGGCTTCACAAGGGTCATCCTGACGCTCGACGAATTGGAAGAAATCCAGCGCATGCTCGAAGACGACGGCATAGCCAGCGCCATAGGCATCGGTGAATCCAACAACAAGCAGGTAGCGGTCACCACCTCGGCCGACGACGCGCGCACACAACTCGCGGTAGCAATGTCTACCCAAATCCAGCGCTTGAGCGAATCTTACGCCCAAAACATAGAAGGCCAGGCGAAAACGATATGGGAAGAAAGCGTGAGGCAAATGACAAACGTGAGCGTAAACGGCTCGACGGTACGCAGAACCATTATCCAGTTTAACCCGACAAACGGACGCTACAGAGTATTTTCGCTGATGGTTATCAATCCCAACCGTACGAGAACCGTATTGTCTGGCCTCACCGACAGAATGGAAGAAATGGAGCTGCGGGTGAGAAAAGATGATATGATGGCGAGGATGGATGCGTCGATTAACGCGTTTAATACGAGATATCATGATAGGTAGAAGATAGTGCAACGCCCATCTTCAATCTTCAAAAAAAGAATCGCCGCACGATTTGACAGAGCTTCCGGTTCTTATGAATCGGAAGCCTGCGTACAGATCGAAATCGCAAAACGGGTAGCCAATCTCATACGAAGTGAAAACGGCGCGGAATCCCCAAAAAATCAACTGTGGTGCGATTTTGGCAGCGGCAGCGGAACATTGCTCGAACAGCTAAAAGAAAACCTGCCCGGTAATACACAATTCGTATGCCTCGATCTCTCTTTC
>JAITUP010000072.1 GCA_031286265.1 Chitinispirillales bacterium | reverse complement strand
TCCAATGCTTTCAAGCCGAACACCGAGCATCCCCGCAACAAGCCGCTTTCGCAAATCAGGATAATCACGAAAAAGCATCTTGAACAAAACGTCGTTTGTCAGCGTATATTCAAGTTTAGACATACCCAAGGTTTCTTTCATTGTTTTCGTATCAATAATAAGATAACTTTCGACATACTCAAAATCAAAATTTATTTTTTGCGACATCAGGGGGTTAGGCGACACATTTAAAAAAAAGTTTTAAAAAAGATTCCAAACCAATCAATGGATTCAGGTGAGGCGTTTTCTGCCCGTTGGCTGGAACGAGGGGGGAGACTTCCTCCCCCCTCTTAAAATACGTTTTGACTTCAAAGATTTTAACTTCCTACATCAACTTCTCATAATCCTCAACCGATCCCTTGTCCAAACAACACTCAATAATCCTCTTACCCAACTCCGACAGTTCCGGCTGTTTGAACTTCTGTAGCTGAGTCTTGAAGAATTCGATGAGGAATTCCGCGCCCTTATCGTAGGCTTCCGGTCCGACGTCCTGCTGTTTTTCTACACGCAGCAGGTCGGTGGGTAGCGGTGTACCCTCGACGGGCATTGCCGTGAGCGTGTAGCCAAGCAGCGGGCACCTTGCGGGGATTAGCTGTTCGGGGCTGAATTTGGCTGTTCCGCGCCGCGCGAGGTATTCGCGGGCGATCCACTGCGGCATGAAACTGACCTTGTATGCGCCTACGTGCTGGTTCGGCGTGAGCGTGTAACGCACGTTGGGCGTGTTCTTGATCTGATCGAGCAGCAAATTGGCATGATCCACCAAGCGGCCCGTGGCGAACGGCCAGTATGAGCCCACACCCTCGCTCGTCATGCCTTCAGTGTCGGTGATGCTCGGATTATCGTGCCCGCGCGGCGACACAAGCCTCCACAGCCAACCGAGAGCGGGAGGCAAAATGTGCATGAAGCCAACGATACCGTAGGACGGGCGCTCTTTCGTGCATGGCGGTGTGCGGATCCCGAAGTTGCGGAAGTGGATTTCCACCGATCCTTCAATCACGCCCGGCATGAGCCTGCGCGGCATGATGACGCGCGGGTTGGGGCAGGGTTTGCCGGGTTCGTCCATCGTATGCTCCCAAATGAGTATCGTCGCGTCCTGTACGCCGTCCATGCTAAGGAATATGAGCGGTTCTTTCGGCTGGATCGTGATTTTTTCCAAGTGCGGGTCTGTCCCGTAGTGCTCAATGTGATTGAGGCGGATGAACCACGCTTGCTCCGCGTCGCACGCGTGTACGTATCCGCTTTTGTCCTGAATATCGTGGTGGCACATCGCCATATCGTCTGTGATGGGGCGCAGTACGCAGGCCTGATTGAGCGAAATCTGCCGTTTTTCACCGGTATTGATGTGCTGACCGAGCAGTAGGCGGCCATCGGTTTGGCGGTGTACATACTCGAGCATCTCGCTTTTCCCGCTGCCGCTCGCGCCTTCGTGCATGATGGTGGTGATGTTGTCGTAGGGTGTGATGGTTTGCACGGTCGCGCCGTGGAGCGTGAGCCATTTTTCTTTTTCACCGATTGACAGTAGTGCGCCGTATACGCCTTTTTTCGCGCTTGGGCCCGGATAGAGATTATACGAGTATATCTCGTGTAGCCCTTCGAGGCGGTCGTGTACGACTATTTGTTTGCCGCCAAAGTGTGTGTGGCGGAATGTCGGCGCGAGATACAATATACAGTGTACGCTAAAACCTTCCGGCAGGTTGTTTGGGTCATGCATCCCTTGCAGGTCGGCGAGGCCGCCTATGAAGAAGCCTGTATTGCGCGGGGCGATGAGCAGCGCTCCGTATTCGCTTTCACCGAGATTAAACGCGAGAACCGCGAGTTCCTGAGTTTTGAGCCACTCAAACGTCTCGTTTTTAAGTTTGGAAAAATCTCCGTTATGGCAGGCCTTGTCGTCCTTAAAGCGATCTTTGAAGCGCACCCTGTCTGTAGGCAGGTCGTCGCCGATAACCGTGCAATCAGGATCGCGGCGGCGCATATACGTCTCCGTATAGTTGACTGAGAGGCCGTTACGGCACCTGTCCACCGTGACTTCATGGTAATCGCCTATGCCGGGAATGTCGTAGCGAACCTCAAAACGCTTGTTATCGGCGCTGCCGCCGAGCGCCAAGGCAATAACCTCGGAGCGGTTCGCCGGGAATTCCAAGCCGCGATTGTTGGCAAGGATGTCTTTGACATAATCGGGAAGGCTCGCCAAATTCTTCCATTCTTTTGTTAGATTCATTGCGTACTTTTCTCCTTTTCTTTAGAGATAATCTTGATAAAATGACCAAATACGAGATAATATAGTATATGCCGCAAACGATAAGCAAAGAAAAAACAAATTATTTCCCAGCGAACGGCTCAAATACGAAAAATTAGAAGTGAAAAAAATAAATTATCATTTCTTTGAAGACAATATAGTATTTTGGTTATCGTGTGTGGGTTCAATACATACATAATATACGTATGTGCCGGAACCGTGTAACGTCACAAACAGATGGAGGCCTAAGGCCAATGCCGGTAATATTAACCCGGCGCGCGCTTAACCTCAATTATCTATTGAGTTTGGCTTTGTTTTTTGGTGACGGGGCTCTGCCCCGTAACGCCCCGATACATAAGGCCCCCTGCGGTCCCCCATAAGCGGCGACCGCTTACGGGGGACACGTGGGCATACTATCGGGGTAAAAATGCTA
>JAITUP010000068.1 GCA_031286265.1 Chitinispirillales bacterium | reverse complement strand
TTTTGACTTTAGCATTACACCCGCCCGTAGGGTTTTAGGATACGGGTTTTAGCGTAAGTCGGTTTTAACATGGGGGCGTTACGGGGGCGGAGCCCCTGTCACCAAAAAAGAATTTGATTTTAAAGATCTTGATTTTAAAGACCTTAAAAGGTTTAAAAGACTTTGATTTTAACGTCAAGGTCAATTGCCGCCGGGTTGCTTCGTCGCCCCCCTAAAGCATCCCCTCCAATTCCTCCGGCATAACAAGCACCTCCCTCGTTTTGCTGCCTTTTGACGGGCCTACGATACCGGCGCGTTCGAGTTGGTCCATAATGCGGCCCGCGCGGGCGAAACCTATGTTCATTCTGCGTTGCAGTAATGATGTTGACCCCTGGCCGATTGATACCGTAATTCTTGCCGCTTCGGCAAACAGCGCGTCGCGCCCGCCGCCGTCGTCAAAATCACCGCCGCCGCCACCGTCGTCGGGGTCTTCTATGACATCGTGGAAGCTGCTTATTTTTTCGAGTTCGACCCCCTGCTCCTTAATTGCCGCAACGATCGCTTCCACATCGTCGTCGGGTATGAACGCGCCGTGGAAGCGTTCAACGTTTTGGGCGCCGTTGCGCAGGTAGAGCATGTCGCCCATGCCGAGAAGTTTTTCCGAGCCGCCCTGATCCAAAATCGTCCGCGAGTCTACGGAGGAGACCGTCCTGAACGCTATGCGGGACGGAAGGTTGGCTTTGATGAGACCGGTTATGACGTTCACCGACGGGCGCTGGGTGGCCACGATCATGTGTATGCCGGCGGCGCGCGCCTTCTGCGTGATGCGGGCGATGAGGCCCTCGACATCTTTGGGGGCGGTCATCATGAGGTCGGCAAGCTCGTCTATGATGATAACGATGAGCGGGAGTTGTTTGTGGTCTTCTTCCGGGAGAACGCCGCCGAGTTTGCCCGATTCGAGTTTCGTATTGAAATCGTCGACTTTTCGCACGCCCGCGGTTGTGAGGAGTCTGTATCGCCGTTCCATTTCTATCACGCCCCACTGTAGCGCTTTGACCGCTTCCTTGGATTCGGTTACAACGGGCGCGAGAAGATGCGGGATGTTTTCAAAAGCGGTAAACTCCACCTGCTTCGGATCGATCATTATAAGCCGCAGTTCTTCGGGTTTTTTGGTCATGAGCATGGTGCAGATTAGCGAATTCATGCAGACACTTTTCCCCGATCCGGTCTGCCCGGCAACAAGCAGATGCGGTGTTTTGGTGATGTCGGTGACGTATGGTATGCCGGAGATGTTTGACCCGATGATTGCCGGAAGCGCAAAATTCTTTTTGAACTCGCTCGAGAGCAAAATATGCTTGAAATGAACATTCTGCCGCGTCTCATTCGGCAGTTCTATACCCACCGCCGACTTGCCGGGAATAGGCGCCTGAATGCGGATCGCCTCCGCGCTCACGGCCATTAAGAGATCGTCCTGAAGGCTTGTCACCCTGCTGACCTTGACCCCCGGGGCAAGTACTATTTCGTAGCGTGTTACCACAGGTCCCGGGCTCACGGAGACCACCTTGCCCTCGACCTTGAAGTGCATTAATGTTTTTTCGAGGGTTGCTGCGGTACGCTCGATCGTTTCCTTGTCGACCATGTTCGGATGCGGGGGCGGATCGGCTATGACATCGGGCGACGGCAGTTCGTATGGTTTGGCGGGCTTGGGCAAATCCAAAACGGCGAACCCCTCTCCATCATCGTCGTCGATTAATTTTTCGCTGTCGTCATCATCAATAAAATCCTCACGTTCCCGATTGTCGCCGTCAACGACCAGCGGGATTAGCGCTTCGTCGTCGGCCAATTCCACATCGGGGGTTTCTACGGCAAGGATTTGGATATCTATTCCCGCGATCCCCGCATTTTTCTTCCATTCGGCACGCTCTTCTTCGAGGGCTTTATCCATTTCCTCCTCGGCGGTTAGCGGACGGGCCGGAGCCGCTTCGGCATCGTTATCTTTCGCGTTGACGCTGTTGGCGTCAACATCAAACGGGGCGTTGTCACCGGCGGTGTTGGCCGCTTCTGCGGGAGTTTTCTTTTTGCGGGTGTTGGCGGGTACGGACGCGGGCGGCAGGCCGCCGTCGCCTGAATCTTTATTTGCCGGTTCCGGCAAAATATCCGGTGAATTTTTGATACCTGTTTTCACCTCGGCAAATGCTTTTTTCATCCACAATACCAGCGCAACGAACCCTTTAACAAGCAGCGCGGCTATGGACTGCGATTTTATGCGCAAGCCGATCATTACCGTTATCGCCATCAGTAAGGAGACGATGAAATACGGGCCGAACATCCGCCCGCCAAAGACAGGGGAAAGCGCGTTGATCATCAACAGGCCGGTGAAATTTGAACCGGTGGCGTTGACGGTGTTAATAAGGCCTCCGCCGTCGGCGACGGGCTTTGCGAGTTCCGGTATATGCCTGATGGCAAGCAGCAACGCAAGCTGTATCGTGAGCGCCGCGATAAACAAAAGCAACTTGAGCCGTAGCCGTTTATTGGCAAACGTCGCCGCTCCGATGTAGCACACCGCGAGCGACAGCGCAAACGCGGGTATCCGTCCGAAGAGATAAAACAAGCCGAGGGCCAAACGTGTCCCTAACCACGGCCCAAGGATGTGCACGTCTTCGCTGCCCGGAAACTGCTTTGACGAGTAGAACGCCATGGCGATAAGCATAAGCACGCCGGCGGCTAAGTAGACGAGGCCCCAAATGCCTTTGACGATAAGGGCGTCGTCTGTTTTTTGCGTCTCGGTTTCGGCCTTGCCTTTTTGAGCGGCAGCGGCTCTATCGGATGATTTTTCGATACTTCTTTTTGTTTTTGCCATAACTACCCTTGAAATCAAAATCTTTTTTAAAACCGAACAAACAGAATATATATCCACACAACAACAACTATTTATTAAATGTTTGTTGCTTTATGCAGTGTGTATAGTGTAAATCTGATTTTCTTGGCTTGTCGGCTGACGTCTTTTGCGTCGGCTGCTTTTGAATATTCTTCTATGACCCGGCATGCTTCCTGTGCGCGCTTGAAATTGGCGTTCAAAACGTCGATGGTGTTTGAGCGGTTCATTTCTTCGGGGCGTGATTCGGAAGCGAAGCAGTCTGTTCCCGTATCGCGGTTGGACAGAAGCGCGTCTTGACCGATTTGCTTTTCCATGTCGGTCAACAAATGCCTCATCCCTTTAAGTGAAACGCACGCCTCTTCATTTTCGTCGATAAACCGGAAGAACTCTTCAACAACCCTCAACGCCTCGCGCAGCCGGTTGAAGTTCGCGTCTAAGATTCTGTATATCGGTTGCTTTTCATCCGCCATAGCAATCAATGCCTCTTGAGCGCGCTTTCCGCTTTTTGAAATGATTCTCGCGCGTTCTGTGTTTTTTGCCTAAACAGGCGTTCGATTGAAGTCTCAGCTTCCGCGCTTTCTGTAAAATAGAATGTGTTGTACAGATGACAGGCCGCTCTGAGTTCCGCCAGCGCGTGCTCTAAATGTTTGGCGGGCTCGGAAGCGCTGTCGAGACTTCTGCGGTGGTTGTTGATTTCGTTTTGCAGCGTTTCGAATTGCTGTTCGGTGCTTCTTGCCCGCTCTATCAGTTGATCGCGGTCGTATGCGGAATCGCGTATGTTTTTCCGTATCAGCGTACTCGAAAAATCGATGGCTTGCGTTATCAGAACCGGTAGCATCGGATCCGGATACCCCGTTTCTTCCGATGTATGCGCAGGCTGGTAATGCGCGCCCTGCGCATCGGAGCCTATCGAGAATTGCAGGATGATTATCCATGCCGTCATTCCGAGCAAGCATACCGCAAGGAGCGACGAGAACGCGGAGCGCCATCGCCCGCGCGCGTTTATCGCGATCATAACCGCAACCACGGCCATTGAAGCGAGCATTGCCGTTTGTAATGTTTGCGTACCCATTAAAGCCCTGTTTGTCTATGTGTTGACATCAAAACACGTTTTTTCACTCTATATTTTCGTCCCTGAAATCACCTTTCCTGATCGAAACCGATTCGATCCGGGCGGGACCGGAATGTATAATATAAAAAATGTATCCCTCAATATCAAAAAATTCCCCGGTTTTTGGTATTCTGCCCAAACGGCGCGTCAGCAGTCCGTTCAACGTACGGGCGTCCCGAATCTCCGAAACGAGGCTTTCCGGCAGCCAGCCGGACATGCCGTCAAGCTCCTGTAAACCGGGAAAAGTCTTCGCGCCGCCGGCGCTCCCCATAGAGCGTTCCTGCTGAAAGTTCATCACCTTGTTCAAGGTCTCGGAAAGCGAAAATATGCCGCTCATACCCCCAAATTCATCGAGCAGACACACTACGCTCAGCTTTTCGGCAAACATGAAACTGATTAAATCGGCCGCTTCAAGAGTTCCCGGGGTCCAGTGCGGAGGCAAGGCAAGTTGCCGGCAACGGGTACTTGGAGGCGCACAGAGTAGATCGGAAAGGCTAACGATACCCGTGACCTGACGCCCACGCGTCCCGCTCGTAACGAGCGCACAAGTTTGCTCTGCGGCCACAAGCTCCTTGAGCGCGTCGGCGGCGGAGGTGTAGTGCGGCAAAAACACCGCCTGCGAACGATGGATCATAAAACGCTCCGCGGGCAGCGCGCCCCGGTCGAGCAGGGTCGATATAACCCTCTGTTCCGATTTCGATATAACGCCCCGCTCAAACGAACTGCGCACGGCGGATTTCAACTCGTCGAGGGTGATAAACGGGCTTGGACGCCGTAGATGAACCTTGAAACGCTCAAGGAAAAACCTGTTTATCCGCTGTATCATGTCAAGCAACGGAGACGTTAATACCTTGAGGGTATTAAGAACGGGCGCGGCGGCGGACGCGATTGATTCGTTCCACCGCAGCGCGCAACTTTTCGGCAACACCTCGCCAAACGTGATAATGGTCACGGTAGCCGCAAGAAAACTCCAGTGTGTAGCGCTTCTGCCAAGAATAGCCGTAACGAGAGAATTGATAAGCCCGGTGAGCGTAATGTTTACGAACAGGTTGCAGAGCAACAGTAACAATAGCGTCCGCTGCCCGTCCAAAAGCAGTGAATAAATAAGCCGCCGCGACCACGCCCGATGCTCTCGGAACGCGTCTATGCGCTCACGCGGAATAGAGAAAAGCGCCGTTTCGGACGCGGAAAAAGATGCTGACAGAAGCATGAATAAAAAACAAAAAAACGAAAGAATGGCGGTATTTGCATCCATAGATTATAATTTTAACAAATATGCGGAGCGTAGAATAACGTCATTGCGAGCAAAAATGAAACGTTGTTTATCTTCGCTCGCAATGACGGATGACCTCGCGCTCAAATTAAAACGGCAAGTCATCGTCCGCCGAATCGCTGCCGCCGGAGCCGCCGCCGCCCGAATCCGATACGCTGGACGCCGCGGCGGTACCGCTGCTGCGCTCCGCGGAGTCGGGAGGGAACGAGTCGTAATACTCGTCCGACTGCGGGGGAACATCACTTTGGTAGCCGCCCCCTCCTCCGCCCGAAGGGAGAAGCTGAAGCTGCGAGCCCTCAATCTCGGTACGGTAACGCCTGGTTTTGTCTTTGTCTTCCCAGGAGCGGGTGACAATGCGTCCCTCAATATAGCAGCTACTGCCCTTTTTGAGGTACTGATTGGCGATCTCAGCTTGTCTGCCCCATAGCACGATATGGTGCCACTCGGTGCGTGATTGCTTTTCGCCGTCCCTGCTGGTCCAGCGCTCTGTCGTGGCCATGGAAAAATTTACTACCGGCCTGCCTTGCGGCGTGTAGCGAAGCTCGGGGTCACGACCGAGATTGCCAATGAGGGTTACTTTGTTAACACTGGCCATTTTGAGGAAATCCTCCTAACACATTAAAAGGTTTATTTTGTAAAATGGGTGGGAGAGGAAACAAAAGTACGACGCGAACCAAACTATAAGATAACTATTGGGAGGAGAAAAAGCAAGAAAAAAATAAAAAATAGTTTTTCTTTAATTCGAGCGGGACTGCTATTTCAACAACAACCCCTCAATAACGCCAATCACTCCATCCGTGCCATTTACGGATTCTGTTTTTTCCATTGCGTTGATGTGTGTATCCCTTTCATCGTAGAGCGCGCGCGCGTTTTCCGTCAAGGCTGTGCCGGTCAGATCATCCTGCAGCAGTATCTTGGCATATCCGAGCTTTTCAAACGACCGCGCGTTCAACATCTGGTCGCCGCGGCTTGCCGCCGTTCCAAGAGGTATCAATAGCATCGGCTTGCGAATTGCCAATAGCTCAAATAATACTGTCGCGCCGGCTCTCGATATTACTATGTCGGCCATCGCGAAGATGTGGGGCAGTTCTTCACCAACGTATTCAAATTGACAATACCCTTTGCGCGTTCCCGGAGCTTTGCCGCCTTTGCCGCAGATGTGACAGATGTTGAAATCTTCGATCAACCGGCCAAGCGCCTCCCTGACCGCCTCGTTTATAGTTTGCGCGCCGAGGCTGCCGCCTATGACTACTATCACCGGCTTGTCGTCATCCTTATCAAACCCGCAATATTCCCGCCCTCTCGCCGCGTCGCCGCGAAGCAATTCTTCGCGCACCGGAAGCCCGGTCATCTCGCGCTTGGCCTGCGGCAGGTGCGATTCCGTTTCCGGAAAGCTGAAACATATCTTTTTCGCGAACGGAATCGACAATTTGTTCGCAAGCCCGGGA
This sequence comes from Chitinispirillales bacterium, assembly GCA_031286265.1. Classification (GTDB taxonomy): domain Bacteria; phylum Fibrobacterota; class Chitinivibrionia; order Chitinivibrionales; family Chitinispirillaceae; genus GUT77. The sequence goes on along the minus strand of JAITUP010000068.1, from coordinate 1,862 downwards.
GTGATATCCGACTCGTGGATGACAACGGGAACGCGGAAAAACCATGCCGCCCAAACTACCGGGCAGGAAACGAAGCCGCCCTTGCTGAAAACGATTGCGGGGCGGAGTTTTATCATCAGTATAAGCGACTGGAAAAATCCAAAGGCGATTTTGAACAGGTCGGTAAAATTTTTGAAATCAAAATAACGTCTAAGTTTTCCGGCGCTTATGGAATGATAGGGAAGCCCGGTTTTCTCGACAAGCCCGCGTTCCATGCCTTTGCTCGTACCGATATAGTGAATATCGAGGCCGAGATTTTTAAGTTTGGGCAACAGCGCGATGTTGGGAGTGACATGCCCCGCCGTTCCACCGCCGGTCAATATGATTTTTCTCATTGTCAATACTTCACGCTCCTGAACACAACGCACGCGTTCTGTCCGCCGAATCCGAAGTTGTTTGACATTGCCGTGGTGATATTTTTCTTGACGGCCTTGCCTATTGTCAAGTTGACGCGAGCGTCTAATTCCGGGTCTACGTTTTGTGTGTTGATTGTGGGGGGTACGATCCCGTGATGTATCGACAGGACTGTGATTGCGGCTTCGAGCGCGCCCGCTCCGCCGAGCAGGTGGCCGGTCATCGACTTTGTTCCGCTGACGTGCAGTTTATCGAGCGAATCCTTAAACAGCCTTTGAACCGCGCCGATCTCCGGCCCGTCGCCGGCCGGCGTCGCCGTTGCGTGCAAATTGATGTAGTCGATGTCACCAGGTGTAATCCCGCTGTCTTCAATCGCCAGCGCCATGGCTTTTTCTACGGATGTTCCGTTTGGGTGCGGCAGCGTTGAGTGGAAGGCGTCTGAAGTCGCCCCGCCTCCCATCAGTTCGGCATAGATTCTCGCGCCTCTCGCTTCGGCGTGTTCAAGGGATTCGATGATAAGCGATGCCGCGCCTTCGCCGAGGACGAAACCGTCCCTGTCCTTGTCAAACGGCCGTGAAGCGGTCGCCGGATCGTCGTTCCTTTCCGACAGCGCGCGCAGCGCCCCAAAACCGCCGACGCCGGTAACATTTATCGGCGCTTCCGAGCCGCCGACGATCAGTACGTCCGCCTTGCCGAGCCTTATCATATGCAGCGCGTCGATGAGCGCGTGGGATGATGACGCGCAAGCCGACACCGTGCCGTAATTGGCGCCGCGATAGTCGTATTTCAGGGCGATAACACCGGCGGCGATGTTGCTGATCATCTTGGGAACCATAAACGGGGAAAATCTCGGCCTGCCGCCGCCGGATTGGGCATACTTCATCAACTCATCCTGCAGGGTATTGATTCCCCCGATGCCCGAGGCGAATATCACGCCGCAGCGATACGGATCACGGGCAACGTTCAGCCCGGCGTCTTCATAGGCCTGAGCCGCCGCGGCCACCGCGTACTGCGTATAGAGGTCCATCCCTTTCACTTCTTTCGGTTCGGCATATATCAGCGGATCGAATCCCTTCACTTCACACGCGAACCGGGTACGGAACTCGGAGCAGTCAAACTTGGTTATCTCCGCCGCCGCGCTGGTCCCTAAAATCACCGCGTCCCAAGTCTCTTTAGCGGTATTGCCAAGCGGCGACACCGCACCTATACCGGTTACTACAGCTCTGTTTCGTTTATTCATGACAGTAAATATAGTATAGGACGCCTCATTTATAAAACCTTTTTTAAAACTTTTTTAGTGGTCGGGAATTATATTTACAACTGGATAGATGGCCGGAGTCTTTTTTTTAATTTTTTGGTGACGGGGCTCTGCCCCGTAACGCCCCGATACATAAGGCCCCCTGCGGTCCCCCATAAGCGGCGACCGCTTACGGGGGACACGTGGGCATACTATCGGGGTAAAAATGCTA
>JAITUP010000063.1 GCA_031286265.1 Chitinispirillales bacterium | reverse complement strand
TGGCCTGTAGCGCTTTTAACGGATATCTCGCCGCCCGCTATGTCTATTACGCGTTTAACCAGAGCAAGGCCCAAGCCGTTTCCATGCGTGGAGCGGGATGTATCGCCCTGATAGAATTTCTCGAATATGCGCGATTTGACTTCCGGGGCCATTCCGCAACCGCTGTCGGTAATTGTCGCCGTCGCGTAATTTTGTTCATCTTTCAGGCTTACCGTGATTTTCCCGCCGCTGTTCGAAAATTTTATCGCGTTTGAAAAGAGATTGTTCCAGATAAGCGCCAGCAATTCCGAATCCGCTCTTATGGTAACGTCGTCTATGTCAATTTCCAGATCAAGGCCTTTCTCCTCCCATAAGTCTTCAAAGCCAAGCAAGCATTCTCTCAATTGTTCACCAACGTTGTACTCCGTTGTTTCGGGGAAAATTTGCTGATTCTCAAGTTTGTTTAGCTTCAATATGTTGGCAATCAATTCCGACAGCCTGCGTGACGCGTTTGATTTGGCTTTTGCAGTTTCGACGCGTTTTTCTTCCGGCAACTCGGGATTTTGAAGTATCGTGGAGTAGTTTTGTATTATGGAAAGCGGCGTTTTCAGCTCGTGAGAAATGTTCGCTATAAAGTCTGTTCTTAATGTTTCTATTCCCGATAACTCTTCCGCCATTTTATTAAAATTTTCGATAATGATGTCAAATTCATTTTTTCTTTTAGTTGAGCGAAACGGTTTGATGCGCACGGAAAAATCACCTTGCGTAATCTGGCGGGTCGCGCTCAAAATTTGTTTTACCGGGCGCTCCACTCTGTATTTACGGCGGATAGCGTCGATGACGGTGCTAATAGAGCTAAAAAACAAAACGTTAAAAAGCGTAACCTTTATATATTTTCGAATATTTACCTCAAAATTTATATCCATAAGGCTGGCAAATATAATATGGCTGACAGCTATCAGAGAAAACACTATCAGGAAAAAAAACACATACTCCCAAAATGTAAACAGGCTGTGCTTTACGATTTTCTTTTCGTTTTTCATTTCAATACCGCCTTATAGCCGAGCCCGTGAATGGTTACAATTTCAAAATCGTCGCATTTTGTGAATTTGTCGCGGAGTTTTGTTATGTACACGTCTACCGCCCGCGGACTGGATAACGATTCCATATCCCAAAATTCATCCATCAACTGCGAACGGGTGAAGGCCTTTTTGGGATAGGAGAGCAATTTGTACAAAATATTAAATTCACGCGGGGTTAGCGGGATCTCCTCGCCTTGCAAATACGCGGTATGCTCCTCCGCGTCCATTACGAAATCCCCTATCGTCAGTTTTTTGCTGCTTGCGATTTTCGCCCGGCGCAACAGAGCGTTAACACGCAGAACCAGTTCGTCCAACTCAATGGGCTTAACCATGTAATCGTCTATCCCCGCGCGGAACCCGCGCTGCTTGGAAGCCAAGTCGTCGCGAGCCGTCATAAAAAGTATCGGGATATCCTTGTTGACCTTCCGAATGTTCCCCGCGAACTCAAAACCGTCTACCCCCGGCATCATAATATCGGATATAATCAAGTCAAAAGAACCGCCGTACGTCATATCGTAGGCTTCATAGGCGTTAAAACACCCTGCCGCTTCGTAACCGTTTTGCGCAAGATACGAACACACTGCCCGGTTGAGCTCGCGGTCATCCTCCACTACCAGTATTTTTAACATGGCGCGTTTGCCTCCTTCAATCTTAAATATAACATCATAAACCCTCTTTTTTCGCTTTTTTTTACCTTTTAACAATTTAGAAACATTTCGGAATCATTTCAAAAACATCAATGAGGTATAATTAAGAGTGTGATGGGGAAAATATTCCACAAATTAACCTATTTATGAAAGGATGTTTAAGATGTCAATCAAAAAAATTACAAAAATTCTGCCCCTGCTGTGCGTCTCGGCTGTAACCCTCGCTACGGGCCTTGGCTGCGGTGTGAAAACCGACGCGGCGGTCGTTCCGGCCGATGTTGAAAAAATACTGATGCCCGTGAAAGCCGCCGCCGCGGTTACGCGCGATGTTACGCAAACGCTCAGTTTTTCGGGCAGCATAGACGCCTTCCGACGCGCCGCGATCGCGCCGGCGGTCATGGGCAGCCGTGTCCTCAATATAAACGCCGAGGAGGGGCAGGCCGTGCGCGAAGGGCAGGTTCTCGCCCGCATGGAAGATTTCCAGCTCCGTCAGTCGGAGGCGCAGCTCAAACAGCTCGAAGCCGACTACAAGCGCATGGAGGCGCTATACAGCCGCGGAAGCGTAACGCAGCAGCAGTACGAGCAGGTGCGCACAAGCTATACCGCCGCTAAGGCGCAATACGAACAGTTGGAAAATTCCGTCGAATTGCGCGCGCCATTCTCCGGGACGGTCATCGGCAGGTACGTCAACGAGGGCGAGGTTTATACCGGCTCCCCCGGCGCCGACGGCATCTCCGGCGTCCTGTCGGTCGCGCAGCTTGGGCGGATGAAAATTGAGGTGATGGCGCCGGAACAGGACTTTGTTATGCTGCGCCCCGGCCAAACCGCCCGCGT
>JAITUP010000027.1 GCA_031286265.1 Chitinispirillales bacterium | reverse complement strand
TTAGCATTACACCCGACCGTAGGGTTTTAGGATAAGGGTTTTAGCGTAAGTCGGTTTTAAAATGGGGGCGTTACGGGGGCGGAGCCCCTGTCACCAAAAAAGAATTTGATTTTAAAGACCTTGATTTTAAAGAATTTAAAGGCTTTGATTCTAAAGGTTTTGATTTTAATTACCGCCGGGTTAATAGTGTTTGTAGGTATAGAAATACCCCCAGCAAGAGTCGAACTTGCGACACCAGGTTTAGGAAACCTGTGCTCTATCCTACTGAGCTATGGGGGCATTTTTGTTGCGAGCTTTCGTTATAGTCATTCCACTTTAAAACGGTACCCGCGTTGTCCAGCGATATCACGGAGTAACGTGCAGTCGTTGGGCAACGTAGACCGCTATTAAAAAGTGGAACTACTACAAAATAATTTTTTCATCGATAAAATGCAAATTTTTTTGAAAAAAATTTCAGTTCCTACCGCAAATTGACGATATATAGAACATGGCGGAAATATTGATTTAAAAAAAACACCAAACGGCAAATCCCGAATATTATATTGCTATATAGTATGGTAGGCTCTGGCCGAAACAGGGACGAATTGAAACCATTACTTAAAAACAGAGAGGAGCCAGAAATGGCCAAAAAAATATCGAAAGGATCGGCGGGAAACGGCGTGACGGTTGGAATTAGCATCGCTCAAGTGCTGGTTTGGGGCATGGTGTGCGTTGCCGGTATAATCGGCACGGTTGGATTGATAGCCGCGCTGGCCCGGAGATCGATGATCAAAAAATGCGGCGGGAACCGTGTGCTCGCAAAGCACGGCAGCCTGATATTTTAAATTTCCTCCAGCGCCGCCTCGCCATCTTGGACCACCGAGACGTAGGCCTCCGATTTCTCGTATTCAGCCATGAATTCCAATCGTAGGCGGCCCAAGTCGGACTCATCGAGCGGAATGGCGGCGGCAACGAAGATATCCCACAGGCGTTCGTCATATTGAGGGCAAGCAGCTCTCCCGGAACTTCCTATCCTTGTTTGGTGGCATAGCATGTCCGCCACCGTGACGAGCGCGACAAACGACGGATTGGCTTTTGAATTCCACGGATCGTGGTGATGTTTGATAGCATCACTGATGATTGACGGCAAGTTCCATTTTTCGGCAAGCCACGCGCCGATTTGGCCGTGAGTCACGCCTAATATCTCCAGTTCAATGCTTTCGAGGCTGCGTTCGCCGCTCCGCGCGAGTTTTATCGTTTCGTGTAAGTCGGCCTCAAAGTATTGATTGAGAATCATCTTGCCCATATCGTGCAGTAAACCGGCGACGAATGCCTCGCCCGTATACCTTGAAGCGTTGTTTTTTGAGAGCATTCTGGCGGCTACGCCGCAAGCGGCGCTGTGTTCCCAAAACTTTACGGCATCAAAACCGGCCGGATCGTGAGACGAACCCTTGAAGACATCAAAAACGGTAAGGCCGAGCACGAGTTCTTTCACGGTATTGAAGCCAAGCACGACAACCGCCATATTCACGGTGGATATTTCACGTGCGTAGCCGTAGTATGCGGAGTTGGCCAATTTCAGGAGTTTTGCCGTCAGCGCCTGATCGGTGGAAATCAAGCGGGCGAGGGTTTGGGCCGACGAGCGCTGGCTGTCTACCATGTGGAGCATTTTGGAGACCACGGTCGGCAGCGTAGGCAGATTCAGTACGCGCTGAACCTTTTGCCTTATAGTATCGGGATTGATTCTGCTATTCATGGTTTTACGCTTCCAAATCTACCAGCTGTCCGCTATCGGACATACTGTGTATGGAGTTATCCGTGTGTTCATCATCGCCGTTTTCATCGTCCTTATCACGGTCCTTTTCCCGTTTTCGGGATTTACGCTTTTCTTCTTCCTTGTGATCATTGGGGTCAATGATCTTGCCTTCCGCCTGCTCCGCTTCCTGCGCGGTGCGCATTTGCAGGTCTAAGCGATCGCGCGCCAGATCGGCATTTTGCGTCTGGTGGATTATCGGAACACGGTGGACTTCCGATTGATGGTGGCTGACCTGCGGCAGGTTTACTACGGGAATGTTGACATTAATACTGTTCATAACCGCGCCCCCCTCATGCAGTCCACGTTCTCTTATATCCGAATATCGGCTGAATTCCCGATTGCAGTCTCAGCATGGCCTTGGAGTGTATTTGAGACACACGGCTTTCGGTGAGGCTCATTAGCTCGCCTATTTCTTTGAATGTAAGTTCCTCGTAGTGGTAGAGCGATATCACCAGCCGTTCATTTTCGTGCAAATCGGCGATTGCTTTTTTTAGGATGTTTTTTAATTCTTCTTTCTCGGCTTCGTCATGCGGGTTAACATCGTCAGGATTTTCCACGCGGTCAATGAGCCTCATTTCTTTCGCATCGGAAAAAACGTCATGGTCTGCCTCGTCGAGCGACATTATAGTGATAGGGGTAACCTCTGAAAGCATCTCTTCGTAGGCATCCATGGTCAAGCCGAGTTCTCTGCAGACTTCTTCATCGTATGGCTGGCGGCCCAATTTGCCTTCGAGTTTTGAAAAAACGTTTTTCAGATTGCGCGCTTTCTGCCTGACAGTACGCGGCACCCAGTCGAGCGCGCGTAATTCATCAAGAATCGCCCCGCGTATTTTATGCCCGGCATAGGTCTCGAATTTGTACCCAAGCCCGGGTTCAAATTCATCGACCGCCTTGATGAGCCCCATTATCCCCGCGCTGTAGAGGTCATCGCGGTCGACAGACGGCGGCAGGTTTATCGCAAGCCGCTGGGCCGTGTATTTTACGATATGAGAGTATTCGACGAGTAGCTTGTCTTTAGCGACCTTGGAGCCCGTCGTTTTAAACTCATGCCATAAACTTTCCATTCCTAACATCCGCGCACCTCGTTAATCTATTTGTCATTATTATTAATCCCCCAACTAACTGTTGCGTTGCGCCGTCCGGCAACATCACTGCCCTAAGTGCAGTTGTCGGGCGGTGTAGTGCAACAGTTAATCGGTACTTTATTACACATCTTTTTTATCTTTCATATCAGCCTTCCTCACAACCTGATCCGTCCGTGGATCAACCAATATCACGTTCCCGTCGAGATCGTAGTTCAACCGCTGCTGGTAAAGATACACGCGCTGCAGTATTCCGCCGTCGACAAGATGGGCCTGATCGACCGGAATATCGGCTATCAGCCCTTTCAAAAGGATGTTTCCTATGATAAGCCCGCCAACCCAGAACAAAAGAAACGCGCACAGGCTTTTTATTATCGATACGACTATAACTTTGGTATCAAAAAAATTCATGAAATCGTAACTCACCAAAAACATCACGATGAACGCGCAAAAGCCGAGGAAAAACGCTGTCCGCTTTGTCCAAACGACCATCGCCGCGGCCTTGTTTTCGGAGTTTTCGTCTTGGGCATCGTCTTCATCGGTTCTGTATTTCATGTTTTTCATCGCATTCCTTTGAACAAACGGTCAAAAAATCCGCTGTCCGCACCAATCTTGCCGGCCCCGCAGATTCTTCTTGCGAGCAGGGAGGTAATCCCGTAAAATTTATTTCCGCCGCCCTGGCCGACCAAGTGTATCTGTTTGCGCCCAAGGCGCAAAATCTCGCTGTCATTAGGTAATATAGCATATAGCTCAACCGGTTTTTTCAAAAATTTTACTACAAGCTTGTTCAGATCGTCAAACCTCGCGCGCCCCTCGCGTTCGTTTGCCGCCATGTTTACCGCTACCGCAATGTTTGTACTGCCTTTTTCGTATAGTACTTTCACCATCGCGTAGGCGTCGGCGAGGGACGATGGGTCGAGAGTCATGACGAGCAAAACGAGATCGGCGTTGCGCGCGAAACCGGTTACAGCGGAGCTTATGCCCGCGCCGGTATCCATGATCAAATAATCGTACCGGTCCTCAAGCCCCATGAAATCCATCCGCAACCGCTCGAGCCGACCGGCATCGAGGTTTGCAAGGCGTTCGAGCCCAGACGCGCCCGGAGCCAAATAGACCCCCGGAGCGGCCTCTATTATGATATCGTCCATCCCACACTCCCCCGCCACCAGATGGCCAAGGTTGAAGCGCGGAGCGAGCCCTAAAAGAATGTGGAGGTTCGCAAGGCCTAAATCCGCATCCATAAGCAACACTTTTTTTTGCAGTTTGGCCAAACTCGACGCGAGAACCAAAGACAGCGTGGTTTTTCCAACCCCGCCCTTACCGCTCGTTACGGCGATGCTGACGCAACGCTTGCTTGATACCCTTTGTATCAACGGAGACGGCGGCCTGACGGCGGCATCTCTGGCTATTTCACGCAGCTTTTGGGCTTGATCAATCACAACGCCCGCCCCTCCATTAACTTTTTAACAAACTTCCCCGCCTGCGCGAGCTCAATGTCGTCCGGCACGCTTTGGCCTACGGTAAAATATGATACCGGTATCCCCAATTCGCTGACGACATTAAAGATATTTCCCAGCCGCGCCGTCTCGTCTAACTTTGTGAACAGTAATCTGTTGACCTTTATGTTACGGTAGTTGTGCACCATGTCGAGCAGGTCCGAATCTTTGGTCGTCGCGCTCAAGACGAGATGCGTTTCGTCCGGGCGCAGTACATCCATGAGAAGCCGCAGCTCCTCCATGTGTTCCTTGTTGCGCTGACTTCTGCCGGCGGTGTCTACAAACACCACATCGCTGTCCCGGCAGGCCGCGAGCGCGTCCGGGACTTCATCCGGCGAGAAAACTACCTGCAAATCGACTTTGACGATATCCGCGAATGTGCGTATCTGCTCAATGGCGGCGATTCTATAGGTGTCGGCGGCTATGATGGAGACCTTTTTGCTCTTGCTGAAGCAGCAATGCGCGGCGAGTTTCGCGAGGGTTGTGGTTTTCCCCGAACCCGTAGGGCCGACGAACGCTACCGTAAGCGGCGCGTGTTTTTTCAGTTTGAGCGGCCCGGCTGTCGGGAACAGGTCACTCAGCGCGTCAATCAGTTTTTCCTCAAGCTCCGCATCCGTAACCTGACCGGCGGAACCGCGTATCGAGTTGACTAATTTTTTGGCGATGCCGGGTTTAACCTCGGAATCGGTCAACCGTTTGGCAAACGCGTCCCATCCGCCATCGGCGCCGAAAGCCGCCTGCGCATCGATCGACAACGCGCCGCCCGCCGCGGCCGCCAATATCGTTTTAACGAGTTCTTTAAGTTCCTGCACATCCGCCCTGAGTTCGGATATTTCATCGGGGTCACGATTGGCAAGCGTGGGGGGACGTGACGGCTGCTTGGGCGGGAAATATGGCCGTACGCTCGGCGGCGGCGGCGCCATCGGTTCGGGCACTGTCGGCGCGGGCATCGCCGGTAGAGCCGGTTGCGGTTGCGGACGCGGCGCTCCGTATACGCCGGTGTCGGCAGGCGCGGGCGCGGCGGACATATGCAACGGCGGGAACTCCGGTTTTTTGCGCACCGGCGCGTCTTCATCGACGGCCGCCGTCACCTCAATCTCATCAGGCCCCGCGAGGCCGAACATCCCCTTTTGCAGTTTGGCGGTCTTGAGGATCATAGCATCTTCCCCAAGTTCCTCCTTAATCTGCAAAAGCGCCTCGTGCATACTCTTCGCGATGTATTTTTTAATTCGCATTAAATGCCGTCTCTTCATCCGCAAAAGCGGGTGTGTTGAAAGTGCGTACACAATACAGCATATCTAATATACAACGCGCGCATGGGGAGCGGTACAAAAAATTAATCCAAATTATTCATTAAGAGATAAATTTAGTTTAAACCTTTTTAAAACCATTTTTTTAAAAAGGTCCGCCTAACCCTCTGATACCGCTCCGTAAAGTTAAGGACAACAAAGGGTCGACTGAACGGAGAGGGCGATGTTCATTCTTACGTGGGTGGCTTGTTTTTGGCTTCGCCGAGATAAACAAGTTGTTTTTATTAACCCGGCGGTAATTAACCTCAATTATCTATTGAGTTTGGTTTTGTTTTTTGGTGACGGGGCTCTGCCCCGTAACGCCCCGATACAATAGGCCCCCTGCGGTCCCCCATAAGCGG
>JAITUP010000023.1 GCA_031286265.1 Chitinispirillales bacterium | reverse complement strand
GATAATATTTGGCTTCACGTTAGCGCGGGAAAAGATAATGTTATTTGCTTACGCAAAATCCGTTTTACCCATATTGTTGCTAATTTTTTAAACTACAATCATATAACTCCCTTTGTACTTGGCAACTGGTCTTTAGCCTTAGAGTTTATCTCGCACGCCTTTGATAGCGCACGGGCGAAGGCCTTGAATATCGCTTCCAGCGAATGGTGGCTGTTGCGGCCTCTAATGAGATCTACGTGCATCGTGGCGCCGCTGTGGTCGCAGAAAGCCTTGAAAAAATCCTCCGCGAGGTCACAGTCAAAGTTGTTGATTTTACGGTCGGTCAGCGGTACCGAGTAGACCAGGTTCGGCCTGCCGGCAATATCGAGGCATACGCGGGCCAGCGAATCGTCCATCGGGATGTATGCCCATCCGAAGCGCTTTATACCCACAAAACCGCCAAGCGCCTCACGAACAGCCATGCCGAGGCAGATACCAATATCCTCCGCGCTGTGGTGGAAGTCGACGTGCGTATCGCCCTTACAGACCACGGTCAGGTTGAACAGTCCATGCCGCGCAAAAGAGGTTAGCATGTGGTCCATGAACCCGTCGCCGCTCTGGATATCGGATTCACCGGCGCCGCCGATTTCGAGATCAAGGCGGATATCGGTCTCCTTGGTGGTGCGGGTAATGGTGGATTTACGGGTCATTTTCGGCTATTCCCTTTCAAAAAAAATATTCATCGATTCACGCAATTTCGCGTTTTCGTCTTTCGTCCCCACACCAATCCGCAGGCAATCGTTTAGCATGGGATACGAGGAGACATCCCTCACTAATATACTATCGTCGCGCAGGTGATCGAACAATTTTTGCTTTTGCGGTGTGCGGACGAGTATGAAATTCGCGGCGCTGGGGTATACATTGTCGAACGGGAGGGCGGCTAAATATTCGTATAGTTCATCTCGTTCACTAATAATCATCCCCACAGATTCTTCCATTATTTTCGTATTATCCAGTATGACGGTGGCCGCGTGTTCCGTGAAAAAATTTATGTTGTAGGGCAATTTGATTTTATTTATCTCGGCTATGACATCCGCCGCGCCAACCATGTAGCCGAGCCGCAGCCCCGCCGCAGCCATCGCTTTTGAGAAGGTACGGGTAACGATGAGATTCGGGTAGGCGGATATAAGTTTCGTGCCGTCGAACCCGCCAAATTCCGCGTAGGCCTGGTCTAAAACGCAAACTCCGGTATGAATATCGAGAATATCTTTGAAATCATCCTCGCTCATGGTATTGCCGACAGGGTTGTTTGGGGAACTGAGGACAAGCATCGCCCCCGGATTCTCCTCGACGGCTTTTTTGATGGCGCCGATATCATACTGCAGATCATTATCAAGACCGACACTGACGGCGCGCATCCCCAATCCGTCACACAGCAGCCTGTAAACCGTAAAAGTGGGAGGGCAGATAATCACACTTTTCGCCTTCTCGGCGAAAGAGAGAAAAAGAACCAAAAGCATCTCGTTTGATCCGTTTCCTACGATAACGCTGCACGGATCGACGTCAACGTATCGCGCCAACATTTTTTTCAGGTTATCCGGGATAAAATTCGGATATCGGTTCCACGGCCGTTCCACAAAGAACCGCGCGGCCTTTTCCTTAACCTCCGGCGGCCAGTCTCGCGGGTTTTCGTTTTGATTCAGCTTTACGGCGCAATTTTCCGGTTCGAGGTGATAGCCTTTCAGATTGCGTACGGAATCATTTATCAGCGTCTTTGCCAACTCATTTTTTGTCATTGGGCAATCCATACTCTCCCTTTATGTCTTCCGCCATTTCCATTACTTTTTTTTCGACCTCGTTCAATTCAATGGTCAAATAAAACACCAGGGCGATAGAGCCAACGAAAGCGGCGATGAAGAAAACTATCCAGAAAAAAAACATTTTTTATGGCTCCATTTATTTAATCGGCACCTTAATAATCCCCCAATTAATCGTTGCGTTGCGCCGCCCGGCAACATCACCGCCCCAAGTGCGATTTGTCGGGGCGGTGTAGCGCAACGGTTAATCGGCACTTTAATAAATAAAAATAATAAAAACCCGCGTGTTGCATCAATTATATTTATAAAATATTATTTTTTTGTCGATGATCTTAAAAATTTGACTGTTGGAGCGGGGTTTATGGCGAATATTCCGGTGCAAGGGATAAAAATCGAGGATGTTGTCGGCGGATTTCGGTTTGAAACAATTAAGGAAATACCGGAACTCCGTTCCGCCGCGTACCAGTTCACGCATGTCAAAACCGGGGCACGGCTTATTCACCTCTACAACGACGACGCCAACAACCTGTTCTCCATCGCTTTCCGCACACCGGTTGGCGACAGCACCGGTGTGCCGCACATACTCGAACACGCCGTTCTGTGCGGATCGAAAAAATTCCCAGTGAAAGACCCGTTTCAGGAAATGCTTAAGGGATCGCTGCAAACGTTCCTGAACGCCATGACGTATCCCGACAAAACCGTCTACCCCGTGTCATCCCAAGTCGAAAAAGATTTCTACAACCTCGTAGACGTATACTGCGACGCCGTGCTGAACCCGCTGCTTACGGAAAACACGTTCTATCAGGAAGGATGGCACTACGATCTCGAAAACATCAACGATACGGTAGGGATTAAGGGGATCGTCTACAACGAAATGAAAGGCGTGTATTCCGATTTTTCGAGCCACGTGGGGCGGAGAACTATCGCCAAATTATTCCCGGACACCTCATACCACAACGAAAGCGGCGGCGACCCCGAACATATTACCGACCTCACTTATGAACATTTTAAGGATTTTCACCGGAAATTTTATCATCCGTCGAATTCATACATATTTTTATACGGAAATATACCATCCGAAAAAACACTCAATTTTATCAACGATAACTACCTGAACGCTTTCGACGCGCTGCAAGTCGATTCGTCCGTCAAGCCGCAGCCTTTGTGGACCGAGCCGAGGACGGCGGTTATCGAGGCCCCCGCGCCGGAGGAGGACGCGGGTAGCGCATCCGTGATCTGCGCGTGGATCATAGACTCAAGCGTCAATCCAATTTCAACTTTCACCGGATCGATCCTCTCACACTACCTCCTGTCGACCGAGACCTCGCCGCTCAAGCGGGCGCTTATGGATTCTGGGCTTGGAGAAGATTTAGACGACATGACCGGGTTCGATTCCGACTTGGCGCAGAGCGTTTTTTGTGTCGGATTGCGAAAAAGCCGCCCGGAAAACGCGCAGGCCGTTCTCGATCTTGTCATCGACACTCTTGCCAAAGAAGCCGATTGCGGGCTTGACGCCGAACTCATTGAGGGTGCGATGCGGCAGGCGGAATTTCACTTGCGCGAGATAATCAACGGATATTTTCCATACAATTTACGATTGGCGGATCGATGCTACAGGCCGTGGATAAACGGCGGCGATCCATTCGCCCTGCTCGCGTTTGAAAAACCCATCGCCCACATAAAAGAAATGGTAAAAAAGGGCGGATATTTCGAGAAATTTATCAAAGAAAAATTAGTTGACAACAAACATCGCCTGCTATCCGTCATCACGGCATCGCCGGAAAAACATAAAAAATTAGAATCACAAACCGCCGAGCAAGCGGCGCGGCTCACAGCCAAATTCACCGATGAAGACAAGCGGCGCTGCCTCGAATTGACCAAAACTCTCCGCGAAGAACAGGCAAAAACACGTTCACAGGAAGACACGGTACACTTGCCAAAACTGTCGAAAGGCGATCTGCCGAAAACGGGCAGGAAAGTTCCGTCCGAAAAAGGAAAATTGGGCGAAGTGCAGTTGATTACGCATCCTATTTTCACGTCCGGCATCGTTTATGTCGATGTAGGCTTCGATTTCAGCGGCGTACCGACCGAATTGGTCCCATACATACCGCTATACCTTGAACTGTTAACCCGCTGCGGCGCGAACGGTTTTTCCTATGAACAGATGGCGAAACGGATATCCCTCTCAACCGGCGGGATCGACGCTTCGGTATCGTGTAAAACGAGGATCGGCACGACGGACGATCTGTTTTTTATGGCGTTTTTCCACGGCAAAGCGCTGGAAGAGCGTTTTGAGGAGATGCTCGGCATTTGGGAAGACTTACTGCTCAGGCCGGATCTCTCCGACAGGAAGCAGATTAAGGACTTGCTGTTTGAAGAACGCAACGCGCTCAACGCGTCGGTGGTACACTCCGGCCACAGTTTCGCGATAACAAACGCGTCGGCGCGCCTGTCGAAAAGCCGCGCGATCGACGAAACGCTTGCCGGAATAGCGCAACTGCGATTTTTGGATGCCGCCGTCAAAAAAGAAGAATTTGACCAAGTCGCCGATTCATGCGCCAAACTGCATGACTTCCTGATAAACCGCGCGGCATGTGTTATCTCGGCCACGGCAAGCGATCCGTCAAAATTTGTAGGACGATTAGACGCGTTCACCAAAAAATTGCCGATCAAATCGAGAGTAGCCGTAACAAAAGCGGATACCGATATAACCACGAAAGAAACCGAACACATCGGCATTGATATAGGCTCCGCCGTGAATTATGTCGCCCGCGCCTGGAAAGTCCCAGCCGCAAGCGCAGCCGACAGCGGACGCCTGTTCCTGCTATCGCGCAACATGACAACCGGCTACCTGTGGGATAAAATCAGAGTCGAGGGCGGAGCCTACGGCGGAATGTCGGGAATGTCCGTCGCCCACCCCGTGTTCACATGCGCGTCATACCGCGATCCGAACCTCGAAAAAACACTCGCGCATTTTATCGGAGGCCTGGAAGAAATCGCCGGTCTGATAAGCCATAGCAGGGTCGATCAAAGCATAATAGGCGCGATAGGCCGCATCGATCTGCCAAAAACGCCGCACGCGCTCGGAATGGGAGAGACAATGGACATCCTCGCGGGCTGCGCCGCCGAATATCGCCAGGAATTGCGAGAGACCGTACTCGGAGCGTCGCCGCAAGACCTGAAACACGCGGCGGAAATGGTACTGTCGGCACAGGAAACCGCCGTGACCGTTTTAGGATCGTCCGCCGCGTTCGATAAAGCGGCGGCTAACGGCGTGTCCTTTAAAAGAGAAAAAATCGGGACAGGTGAACAAGGATTGACGCTATTAACCCGGCGGTAATTGATCTCAACGTTAAAATCAAAACCTTTAAAATCTTTAAAGTCAAAGTCTTTAAAATCTTTTTTGGGGACAGGGGCTCCGCCCCCGTAACGCCCCCACGTTAAAACCGACCTACGCTAAAACCCATATCCTAAAACCATACGGGTGGGTGTAATGCTAAAGTCAAAACATGGGGCTACCTCAAAAGCCGTCATCGCGAGCGTAGCGCGGCGATCTAAAAGTCTTTAAAATCTTTAAAATCAAAACCTTTAAAATCTTTTTTGGTGACGGGGCTCATAAGTTCCCTCTTTCAATCAGAGGGCAGGATGTACACTGTACATCCTCACTTACTTCGAGCATAGTTTATCATCCGTAACGCCCCGATACAATAGGCCCCCTGCGGTC
>JAITUP010000215.1 GCA_031286265.1 Chitinispirillales bacterium | reverse complement strand
GGGGCAGTTTTGTCAAGAGGTGAAAACGCCGTTTTTTTTTTTTTTTCGACTGTTTTCGCGGTGAAAGTAGTCATGTACGCGAATGTATAGTATATAATTACAAGTGACATACAAGTCAACATTAAGATAGTTTGTTCCATGCTTCCTGTGTTCCTTTATTATGTTTGAAAAAATAACATCGTTCTACAAAAACACCGACTCGTAAACTCACCTAAATATATATTGCGGCAATTTGAATCAGGATGTTTTTTAAAACATTTTTTAAAAAAAACCCGAATGAACATCGCCCTATCCATTCATACGACCCTTTGTTGTCCCAAACATTACGGAGCGGCATCAAAGGGTTAGGCGGACCTTTTAAAAAAATAGCTTTTAAAAAAGATTTTAAACCAGACTTATCTTTTAACGGAAAATTCGGGTTTAAGTAGAACCACTCCGAGGGCATATGCTCGACTGCAGATTTTAGGTTAAGTTAAGTAATGCCAGCCTGCCGGTCGGCTAAATTACCCCTACGGCGTACAGTGGATAAACTTTTATTCTGTCATACGCCGCAAAATTTTCGAGCGAGACCCGTACGCCGTATTCCGTTTTTTTCTCGTTTAGAAAGACGAACATGCTCTGCATCTTTCCCGTACTTCCCGATTTTATTTCTATGGGGACGATATTTTCCTTTCTTTGAACGACATAGTCGATTTCCGCATTGCTTTGAGATTTTTCACGCGACCAGAAATAGAGATCATCCGGCGAATAGTATGATGACGATTTCAAGAGTTCAAGCCCTGCAAATTGCTCGGCGATAGCGCCTTTGTTGACAAGCGAGATATCGTTATTAAGCAGAACGTCCGACAATTCCAATCCTAATATCCGCTGAAAAATTCCGGTATCGAGCAGCAAAAATTTTTGCTTTTTGAAATTAGCCCCGCCCCCCAGCGGCAGCGCATTTGCCGACGAATGGACAACCGGAATCAGCAGTCCGGCATTTTGCAATAATCTTAAACTTTCCTTAATTTGCCGGTAATTTAACTGTTCGACTTTGGCATAATTGAACCGCCCGCCGCTTTGATTTACTGCCGCGTTGAACGCCGCTGAGATCCGTAACTCTGAGACGCGTTTTTTGTATTTTGAAAAATCGGATTTCAGCGAAATTATGAGGTCATTCAGTATTTTTTGAGCATTCAGCAACCGCCCGTTTTCAACATAGTCGGCCACGACGGCCGGCATCCCGCCTATTATCAGAAATTTTTTGAGATATTCCAGGCACTTTTCATGAAACGGCTCAAACAGCGGCTTTTTTGGTGATGATTCGCAAACTTCATCCCAGAGGGCGCTTTCCCCGCATGCCCATAAAAACTCCCTGTAGGAGAGCGGGTGCATAAAAATCGAGCGAATCCTGCCGACGCCGAAAGACGGCAATTCTTCGAGCGCAAATTCCAAGAGCGAGCCGGCCGCTATCACGTGCAGTTCGGGATAATCCTCATAAAAAAACCTCAAAGCGCTAATAGCGTTCGGGCAACTTTGAATTTCATCAAAGAACAGAAGCGTTTTACCCGGAACGACCGGCGTTTTGAATAAAATGGAAAGTTTTTCGCAAATATCCCTGACATCAAAATCCCCGTCAAAGAGGGCGTGAGCCTTGCGGTCTCTTTCAAAATTCACCATTAAAAAATGCTCAAAGCTCCCGCCCAAGTGGACAACGGAGCTTGATTTACCAACCTGCCTCGCCCCGCGAACCAGCAAAACCTTGCGTCCGTTCTCATTTTTCCAAGCCGAAAGCTCGTCGTCGACACAGCGTTTTAGATATTTTTTAGCCATATTTCACCCCGCGGCAATTAAGTTTAGCACGAATACAAGCCCGAGATTCAGCGCATTTTGCATGAATACAAGGGCGAGTTTGGGTCTAACTTGCACGAATACAAGGGCTAATATACTATATTCCGACGATAAATTCAACCTGAAATCCGCAGTTGAACGATAAATGGCACGCAAACGTCAACTGCGAATTTTAGAATTTATTAAATCTTTCCCACCACCTTATGAGCCCCGTCACCAAAAAACAAAGCCAAACTCAATAGATAATTGAGGTTAATTACCGCCGGGTTAATAACGAAAAATTATGAGCAACCTCAACAAATTATCCCGCCCGCCACTACCGTATCGTCGTCGTAAATTACGGCTGATTGACCCGGGGCGGCGGCTTTTATGGGGGTGTTGAATTTTATGGTTATTGTTGATCCGTCCACGCGCGTTATCATCGCTTCGGATGGAATGCCGCGGTAGCGTATTTGTACGGCGTATTGTTTATTGATATTTATCCTCGCTTTGGAAATGACGGTGTCGCATATCGTAATTTCGTCACTTTCTAATTGATGCTCCTCTGCCGCCACTATCGTGTTATTGCTAACGTCGATTCGCTTGACATACATCCGCTTCCCGAGTGCGCCCAACCCCTTCCGCTGGCCTATGGTGAAATTATGGATGCCGGTGTGGGTTCCTAAAATGTTTCCGTTTATGTCGACAATTTGCCCAACCGCACCGTTTTCATCACCGGCCCCTATGTCCCGCGATCTCAAAAAATCTAGATAGTTGCCCGACGGGATGAAGCAGATATCCTGGCTCTCGTTTTTATCGGCGGCGGGAAGTTTAAGTTTTTTAGCTATTTCTCTGACTTCATTTTTAGTCAATCTGCCCAACGGAAACAGAATTTTGTCCATCGGCGCCGCCAACACGGGATACAAAAAATACGACTGATCCTTGTTTGCGTCAATCCCGCGCTTCAGTTGGCCGTTATCGATAACCGCATAGTGCCCGGTCGCCATCCCGTCGCACCCATGCTCCGCGGCCTTATCCATCAACAGCCCGAATTTCAAATGGCGATTGCAAACAACGCACGGATTAGGCGTGCGGCCCGACTTGTATTTATCAATGAAATCGCCGATGACGATACGTTCGAAAATATCAACGGCGTCTACGGTATAATGCGGTATCGACAGCGCGTCGCAAACGGCTTTGGCGTCATTTGCCGCGGTGGACGGCCCGTTTCCGAATAAATCCATCGTTATCCCGCAAACGTCGAACCCTTGTTCAATCAACAGCGCGGCCGCCGTAGACGAATCTATGCCGCCGCTCATGGCAATCATTATTTTTTTCATAAAAGTCAAAGTCTTTAAAGTCTTTAAAACCTTTAAAGTCAAAATAAAAATCAAATTCAAAACATATTTTAAGGGGGGAAGTCTCCCCCTCGCTCCATAAAAATGTTGCCGATGGCAACATTTTTATTCCGCTACCCCCTCTGCGGGGGGCAGTGCCCCCCGCAACGCCCCCCATCTTAAAACCGACCTACGCTAAAACCCATATCTTAAAACCCTACGGTCGAGTGTAATGCTAAAGTCAAAACATGGGCGAACACATGGATTCGTCCCTACTGTCAAAACTGCGTTGGTTTTGATTTTAACATTTTTGCCCCGATAGTATGCCCACGTGTCCCCCGTAAGCGGTCGCCGCTTATGGGGGACCGTAGGGGGGCTAATGTATCGGGGCGTTACGGGGCAGAGCCCCGTCACCAAAAAAAGATTTTTAAAAGGTTTTAAAGGTTTTGGCTTTATTGATACCGCCCCGTCCCCATAAAAAAACATCTGAATCTATGCAATATAATATATTACCATATTATCGATCACCAATACAAAAGTAATGAGGGCTAGAAAAATGTTTTTTCAAAATGTGATTACGTTAGACCAGGCTTTGCGAGACGGCGTTTTCCCGGCGCTTGAAACGTTTCCGTGTCCGTACGATACGTCCGCCCAAGAATCGGAGACAGGTTGCGTCCGCATAGTCTTCCCGGAGTTTACCTGCGTCTGCCCCAAGACCGGTTACCCTGATTTCGCCTCGATACATCTTTGCTATCTGCCGGATACATTATGCCTCGAGTTGAAATCGTGGAAGTTGTATCTAAACTCATTCAGGATGGTGGGGACGTTCCACGAAGCCGTAACCGCTCATCTGTTCGATACCTTAAAAACGCTTCTTGCCCCCAAATGGATGACACTGATAGGCGATTTTTATCCTCGTGGTAATGTCGACACAACTGTCGTGTTTGAGACTCAAACCAGGCGCCCGCGTGAAGCGGATTTTCTGATAAACCAGTATATGACCGCTCCTCGCTCCCGGGGCGCATAGTGGCGAGAGATGAAAAAACATCACAAACGCTTGATAGTTTTTTGCTGTTTTCTGCCTGTGCTGTCTTTGATACTGTGGTTTTGGTTCTGCCTTCCCGATCCTTTGTTCCAGACTGCATACAGCACGACGGTTTATGATAGAAACGGCCGGCTCATGGGCGCGCGCGTCTCAAGAAGCGGTGAATGGCGGTTCCCTCAATCAACAGAACTTCCGGAAAGATATATCATTTGCCTGATTGCCTACGAAGACCGGTTTTTCTATCAGCATCCGGGCGTTAACCCAGTGTCGATTATTAGAGCGTTGAGACAAAATATCAAAGCTCGAAAAATTGTCAGCGGCGGAAGCACCATCACCATGCAAACTATTCGCATGGCGAGAGGCAAAAGGCGAAACGTGTTTCAGAAAACTATTGAAATGATTATGGCGCTGCGTTTGGAATTGACGAACAGTAAATCGGATATCCTGTTGTTATATGCTTCTCATGCGCCTTTTGGCGGCAATGTAATGGGGATAGACGCCGCCTCGTGGCGATATTTCGGCCATTCGTCTGTGGATTTATCCTGGGCGGAAGCGGCGCTCTTAGCGGTATTGCCGAATGCGCCGTCCGCCATGCACGTCAGAAAAAACCGGCCCGCGCTCTTGCAAAAACGAAACAGGCTGCTCACCAAATTATATCAATCAGGCAAGATGGATGAAATGACATATCAGTTGGCTATAGATGAACCCTTGCCAAATGAACCCTACCCGTTGCCTCAATTAGCTCCTCACGCAGTTAGCAATCTGCAAATCGAACGGCCCGGGCAGAGGCATGTCACCACGATCGACGCGTCTTTGCAAATTAAAGTCGAGCATATTCTGAATCGCTGGCATAACGAGTTCTCGCACAACAAAATTCAAAATATCGCCGCCGTGGTGTTCGATGTAGAAAAAGGCGAGGTGATGGCCTATTGCGGCAACGTGAATTTTGGAACGAGGCAGGCCGGTACTCAGGTCGACATCATTCGGGCGCCGCGCAGTTCAGGCAGCATTTTGAAACCGTTTCTCTATCAGATGATGCTGCAGGAAGGAGACATACTCCCCGAAACGCTTGTCCCCGATATTCCGATTATGGTACAGGGGTTTCAGCCGCAAAATTTCAACTTGCGATTCGACGGCGCAGTTCCGGCAAGCTTGGCGCTGTCGCGCTCGTTGAACCTTCCGTCGGTGAATATGTTGAGGCAATACAGCGTTCCAAAATTTTTGGGAGACCTGCGATCGATGGGATTCGGCACACTCAATTTTCCCGCGGATCACTATGGCCTAACGCTAATTTTGGGCGGCGGAGAAGTGAATTTATGGGAAACGAGCGTCGCCTATCTCCGTATGGCGCAATCGGTAGTTTTCCATGACCGAGAGCAGCAGCGTAGCGATCGGTTTGATTGGGGGCAAGTGCCTTTGTTCACCGAAAAAGACGCGAACCAGTTCAACACGGGAGCGTCTTGGCAAACATTAGAAGCCTTGATACACGTGAACCGTCCCGAAGAAATCGACTGGAGAAGCATCCCGTCGATGCGTAAGGTGGCGTGGAAAACCGGTACCAGTTATGGTTTCAGAGACGCCTGGGCAGTGGGCGTGACGCCGGAATACGTAGTTGGCGTCTGGACCGGAAACGCAAGCGGCGAAGGACGCCCCGGATTAACGGGCACAGGAACTTCCGCGTTAGTGATGTTCGATATTTTTAATCTTTTGGGGCATACTTCATGGTTTGAAAAACCATATGACGTTTTTGAGACCGCGGAGGTTTGCGGAGTAAGCGGCCATTTGGCCGGACGTCATTGCGATAACGTTGAAAAAATTCAAATTCTTCCGGCAGGTTTCAGGACAAAGGCCTGCCCGTATCACACAATTGTCCATCTTTCCGAAGACGAGCGTTACCGCGTTTTCGCCAACTGTTATCCGGCAGACAGGATGGTTAGAAAAACATGGTTCGTTCTGCCGCCTATTCAGGAATGGTTCTACAGAAGACGGCATCCAAGCTACAGAACGCTGCCCCATCTAAGCCCATCATGCGCCGGTAATCAAACCGCCAGGCCAATGGAATTTATCTATCCAAACACCCATCACCCCATTCGTCTGTCGAGGCAGATGGACGGTTCCATAGGGGCTATAGCTTTGGAATTGGCGCACCGGCAATCAAACGCCATAGTCTATTGGCATCTCAACGATACCTATCTCGGCTCCACACAATTTTTCCATCGGATGAGCATTATACCGGAAGCCGGCAGGCATTTAATCACCGTAGTAGACGAATGGGGAAACACGCTGCCTCGCTGGATTGACGTGAGATAGCCACGGCTGGGAAAAGCAATTTTTAAAAACTTTTTATCGCCCCACACTTTGCACAACGTATATTTATACTGAGTTATTGTATCCTAAATTGAGCTAAACTTAACCCAAAACAGGAGCCGGGCATTTGCCTCTATTATGAAAACATCAAACGCAATTCGCGATGAGTTCGTCAAATTCTTCGCCGACCGTGGCCACACATTCATTCGCAGCGCTCCCGTAGTTCCGCAGGACGACCCTACGCTGCTCTTCACAAACGCGGGGATGAATCAGTTTAAGTCCATTTTTCTTGGCGATAACCCCAAGGGGCTTGCCCGCGCGGCCAACTCGCAGAAGTGTATGCGCGTGTCCGGCAAACATAATGACTTGGAGGAAGTGGGGCGGGATCACTACCATCATACGCTTTTTGAGATGCTTGGGAACTGGTCGTTTGGAGACTATTATAAGAAAGAGGCGATCAAGTGGGCGTGGGAACTGCTGACCGAGGTGTGGGGGCTGCCCAAAGACAGACTCTTTGCTACTATCCATACGAGCGACGATGAGGCGGAAGAGTTTTGGAAGACCGAGACCGACATTCCGCACGACAGAATTATGCGCTTCGGCGATGAGAGCAATTTCTGGGAGATGGGCGAGACCGGGCCGTGCGGACCCTGTTCGGAGATACATTTTGACATGGGCGATGAGGCGACTCGCGCCGCCACCTATAATGATCCCGTGGAGGGGGTCAACGGCGAAAACGCGCGGTATCGGGAGCTTTGGAATTTGGTGTTCATCCAATACAACCGCGAAAAAAGCGGCGCGCTCAATCCGCTTCCGGCCAAGCATGTCGATACGGGCATGGGCTTCGAGCGCATCGTCGCGGTGATTCAGGGGGTCGAATCCAACTATGATACAGACCTCTTCCAGCCGATTATTAAGGAGCTTGTGAAGATGACCGGCACCCAGTACGACGGCGGTGTGCCGGGTACGCCGTTCCGTGTGATCGCCGACCACATCCGCGCGCTTGTTTTCGCGATAACCGACGGAGCGTTTCCATCGAACGAGGGGCGCGGGTATGTGATGCGGCGGCTTTTGCGGAGAGCTTATAGATTTGGGCGGGAAATCGGATTTAAGGAACCGTTTTTGTGGAAATTGGTACCGGTGGTGATAGAACAAATGGGCGGGGCATTTCCTGAAATAGGTCAGAGGCGCGCGTTTTTGGAAGAAGTGATAAGGTCGGAGGAAGAGCGGTTCGGATCGACGCTTGAGCAGGGGATTGAGAAGTTTGAGGTGATGGTGGGCGGAGCAGTTGACAAAGGGGACAAAGTGCTTGCGGGAGCGGACGTCTTTGCGCTTTATGATACGTATGGTTTTCCGATGGACTTGACGCGGCTCATGGCGGAAGAAAAAGGATTGAGCGTTGATGAGAGCGGCTATGAAGAATTGATGAAGCGTCAAAGAGAGCGAGCGAGGGAAGCGAGAAAGAGCGGAGCGGACGACGGGCTAACGCCGGAAGGATGGACGGAGTTGAGGCAGGTCGCGGGGACGGAGTTTGTGGGATATGACGGCGGCAGCGCGGATGTTAACGTGTGCAGATACAAAATGATCGACGATGATGGCGGCGATAGCGTTAACACGTATCTTTTCATTCTCGACAAGTCGCCGTTCTATGCGGAAGCGGGCGGACAAGTTGGCGATAAGGGTGAACTTGTTACATCGTCCGGTGTAAAAATTATTGTGGATGACGTGTTTAAGTGGAATGATTTGATTGTGCATCGTGTCAAATCGGATATTATGTTGACAAATGAGAGTTTGAGCGCACCGTTTAAGGCGAGTATCGATAGTACGTTGCGTTCGGCGATACAAAAAAATCACACGGCTACGCACCTGTTGCAATCTGCTCTGCACAAGATATTGGGCGATCATGTTCAGCAGTCCGGTTCACGTGTCGATTCCACCGGTTTGCGCTTTGACTTCACTCACTTCAAGGGGCTTGACAATGAGGAAATCGTTAAAGTCGAAAAACTTGTCAATGAATGGATAATGGATAACTACGCGATAGAGACGGCCGTTATGGATACCGCCGCCGCGAAAGCGGCAGGCGCGGTCGCGCTGTTTGGCGAGAAATACGCCGATACGGTCAGAGTGGTGTCGATAAATTCCGTCTCCAAAGAGTTATGCGGCGGGACGCACGTCTCGGGCACCGGTCAAATCGGGCCGTTCCATATAACTGGTGAAGAAAGCGTTTCGGCGGGTGTGCGCCGCATAACCGCTATTACCGGGATGTCGGCGATTCAATATTTGATTGACAAGGAGAAAACGGTATCCGCGCTGGCGCTTATGTTGAAGGTTGGTCAGGACAAAGTTCAGGAGCGCGTTACGGGGCTTATTGACACCGTGAAAGAGCTTGAGAATAAAATGAAAAACCTGTCGGCGGCAAAAGCGGCGGATTCGATAGGCGAGATTTTTGAAGAAGCGAGCCGGTGCGCGTCGTCTCTTAAATATGCCGTCAAAAATATGGGCGAACTCAACAAGGAATCATTTTCTCGCATTGTCGACGCGATTTCCGATAAGATACGGGGAGACGGTTTGGTCGATACGGTTATAGTTATAGGCGCAAAGGTTGACGATAAGGTAATGTTCGCCGCGGGCGCCGGAGACGACGCGGTATCGAAGCACGGTATCCATTGCGGCGATATCGTTAAGGCCGCGGCAATATGCACCGGCGGCGGCGGCGGCGGCAGTAAAACCCGCGCGCAGGCCGGCGGAAAAGACCCGGCAAAATTGGACGACGCGCTAACGGAAGCGCAAAATATAATCGCCGCAAAAATCATCCCTCAAACGGGGCAATAGTAGAATATGAACAACAAAATCTTAACCGGCATCCAAAAAAACAAAGCGGAAAACCGCCGCGCCTACTGGGTACTGCTCGACCCGGACGACTTTACAATAGAGAAAGCCGTCGAGACCGCGCGATGCTCGCAGGAGCATGGCGTGAACGCGCTGCTTGTGGGCGGCAGTCTTATTGAGACAGATAATTTTGACATTTTTGTCAAATCGCTGCGGGAAGCCGTGTCTATACCGGTGATTATTTTTCCCGGCGATTCAACGCAGCTATCGAAACACGCGAGCGCGTTGCTTTACCTGTCGCTGATATCCGGGCGCAACCCCGTCAATCTTATAGGTGAGCATGTCAAGGC
The DNA here is from genome assembly GCA_031286265.1 of Chitinispirillales bacterium. GTDB lineage: Bacteria > Fibrobacterota > Chitinivibrionia > Chitinivibrionales > Chitinispirillaceae > GUT77. The sequence continues at coordinate 2,357 of JAITUP010000215.1, read as the reverse complement.
CGCGCCTGTCATTCGTCAATATGGATTAGAGCCGATTCCGACGGCATACATGCTCGTAGAATCCGGCGCCGTAACTTCCGTAGAATTTATGAGCGGCACCCGTCCGCTTCCCCGCGGCAAGCCGAACATCGCCGCGGCTCATGCGCTCGCCGCGCAGTATTTAGGAATGCAGATGATATATTTGGAAGCGGGCAGCGGAGCTTCTCTCACCGTGCCGCCGGAGATGATAAAAACGGTACGCGCTTGCGTTGATATTCCGATAATTGTCGGCGGCGGGATAAGGGATAAAGCGACCGCCGTTGAAAAATTAGAATCCGGCGCAGACATAATTGTTACCGGTAACCTGTTGCAAAAAGAAAACGGCCTCGAAATAATGAAAGAGATCGCCGAAAGTGTGAACGCCTGGACTTCTACACGGATTGATTAAGTATGCGAGAATATTGGATAGCATTGAACAGCATCGACGGTCTTGGTCCGGTTCGCATCCGGCGGCTCATGGAGGTATTTGGTACGCCGCAGGCCGTGTTTGAAGCGTCCGCTGAGCTGTCTCTCGACAAACGACTTATTCCGGCGTTGAGCAGAGAAGCATTGAGGCGTAAAAGTGAATTGCTCGACGCCGCGCGCCGGCAAATTGATGAGTGCGCGGAAAACAGGATCTCAATTTTGATTTTGGACGATGAAGATTATCCCGTCTATCTGAAAGAGATTTTTGCCCCGCCGCCGATACTTTACGTGAAGGGCGATCTCTCGGTTTTCCGAGATCACGCGCTTGCGATTGTTGGTACGCGCATCCCCACGACTTATGGAAAAAACTGTACGCGTGATTTGACCGCAGAACTAAGCGGCAGCGCGGTGATCGTTAGCGGATTAGCGCGGGGCGTTGATACCGTCGCCCACGAGAGCTGTCTCGACGCGGGCGGTAAAACAATAGCCGTACTCGGCTGTGGGCTTGACCGCATCTATCCGCCGGAAAACAAGGCGCTTGCGAAACGCATTTGCGAAAACGGAGCGTTGGTTTCCGAATTTCCATTAGGGACGGCTCCGGAACCATACAATTTTCCAAGACGTAACAGGGTCATTAGCGGAATGTCTTGCGGAGTGATTGTGATTGAAGCCGGTGAGAAAAGCGGCGCGCTCATCACAGCCGACTATGCGCTTCAGCAGAATCGAACGGTGTTTGCGGTGCCCGGCCCCATAACGTCGGCGGTAAGCGCGGGGACGTTTAAGTTGATAAGAGACGGCGCGATTCCAATCAGATCGTCGCAGGATGTTTTCGAGCATATATCCGCGATAAACTTTGCTCCGCACATCACCGCGCCGCCGCAAAAAATCAGAAGCGAAATGCCGCCGCGCCCGGCATTAGCCGCGGAAGAATTGGCAGTATGGGACGCGCTCTCAGACACACCGGACCGCGTCGATACTATAGCGGAAACATGCGGGCTCGAAATCCCGCAAATATTGGGAATATTATTAAACCTCGAACTAAAAGGTTTCATAACCCAGGTAGGCGGCCAAATGTTCAGACGGATATCGTGATTTGTAAATATTTTTGACACTGAAAGTGATATTATGAAACGCAACAGAAAATTATTATTAATCGTGGCCTCAATCGTCGCAGTGGGCGTCTTGATTCTATTAACCGTAAGTGAACGCGGTTTTTTAGACATGTACCGTCTCCACAGAGAAGACAAAGGCCGCATACAGGAAATAAAAGCCGCCCGCATGGAAATAGACTCGCTAAAAACCGAAATAGAACGCTTGAGAAACGACACCGCCCACATAGAAAGGGTCGCGCGGGAAAGATTAGGCATGGCGCGTAAGGGAGAAAAAGTTTTTAAGTTTGTAGAGGAAAACGGCAATTGATAGCGTTTTTGACGGAACTCATCTATGTTCCGGTGTAACCACAAAAAAATTGCCATCGCGAGCGAAGCGCGGCGATCTATCGGCTTGCAATTCGAGTACAAATGCTGTGTTTTTGCCATAATTTGTAGGGGTGGATGGCAATCCACCCGCTTTTGCAACAATCCTGCTTTTGAACAGCCCACGATGTGTCCCGTCTGGTTTTAGTAGGGATAGAAACAGCAAGCGTTACCTGTTTAAATATTTTCTATTTCAGCGATTGTCAGTCCTGTTATTTTTGCTATAGTGTTTACGTTTATTCCTGACTTCGACAATGCGCCACCCTACGATGTTTTCCAGAAATTTTGATCGAATAGTTTTTCAATAGTTTTGTGATACTTGTTTATCAGCATGGTTTTGCTCATAGTTTTTCTGCTTTTGGGTAGGCGTATTTTCAATGTTGTTATTGTTTTTGCGATATTTAGGACTTTGTCTACGCTTAGGCCAATGTTATTGAT
>JAITUP010000233.1 GCA_031286265.1 Chitinispirillales bacterium | reverse complement strand
GACGGGGCTCTGCCCCGTAACGCCCCGATACATTAGCCCCCCTGCGGTCCCCCATAAGCGGCGACCGCTTACGGGGGACATGTGGGCATACTATCGGGGTAAAAATGCTAAAATCAAAACCATCCGTTTGATTTGTACGATGATTTTAGGATACATAAGGCCGTAGGGTTTTAGAATAGGGGCGTTACGGGAGATAGACTATGCTCGAAGTGAGGAAGGGCGTACAGTGTACACCCTTGCCCTCTGATTGAGAGAGGAAACTTTGAGCCCCTATTACCAAAAGAATTTAAAGATTTTGATGTTGAAGTCAATATCACGTGATGGTGGTATCAAAGAAAGGGCGTTTTTATGTTCAAGAAAGCAAGCGTTGTGATAGTACCGACCGCAATATTGTTCCTGTGCTTCACTGGGTGCGGGAAGCGGGAGCAGACGGCAACCCCAGAGCAGGCAGTGATTGAAGAAGCGGTAGGTGTGGTGCAAGAATCGGAGCAGTACGACGACGAAGCGGATTTTGAGTTTACAATCTCGAGCGACAGCAGCTCGGTGACGATTACCAACTATGTAGGCGGCAAACAAAACATCCGCATTCCATCGCGATTGCAGGGATTGCCGGTAACGATTATTGAAGAAACGGCATTTGTGGGTAGACAAATTGTTAGCGTTACCATTCCAAGCAGCGTAGTTACGATTGGGAAAATGGCATTTGCTAGCAATCGTTTGGCTGATGTTGTCATCCCTAACGGTGTGACTACAATTGGCAAAAGTGCGTTTGCTCATAATCAACTGGTTGGAATTGTCATTCCCAATAATGTGACTGAGATCGGCGAGGCGGCGTTTGCCGAAAATCGCAGGCTGGCCAGCGTTGTTATCTCCAATAGTGTGACTACGATTAGCAAGAATGCGTTTGCCGAAAGTCGTGGATTGACTAACATTACTATTCCAAGCAGCGTGGTTACGATTGAGGAGGGGGCATTTACCGGCAGTCGGTTGACCAGAGTTGACATTCCCAACAGTGTGACTACAATTGGGCAGTGGGCATTTTCGCATAACCAACTGACCAGCGTTGTCATTCCTAATAGTGTAACGAAGATAGGGGCAGGTATATTTCGATCTAATCAGCTTACCGGCATTATCATTCCAAGTAGCGTAACAGAGATAGGGGAAGGGGCATTTCAGAATAACCGGCTTACCAGCGTTATCATTCCTAGTAGCGTGACTGAAATTGGGCGGGAAGCGTTTGCCGGCAACCAACTGACCAACATCACCATTCCCAATAGTGTGACCGCGATTGGGCGTTGGGCGTTTGCCGGTAATCGATTGACCGACGTCACTATTCCCAGTAGCGTAACTGCAATTGGGGTAGGGGCATTTGTAGGCAACCCTTTGAGAAACATTTTTGTCGCTTCAGATAACCCCATATACACCGTTAAGGATTTTTTTCTTTTGGGTGCAAACGGTGAGCGATTAGCAATGTATTATGGTAACGAAAAAAACATAACTATCCCTGACGGTGTGACTCTAATTGAAGATAATGTGTTTGCCGGCAAGCAACTGACCGGCGTTACAATTCCCAACAGTGTAACTACGATTGGACATAGTGCGTTTCATAGAAATCAACTGACCAGCGTTACAATTCCCAATAGCGTGACTACGATTGGCGGATGGGCGTTTTATGGTAATCAGCTGACCGATATCACCATTCCTAATGCTGTGACTACAATTGAGTGGGGAGCGTTTTCAAGCAATCGATTGACTAATGTTACCATTCCCAATAGCGTAACTACGATTGAGAGCCATGCGTTTGTTGCTAATCAATTAACCAGCATTACCATTCCAAGCAGCGTAACAGAGATTGGGATGGAAGCATTCGGAAGCCAATTAACCAGCATTACCATCGGCGCAAACGTTAAAGTAGTGTACGAAGTGGAGTGTGAACAGGATTATGAAGTGGAGGTGGAGTGTGCGGACGAGGATGATGCAGTGCAGCATGCGTTTGGTGATAGCTTTACAGAGTTTTACAACGCGCAAGGCCGCGCAGCCGGAACCTACACCCAGCACAACTACGTTTGGTCGAGAGAGGAATAGTGTATGATATTTTGACATTGATATTGGTTTTGACTTTAGGATACGGGTTTTAGCGTAGAGGCGGATGACTGGGGCTCCTATTCAAAATACATACATTATATCAAGACAAAGGAACTACTATTGCGGCATGTCACAATTATTATATTTGTTTAAAGCGAAAATAAACATTTTTATCTTTTTGAAAGGGCCTTTTTATGCTCAAGAAAGCAAGCGTTGTAATAGCACTGATCGCAACATTAATCCTATGCTTCACGGGGTGCGGGAAACAGCAACAGGCTGTCATCGGTAATTTTACCGACCAGCGCGACACTCAAAGTTATCGTACGGTAAAAATCGGTGAGTTGATATGGATGGCCGAGAACTTGAATTTTCAAACCGATAATTCTTGGTGTTATGACGATGACGCTTCCAATTGTGAGAAGTACGGTAGGTTGTATAGTTGGGATGCCGCTATGGGGGCTTGTCCAGTCGGTTGGCGTTTGCCTACAGATGATGATTGGAACAATTTGGTTCAAATTGCCGGTGGCAGGGACATGGCAGGTACGAAGCTTAAATCACAAACAGGTTGGGTTGACGGAGGCAGCGGTGGAGGATTAATTCCCGGTACCGACGATTTTGGTTTTTCGGCAATGCCTGGCGGCGTCCGTAGCATCGATGGCAATGTCAGTGGTGTCGGCATGTTCGGCGGCTGGTGGAGCGCCACGAAAGATGGGAACGACCATGCGTGGTACCAATTCATGGGTTCGGGTTACGCGGGCGTGGACGAGAGCCTCAACCCCAAGGATGGCGGCCTGTTTGTGCGCTGCGTTCAGTATGATCGGAATGTTCAGGAAACGAGACAAAAACAAACGGCAACCGCAGAGCAAGAACAAAGTACGTTCACCGACCAGCGCGACAGTCAAACTTATCGTACGGTAAAAATCGGTAACTTGACTTGGATGGCTCAAAATCTAAATCACGTAACAAATGGCAGTTGGTGTTATGATGATGACGCTTCCAATTGTGATAAGTACGGACAGCTCTATACTTGGGATGCCGCTATGGCTGCTTGCCCGGCAGGTTGGCGTTTGCCTACGGATGATGATTGGGATAGTTTGGTTCAAATTGCCGGTGGCAGGGACATGGCAGGTAGAAGGCTTAAATCGAGAACGGGCTGGGTTCCCTATTTGAACCTTATACTTCGAGGTACAGACGATTTTGATTTTTTGGCGTTGCCCGGTGGCTCCCGCTTCGTTGATGGTAATTTTGGGCATATCGGCGAGTTCGGTTTTTGGTGGAGCGCCACGGTGAACGATGCGTTTAACGCTCGGTTTTGGAACATGCTCTCGCACAGCCATGGCGTGTCTACGGCAGGGGATGATAAGAAATTTGGATTCTCGGTACGCTGCGTTCAGTATAATCGGAATGTTCAGGAAACGAGACAAGAACAATCATCATCCACGGAACAAACTCAGCAAATCAACGAAACATCCCCCGAGCCGACGCTAACTCCACTACAAAGATTGCTCGTTGACAACGACCTCTACAAGCCGAACATGACCGCGCAGGATTACAATGTGGCCGGTATGCGTTTTTACAGGGAGCGGATGTGGCCCCAAGCGCAGGCGATGTTCTATCATGGCGCCTTAGCGAGTTTCTCCGGCACTACTCATGTTTTATCGCTATACAATTTGGCTTGCGTCATTTCTATCCGCCTGTCGGAATCATCGCCGCCTGAAAATTTACATAATGAGATACCGGGCAGCCAGCGTTTTAATGAATGGGCGGCATTTAGATTTTTATGGTTATCAACGCAATTAGACCCTAACCGTATGGCCAGAGCGCGCGATGATTCCGATTTTGAAAATCTGCGAGCAAAAGACCCCGTCTTCTTTGACGCGATAACATTGCCCCAAGATCAATTGGAAAGGCATAGAATTAGCGGGATCTCTTTTAGCTCTTTATTCCATGTTGGAACTTTTGTAAACTTTCTAAGATTTACCGACGCTAACGGAAAAGAACACGATTTCTGTACGATACGCAATAGAGAATGGGTTAACTCTTTTGTTTATTCGGATGAAGAAAGATGGGGGACGCTCAAAAAAGGTGTTGCGGAAAAAAGGTTTGAAATCGACTACAGATACGGAGCCTCCGAACATACCAACATGAGCATTGAAAGAATTGTCAACGATCTCAGGTCTGATCCCGCTATGATCGAACGCCTCACTATCCTTAGATCGAGAGAGATTCTCTCTGTGAGAGAGTTATGACGGCGGTCGATAACAATAAAAATAACAGTGAAAAGAGAGTTTTAATGTTCAAGAAAGCAAGCGTTGTAATAGCGTTAACCGTGGCGCTAACCCTATGCGTAACAGGGTGCGGGAAACAGGGACAAGCGGCAACCGCGCAGACACCGAGCGTGGAGCAGGCGATAGCCGGGGAAGTGGTGTCGGCGGTGGAAGAATCAGGGCAATACGACGACGAAGCGGATTTTGAATTTACCATTTCGAGCGATGGCGGCTCCGTAACGATTACCAATTACGTAGGCCGCAAACGAAACGTCCGCATTCCCTCTCAATTGCAGGGGTTGCCGGTTACGATTATAGGAGTAATGGCGTTCAGTAACAAAGGGCTGACCGATGTTACCATTCCTAATAGCGTGGTTACGATTGAGCAAAGAGCATTTGGCTGGAATCAACTAACCGGTGTTATCATTCCTAACAGTGTGACAACGATTGGGAGTTACGCGTTTGTGCGTAATAGGCTGGCCAATATTACTATCGGCGCAAATGTTGGGGTATGGAGTACGCCAACAAGATACTCCTTTGATTGTCTTTTTGATGAATTTTACAATGCTGCCGGCAGAACCGCCGGAACCTACATCTTGCAGGATAATGTCTGGCGTGACCCCTATAAGCCGAACATGACCGCGCAGGATTATAATGCGGACGGTATGTTTCTTTACGAGCTGCAAATGTGGCCGGAGGCAGAGGCGATGTTTTATCTGAGCGCCTTAACGAGCTTCTCCAGCACCCCTTATGCTTTGGCGTTATATAATTTGGCTCGTGTCATCTCTATCCGCCTGTCGGAATCGCCGCCGCCCGAAGATTCGCATAGTGAAATGCCGGGCAGCCAACGTCTTAATGATTGGGAAGCGTTTAAATTTTTATGGTTATCAACGCAATTAGAACCTAACTATATGGCCAGAGCGCGCGAGGATTCCAATTTTGAAAATTTACGAAAGAAAGACTCGCATTTTTTTGACGCGATAACGTTACCGTTATATCAATTGGAAAGACATATAATCAGCGACCTCTCTTTCATTGATTTTTTCCATTACGGAACCGTCTTAAATGTTCTAAGATTTATCGATGCTAATGGAGAAAAACGCGAATTTTGTGCGAGGCGCAATGTTAGATGGGTTAGTACTTTTGTCTATGCGGGCGAATGGGAACAAGGATCGCTCGAAGGCGTGGGGAAGCTCAAGGAAGGTGTTGCGGAAAAGAAATTTGAAATTGAATACAGACATGAAGCCTCTGAGTTTGATAACGTTTGGGGCATTGAAAAAATTATCAACGAACTCAGAGTGGAGCCATGTAGGATCAGACGCACTGCCGTCGTTGGAGCAGAGATAATCCTCTCGGTGAGAGAGTTATGACGGGGGTCGATAACAAAAAACTATAGTAGTAGAGTTTTATGAGTTGACAGTAATCTCTATGAAGCCGAGCATGATCGCGCAAAATTACGAGGTAATGTAGAATGAAACTTGGTGGTAAGACAGTAGTAGCTATGGCCGATATGAGGTGCGTTAAGTATCCCGGAGTTTTAATAACTTTTGGGTTAGGTTCGTGTGTGGCCATCGCACTATACGACTCTACAACAAAAACTATAGGCTTGGCGCATTGCATGCTGCCGACCGGCTCGATTTCAACCGGCGTCAGCGCCGCGAAATTTGTTGATACGGCGGTTCCGCAATTGGTTGATGATATGCGTAGGCTTGGCGTAAAGAGAAGTAGTTTAGTAGCAAAGTTGGCCGGCGGCGCACAAATGCATAAATTGATTTCTCAAAACGAAACAATGAGAATAGGCGCCCGAAATATCAAAGCCGCACACGAAGCGCTTGCGGGTTTGCGTATTCCCGTTATCGGCGAAGATGTAGGCGGAACCTGCGGACGAAGCGCCGAGTTGCATTCAGACAGCGGCTCGCTTATAGTTAAAACAGCCGGAAAAGCGGCTGATAAAAAAACGATATGAATCCACTACCGCCCCGTAACGCCCCGCCACATTAGCCCCCCTGGAGAATTCCATAGTGTCGGCCTTAGCGGCTACTGGTGGTATGTGCTACGGAGGACGACGCGGATGAAGCTTGGAGTTGGCTCATGCACGCAGACGAGGTGTTCGTAGATGAATACCACCACCCTAAGGGCTTTGGCTTCTCTATCCGCTGCGTCCAATAATCAATCGGCGGGCGGGTGTGTATAATGCCTGTCCGCTTGAACCTATGCAGTATCGATGTTGCAGAAATTATATTATGAAAACACGTCTTTAATTTTAGGGAAGGAGTAGAGATGTTGACAAGTACGAAGGAATATATGGATTTGCTTAATCAAATAAAGCATGAAATCGCCGTAACGCAACAGCGCGTTGTGATAAATGCCAATCGTGATTTGATAGGCCTTTACTGGAAGGTCGGCAACTCTATTAACGAGCATAAAAGCTGGGGCAACAAGTTTATCAAGAATTTGGCTCTTGATATTCGGCAAGCCTTTCCGCATATCCGGGGATTTTCACATAGAAATCTCCACTATATGGCCAAGTTTGCCAGTATTTACAATGACTTACAAATTGTGCAGGAGGTTCCTGCACAATTAACTTGGACGCACAACGTGAATTTAATGGATAGAGTAAAAAACATGGACGAAATGCTGTGGTATGCACGTCAAACCATCAAAAACGGCTGGTCCAGCAACATTTTAGCCATGCAAATCGACACCAATCTCTATGAGCGTCAGGCCGTCGCGGACAAAACGACCAATTTCACGGAGCGCTTACCCGCCCTGCAGAGCGAATTGGCGCGGCAAACGCTAAAAGACCCGTATATCTTCGATTTTATCGAGTTTCGCGAGGGAATGATAGAGCGGGATGTCGAAAAAGCGCTAATCGGCAACATCACTAACCTCCTGCTTGAACTGGGAAAAGGCTTTTCTTACGTTGGGCGGCAGTATCATCTCGAAGTAGAAAACGAGGATTTTTATATCGACCTCCTGTTCTACCACCTGGAATTGCGTTGCTACATCGTGATAGACCTCAAAATGGGCGATTTCAAGCCGGAGTACGCCGGCAAAATGAATTTCTATATCTCGGCAGTCGATGATCAGCTAAAGAAACCGATTGATAACCCAACCATCGGGATATTGCTTTGCAGGAAGAAGAAAAAACTGATGGCGGAATATGCCCTGCGCAACCTGCTGACCCCCATAGGCGTTAGCGAGTTCAAAATGACCAGCGTACTCCCAAAAGAATTGGAAAACATCTTGCCGACGGCGGAAGATATCGAAAGTAGGTTGAGGTTGCCGGACGAAGAGGATTGGGTAGAATGATGACCGTAGTAGGCATAAATCGGTGTACCGTAATTTCTATATTAACCGTGCGGCAACAAAGATAAGACCGCGAAAGGAGAGTTTTTATGATTAAGAAAATGTGTAACATCGCAGCGTTGGCATTAACCGCAACAATAATCCTGTGCCTCACGGGATGCGGAGGGCGGGAACAGCAGGCGGCAACGTCGAGCGGAGCGGTGAAGTTGTTGGAAAGCATCATACGTGGTGAGATGTCCAAGGTAAGGTTTGAGTACGATGACCGAAACCGTATTGTAAAAATGCGTTATTACGAAGGAGTAGGATTTCACACACATACGGCAACGATTACATACAGTGATGACGGCTCGGTAAAAATCGCGGATGATGTTCCATTTTTGGCAGCAAGTTTCGTTAGAGACGGAAATACGATAACCGTAGGCAGCAATGTTTACCCACACGAAACAATAACCGTAAACAGACATGGATACATTGTCAAGAGTGAAAGGTCCGGTTCCGGTTGGTCTGATATTAGAACCTATGATTATCAGAGAGATAATTTGACTAAATTGACAACTAATAGAGTATCCGATATAGAGGAGTTTTTTGTTGTAGAATATGAATACGACAATAAAAAGTCGCCGTTTTTTCACTGCAATACTCCGAAATGGCTACTGCAATTTTTGTTTTCAGACCCAAGTAATAACTTCGGGCTTAACAATAATATTGTTGAAGCCAAGTCTTCTAACGGATTATTACAACAATATGTATTCGAATATGACAGCGAAGAATTTCCAACCAAACGAACTTTAATTGGAGAGAATCCGGAAGAAATATTGTTCACTTATCGCGGCGACACGGAAAATATTTTTTCCGAAACCGAAACGGGTGGCGAGCAGGCAGCGACTGCGGAACAGGGGCAGCATGGCGACAACAATTTAGCCTCCGGCGCGTTTGACGGTGTGATAACGGCGCAGGTGGAAAACGGGGATGAACTTAATTCAATTGTCAGCGAAGTACGTGTTATTTTCATTCCAGAAGATTTGGGATCGATTCAAAGAAAAAACGAAACACAGTTGACGGTTATCGGCAAGTATTCCAATGGCAATTTTACCCTAACCCTTCCTGAAACGTTACCTGATTTGTATACTTACCAGATCGGACATTATTTTTTAAACGATACACCTTTGGTTAGTGACAAATTAGCTAGAATATACAGGGTTGATAGGGTTTTAGCCTTTGGCAGCGGCGAACAAATCGGTTATTTTCATAAAACTGAATCATGGGGCTATTTTGCAGTTAACTTTTGGTATACAGATCGAGATATTACAATAACCGGCATGGATACCGACGGAATTTATAACTATAGCATATCTCTGAAAAGAGGTTGGAATAAAATATATGCGTGGGCATCTAGAGGAGACGATTTAGGCAGATGGACAACTAGCACAGATGGGTTAGACGGCGAAATACCATGGCGTTTTAGAGAATTGGAAGGCAGATCACTTGACACTCAATCGGCTGCAGCTGCCGCTTCTATCGACGGCGGTACTTTCACCGACCCGCGCGACAATCAAACCTACCGCACAGTAAGAATCGGTAACTTGACATGGATGGCTCAAAACCTCAACTTCACGACAGACAATAGTTGGTGTTATGATGATAACGTTTCTAATTGTGAGAAGTACGGCAGGCTCTATACTTGGAATGCCGCTATGACTGCTTGTCCTGCCGGTTGGCGTTTGCCAAGCGATGGTGAATGGAGTGATTTGATTACAACTGTTGGTGGTGAGGAGGAGGCTATCGGAAAGCTCAAATCAAAAACCGGTTGGGCTGAATATAGGGACGGTTCCGACGAGTTCGGTTTTTCTGCGATGCCCGGCGGCAACCGCCTTCCCGACGATGGTAGTTTCAGTAATGCCGGTTGGACCGGTTACTGGTGGAGCGCTACGGAGAATGATACGGTTTACGCTTGGTCTTGGTACATAGACGCAGAAGAAGGCAACGTACTCAGAAACACTGTTAATAAGGCACGCGCGGTCTCTGTCCGTTGCGTTCAATAAATAATTGGCAGACGTGTGTGTGTAATGCTTGTCTGCTGGAATTTAAGATTTTGCTGAAATTGAATTAAGGTCAAAAAACGGTACCATAATTTCTATATTAACCATGCGGCAATAAAAAAGAAAGTCGCAAAAAGGAGAGTTTTTATGTTTAAGAAAGCAAGCGTTGTAATAGTGTTAGCCACCGCGCTGACCCTGTGTGTAACAGGATGCAAGAAACAGGAGCAAGCAGTGGCAGAGGAAGCGGTGACGGTGGGAATAGAATCAGAGCAGTATGATGAGAGGCAACCTCTCGCCAACGAAACAGACGGCGACGAAATTACCCACGACCCTGATTTTAGCGTTTACGGCACGTGGAATTACGTTGTAACTTCTTCCACTCCTTCTGAATGGGAAGACGTGCAGCCTTCTATAACGATAAAAACGGATAATACCGTATCGGCGCATTTAGTTTTTATTATTAAAACCGGCGTCATAAGCAAAATTAATACATATCAATTCCGTGTAAATATTGCTGCAGGCGAAAGTGCAAGCGATGAATGGGACGCTGAAGAATGGATTTTAACCTACAATCCCAAAACAAATTTGCTAGAAGGATGGGATAATGCTTATTTCAGGAGAGGCACGGATGCCGATGGCTCAGCTTCGGACGCAGAAACTAAGCAAGAGCAGAATACTTTCACCGACCCGCGCGACAATCAAACCTATCGCACGGTAAGAATCGGTAACTTGACGTGGATGGCTCAAAATCTAAATCACGTAACAAATAACAGTTGGTGTTATGATGATAACGCTTCCAACTGTGAAAAATAAGGAGACAAATCTGTTTTCAGTGCGCTGCGTGCAATAATCAATCGGAGGACGGGCTTTGTATAATGCTTGTCCGCCGGAATTTATATTTTGCATTTCGGCGTTTTGGTCGAGGGAGTAGAGTAGTGTGTGTATTGTATATTTGTTTTATAGTTTAACCTAAGTCGAGGTATAAGAATGAATAAACAACAAATCAAAGATGTTTCTTTTGTTGCCGACATCAAACAGATTTTGGCGGTTGCGCGTCAAAAGGCATACTCTGCGGTAAATTCCGCTATGGTAGAAGCATACTGGCTCATAGGAAAGCGCATCGTGAAAGAAGAGCAACAAGGAAAAGAACGCGCCGCCTATGGCGAAGAAATCCTGAAAACTCTGTCCGCCGAGCTGACTAAGGAGTTTGGCAAAGGGTTCGGGACGCGTAATTTGTGGGATTTTAAGAAGTTTTACCTGACATTCTGCGAATATGAGATTATGCACACACTGTGTGCACAATTGAGTTGGTCTCATATTCGGCTGATAATGAGGGTGGAAAGCAAAGACGCCCAAAAGTACTATCTGAAAGAAACGGCGGAAAATCACTGGTCGGTTCGGACATTAGACAGAAATATTTCAACTCTCTACTACCAGCGCCTGCTGTCGTCGCAGGTCAAAGAGCCGGTAATAGAAGAAATGCGGGAAAAAACAGCGGAATTTCAACGGGATAGCATGGATTTTATAAAAAATCCGGCTGTTTTGGAATTCCTCGGACTCCCAAACAACAAAGGATATAGCGAAACCGATTTAGAACAGGCTATTATCAATGAAATGCAAAAATTCTTGCTCGAATTAGGAAGAGGATTTGCGTTTGTAGAGAGACAGCAACATATCAAAACGGAAACGCAGGATTTTTATATTGATCTAGTTTTCTACAACTATATTCTCAAATGCTTTGTCATAGTCGAGTTGAAAACTCATAAAATAACGCATCAGGATATTGGGCAGTTAGATATGTATGTGCGTATGTATGATGACTTAAAAAGGATGGAAGGCGATAACCCTACTATCGGTATTCTGCTTTGCACGGAAACCGATAAGACGATTGCCAAATATTCAGTTTTGAGCGAGAATAAACAACTTTTCGCAAGTAAATATCTGTCTTATCTTCCAACGGAAGAAGAACTGGCGGCAGAAATAGAGCGGCAAAAAATTTTGCTGAAATTGAATGGATAAAATTAGAAAACGGTACCATAATTTCTATATTAACCACGCGGCAATAAAGATAAGACCGCGAAAGGAGAGTTTTTATGTTCAAAAAAGCAAGCGTTGTAATAGTATTGACCGTGGCGCTAACCCTGTGCGTAACGGGGTGCAAAAAACAGGAGCAGGCGCCGAGTGTGGAGCAGGTGCAGCTATCGACTACGGAGCCAACACAAGAAGTTATTGCAGAGCAGGAGCAACCAATTGACGCTGCTGCTTCAGATGTTTCTGGCAGTCTCACCGACCCGCGCGGCGGAATAGCCGTCACGTTTTCCACGGATCCGTTTGCGGGACGGTTTGATTATGTTGATACCGAAAGCGAAGGCAAGTATAACAGATTTATTTTCACAACTGACGTTGCCGTCAAAGGTTTTCACTATATAGAAATAGGCCATAATGACGACCCGTTTTATTTACGTGTGGAAAGGGCATTGTATCAGCGGAGTGAGTTTTTGCCCGGCCATCCGGTTGTAGTGTCGGCTTCAGTATTGAGCAGAATCCCGCAACGTGGAATATCCTATTTAGACGAAAATAATACAAGGCGATATTTTTTCTTGGGCGAAAATACAGATGAATATGGCAATGTTGACGGAGTTTCCCTTTCTGTATTTCATCCGCGCCAATCGGGTAGTGAGAGCGGTGGCAGCACATCATTTACCGACCCGCGTGACAATCAAACCTATCGCACGGTGAGAATCGGCAGCTTGACGTGGATGGCTCAAAATCTCAACTTCACAACGGACAACAGTTGGTGTTATGAAGACAACGCTTCTAATTGTGAGAAATACGGCAGGCTCTATACTTGGGATGCCGCAATGACCGCTTGTCCGGCAGGGTGGCGTGTTCCTACTGATGATGAATGGACTGTGTTGACTAATTATGCTAGTTTTGATGGTGCCGGTGCTGCTGCCGGTACAAGGTTGAAATCTGATACTGATTGGCTTGATGAGGGTGGAATTGAGTTTTCCCCCGGTACGAATGAATTTGACTTTTCGGCAATGTCCGGCGGTTACCGCTGGAGCTGTGGTCGTTTCAGTCATGTTGCCTGGATCGGTAGATGGTGGAGCGCTACGGAGAATGCCGCGGCTTATGCCTGGTACAGAAACATGGGTGTGGACTACACTGGTGTAAGCAGGGATAGTTCCAGCAAGAGCTATGGCTATTCGTTGCGCTGCGTCCAATAATCAATCGGCGGACGGGCGTGTATAATGCTTGTCCGCGTATCAAAAAAAGAGAATTTTCTATATTTAAGAGAGTGAGTGTTGTATTTTTAATAGGAGGTAAATAAAGGATAACAAATTATTTGACCTTAAAATAAGGAATACGTATATGAGTAAAAAGTTACAGATAGTAAATATTGCAGAGGCTCATGAATTGGATTTTTTTCAATCTATTGCGGAGTTGATTCAAAGCGCCAAGCATAATGTTGAAAAACAAGTAAATACCACGATGGTAGTTACTTATTTTGAGATTGGGCGGCGAATTATAGAGAAAGAACAGCAAGGGGCAAAACGCGCCCAATACGGTAAAAAGGTTTTACAGGGGCTTTCCGACTATCTGACTGCGCACCTAGGGAAAGGCTATTCTGTCGACAACCTGAAACTGATGCGCCGTTTCTACGTTGTTTACTCGGCTGCCTCAATTGGGGAATCGGTGATTACCCAATTCAATTCTAACATTACTTGGACGCATTACGTTTTATTGATGCGTATCGAAAATCCCGATGAAAGACAATTTTACGAGATTGAAATTGCCAATAACGGCTGGTCTTTTCGTGAGTTTCAGCGGCAATACGACACTTCTCTCTACGAGCGATTAGCGCTCTCGCGCAACAAGAAAAAAATTCGTGAATTGGCGATGAAAGGGCAAATTGTCAGTACGCCGCAAGACCTGTTCAAAGACCCATATGTCTTGGAATTTACCGGATTACCGGAAAAGTCCGAATATACCGAAACCCAACTGGAACAAAAACTCATAGACAATTTGCAACAATTTTTATTAGAATTGGGAAAAGGTTTCGCCTTTATGGGGCGGCAGGTTCGTTTTACTTATGAGGAGGAGTCTTTTTATGTGGATTTGGTGTTCTATAACCGCTTGTTAAAATGTTTCGTTTTGCTGGATTTAAAAATCGGCAGATTGAAGCATCAGGATATCGGACAAATGCAAATGTATGTCAATTACTACGACAGAAAAATTAAACTTCACGATGAAAACCCAACGATAGGAATAGTATTATGTCGCGATAAAAAAGACGCAATGGTTGAAATGATGCTTCCGGCAGAAAATAAACGTATTTTTACCGCAAAATATAAAACTGTATTGCCAAGTAAAGAGGAGCTGAAAAAACTGTTGAAAGTATCTATTTACGAGCCATAAACCAAATTAAACCCAGCGGCAACAAAAAAAAATTGCAAAAAGGAGAGTTTCTATGTTCAAGAAAGCAAGCGTTGTAATAGCACTGACCATGATGCTAACCCTATGCGTAACGGGATGCAAGGGGCGGGAGCAACAAGGATTGGGTGGCGGAGCAAAATTGCTCGAAAGCATGATAACGGATTATGGCGATCGGTCGCAAACGGTAAGGTTTGAGTACGATGCCCAAAACCGCATAGTAAAAACGTATCATTACCGCAACGAAATATTAGGCCATACGAAAACGATTACGTATGGTGGAGGCGGCTCAATTACGCTCGTTATAGATTATCCCGAAAATCCGACAAATAACATAACGTCAAATTTTGTCGAAAACGGTAATACAATTACCGCAACTCACATCACAAGCCATGAAACATACTCAAACACATTTACCGTAAACAACGACGGATACTTAGTCAGGGTAAATTTACAAGCCGATCCCGAAGCCGATATGCCCAATACCGGTACTTACCAATATCAAGACGGCAATCTGACTGAAGCGAAGGTTTTTTTTGAAGAGAACGGCGTGGTAGGAGGAACATCATCGTTGATGGAATTTCAATACGACGATACGAAATCGCCGTTTTACAACGACCAAACTCCGAAATGGCTTTTGATATATTCTTATTTTCAAACTTGCTTTCGGTATATCGGGCTTAAAAATAATATTACGACAAAAAACCATTCGTATCACTGGTTGCATTTCCAGTCAACATCAACAAACGTATATGAATTTGACGGCGACGGATTTCCAATCCGGCAAACAACGACTTCTATAGACGAAAGATCGGGTGAATCTACGACAATAACTACCCTAACTACCTTCACATATCACGGTGAAACGGAAAATCGCACTGCCGAAACCGAAACGGGCGGCGATGATATTGTCCATGACCCCGATTTTGACATGTACGGTACGTGGGTGTATGTTGTAACCCCATCGTCATTTGAAGACTGGGGATGGTCGCCTCCGCGTATAACGATAAGTACGGATAACACCGTGACCGTTTTAATGATGGAAAGCCATCATACGGGCGTAATGAGTCGGGCTAGTACACATTTCCGTGTCGGGTCCCTTTCCGGCTGGTCAGACGGTGAAGAATGGACTACGGACGAAGAATGGCCTTTTACATACAATCCCGAAACAGAGTTGTTAGCGTTTGTTTTTGGCGACAGGATTGGCTTGCGTTATTTTAGGCGAGCAACCGCTGATGATTTAGCTCCCAGCGCAGAAACTAAGCAAGAGCACACTACTTTCACCGACCTACGCGACAATCAAACCTATCGCACGGTAAGAATCGGTAGCTTGATATGGATGGCTCAAAACCTAAATCACGTAACAAATGACAGCTGGTGTTATGATGATAACGCTTCCAATTGTGAGAAGTACGGAAGGCTGTATACTTGGGATGCCGCTATGACTGCTTGTCCGGCCGGTTGGCGTTTGCCTACTCGTGAGGATTGGAATAATTTGGTTGGGGCAGCAGGTGGTGGCGTTGCCGGTACGAAGCTTAAATCAAGATCACCTGATTGGAACGGTACCGATGATTTCAGTTTCTCGGTCCTGCCCGGCGGTATGCGCGGCAGAACCGGGGCTTTCACCAACATAGGCGAATTCGGCTACATCTGGAGCGCAACGGAAAGCGACAGTGAAAGCGCGTTTTATCGGTACATGGTTACGGATAGCGACAACGTGATCGAGCTTCAAGGCCGCAAGACCAGCTTGCTATCGGTGCGTTGCGTCCAATAATCAATCGGCGGACGGGCTTTGTATAATGCTTGTCCGTCGGAATTTATACTATGCGTCTCGGTGTTTTGGTCGTGGAAGCAGGTCAATAATTAATTTCAAATTAATATTTTTTTGTTTATGCCAAAATGTATATTAATAGCGAAAGGAGTCCTAAAATGGTGATTGAAAGATGTGCAAATGAGTTTGTTATCCGTATGCCGGTGATTTCGCAAATTGAGCGTCTACAGGAGTTGGTGGACTATTTTCGGTACATTGAGCTAACTTCCGGCCACAATATTCCACAGAATGATGTTGATGTCTTGGCGCGGGAGATTAATAAAAAATGGCGTACTGAATATGAAGATCGTAGTTGATACCAACATAGTGTTCAGCGCCTTGTTAAACTCGACAAGCCAAGTGGGCAAAATTTTAGTCTATTCACCCCAAGACTGTTTCTCTTTTTACAGCTGTTCGTATCTACGAACAGAGATATTAAAGCACTTTAGTAAATTACAAAAATATACGAAACTCGACAAAATTCGACTAATTGAACTTATACAAACAATCAAACAAAAGATTACTTTCATTGATGATAAGTTATTACCGAAAAAAAACTTGGAGAGAGCGGCAGAGTTAACAAAAGATGTGGATTATGATGATATGGCTTTTATTGCGGTTGCAGATTATTTGAACGCAAGTTTATGGACCGGCGACAAAAGATTAATCCGCGGGCTTTTAACCAAAAATTATAGTGATTTCAAAACCACAGAGGATATGGCCAAATTGCTCGAAAATTACGAAAAAGAAAACCCATGGATGCTAATGTCATAGAATGGAAAATCCACACCCCCGTGCGATATATTATATTATAAACATCTATTATTCGCAACCAAGTAATGGGAGAAAAATTTCTTGTAACAAAAATGGCGTCCGAAATGTCAAATATTATATTAAAGTAGAGTGAGTATAACATCAAACATTCACAGGTCTTAGGCGGTACCGGAGAAAGAGAAAATATTATGACTAAGAAAATGAACGCGGCCCCGGCGTTTCGCGGACCCGCGCGGCTGTTTATTGTGGTTAGATTAGCGTTGGCGCTGTTCTTGTGTTCCACGGTGGCGGCGCGGGTATCGGCGCAGACGCAATTTAGCGGCGGCGACGGTACAAGCGAGAATCCGTTTTTGATAAGCACGGCGGAGCAGCTCGCGCAATTAGCCAGAGCGGTCAACACACTTCAGAGGCATGGCCCGACAGGCAGCCGGTACACAAACAAGGCGTACAAACTTATTGCCGATATCGACCTGTCGGAGTATGGGGCGGGATGGAATAACGGCAGTGGATGGATTCCGATCGGGAACGGCCTGTTTGAGCATTTTGGAGGGTCGTTTGACGGAAATAACAAAAAAATTACCGGATTGTATATCAACACCAACCGCAATTATACAGGGCTGTTTGGCGTTATCACCAGTGATGACGGCGTGGTGAAAAATCTTGGCATCGAGGGCGGTGAAATTAGAGGCGTTGGAAACGTTGGCAGTATAGCTGGGTATATCCGTAGCGGTAATGTGATTAACTGTCATTCTACCGCCGTGGTGAGCGGCACCCGTAATAATATCGGCGGTTTAGTGGGCCACCTTGGTTCCTCCACCGGCGGCACTATAAGCAACAGCCATTTTACCGGCACAGTCAGCGGTAGCGATAATATCGGCGGAGTGGTGGGGCACCTCCGTGCCGGAGGCAGGATAATTAATTGCCGTTACTCCGGCACAATCAGCGGTAATCAGAGAATTGGCGGAGTAGCGGGCTTGATCGATCTCGGCGGTATTGTGACCGGCAGCCGTCTCACCGACACAACCGGCGACGACCCGCACCTGACTGACACGTCGGAACAATCGCTTGCGATTGGAACCATATCGGCTTCCGCCGACACTCAAAGGATTGTGGGATTGACGATACTGGTAGATTTTCCCGATCGAAAATCGAACATCACGCGGGAGATGGCGTATGAGTGGCTCAACAGGGAGGGCGGCGTGGGCGGCAATAGCCCGGGCGGGTCTGTTTACGACTATTTTCACGAAGTATCAAACGGGCTTCTCCAATATCGCAATATCGTTACTCCGTTTGTCACGGTCGACAAAGATTTCAGCTATTACGACAGGAAGCTGAAAGGCGAAGCGATGCGACCCTTTAGAAGGGAGTTCGTTTCGGACGTCTTGAGCAAATTGAGCGCTACGGGATTTGACATGAGCGAGGTTACCACAGAAATGAATTTGGGCTGGAGGCAAGAGGCGGTGGCGTTAAACATACTCTATGCCGGCAGTACCGCGCATGGGTGGACGGAAGGGCTTTGGCCGTATGCCGGAGATTTTAGTTTTAGTGAGACGGTAAGCGGCGTAAATTTCAGGAGGCATCAGGTAACAAATTTAGGTGATGCCGATACCATGCCCAGAATAGGAGTATTTGTACACGAAAACGGGCACATGCTGTTGAATTGGCCTGATTTGTATTCCTATATGGACGATGGCAGCGGAGTTAATCCTGTAGGAAGGTGGTGCGTCATGGGTAATCGCGGCGACGACAACGTCCCTCAGCCGCCCAACGCCTATTTCAGGCACCTCGCGGGATGGATCACCGTGACGGACATCACCGACGCGCTTGTCGGAACGGAGTTTTCCCTCAAAGCGAACGGACATGAAGCCTATCTATATAGAAGTAGAAACAACCGTGAGTTCTACTTTATCGAAGCGCGTATGAATACCGACCCCCGCAACTCGAGCCTCCCCGGAAGCGGGCTTATGATTTGGCATGTTCACAGAGACGGCCTGAACACCCGTCCGGACAGCGTCGGTTTTCCCCATGTCGCGCTCATACAGGCCGACGGGATGAACGACCTTCAAAGCGGCAGCAACAGGGGCGATGCGACAGACCTCTTCCGCCCGCGCGTAAACACCACCTTTAACAGCAGAACCAATCCCGCCGCGGTTTGGCATAACCGAACCCCGTCGGGATTAAATATCACCGAAATAAGCGATACCGGCGCGGTGATAACGTTCAAAATAGGCACAGGCGAAGAGGTCGACAGATACGCGTTTACCGGAGGCGGCACAAACGCGAATCCATATCTGATAGGCACGGCGGGGCAGATGGCGCGAATGGCGGAAATAGTGAACAGCGGAAGCGCGGCCGCCCGCAAAGCAAGCTACAGACTCACCGCCGATATCGACATCTCGGAATACGGAGAAGGACAAACAGAGTGGAACGACGGCAAAGGATGGGTGCCGATTGGAAATGTGTGGACGACGCGTTTCATGGGGACGTTTGACGGAAATAATAATAAAATCAGCGGGCTATATATCAACGATACCACTCTCGATAACGCCGGTCTGTTCGGCATTATCGACAGCGGCGGCACGGTAAGAAATCTTGGCGTCGAAGGCGGCAAGGTTAGAGGCAAAGAGAACGTCGGCGGCGTGGCGGGGCAAATCAGCGCCGGCGGAGGCAGTATAGTCAACAGCCATTCCACCGGCACGGTCAGCGGCGACGTGGATGTCGGCGGCGTGGCGGGCTATCTCCGCATCGGCAGCGCTATAACTAAGAGCCATTCCTCCGCCACGATTAGAGGCGGTAACAGAATCGGCGGTGTAGCGGGGCGCATTGATAACGCAAGCGTAACCGACAGTTATTTCACCGGCATAATCAGCGGCGTCGAAAGGATCGGCGGCGTGGTGGGACTGGTCAATAATGGCGGCAGTGTAGTCGGCAGCCGTTCTACCGGCACGGTCAGTAGCGACTCTAATATGGTCGGCGGGGTGGCGGGCCAGGTCAGCGGCAGCGTGTCAAATAGTCATTCTACCGGTACAATCAGCGGTAATCAGAGAGTCGGCGGTGTGGCAGGGAGTATCAGCGCCAACGGTAGCGTGACCGACAGTCATTCCTCCGGCGCGGTAAGCGGCGACAATAACGTTGGCGGAGTGGCGGGGCAACTCAGCGGCAATGTGTCGAACAGTCACTCCATCGGCGCGATCAGCGGTAATTTCAGGATTGGCGGTGTGGTAGGAAGCACAAGCGGCAGCGGCAGTATAACCGATAGCCACTCTACCGGTGCGATCAGCAGCGATTCTAATATGGTCGGCGGCGTGGTAGGGCAGATCGGTGGTAGCGGCAGCGTGACCAACAGCCATTCCACCGGCATAATCAGCGGTAATCAGAGAGTCGGCGGTGTGGCGGGGAGTGTCAGCGCCGAGGGCAGCGTAGTCAATAGCTATTCTTCCGGCGCGGTGAGCGGCGACAATAATATTGGCGGCGTGGCGGGGCAACTCAGCGGCAACGTGTCGAACAGTCACTCCATCGGCGCGATTAGCGGTAATTTGAGAATTGGCGGCGTGGTAGGAAGTACAAGCGGCGGCGGCAGTATAACCGACAGCCACTCTACCGGCGCGATTAGTAGCGATTCCAACATGGTCGGCGGCGTGGTAGGGCAGATCGGCGGCAGCGGCAGCGTGACCAACAGCCATTCCACCGGCATAATCAGCGGCAATCTGAGGGTCGGCGGTGTGGCGGGAGCTGTCAGCGCCGAGGGCAGCGTGATCGGCAGCCATTCTTCCGGCGCGGTGAGCGGCGACAACATGGTCGGCGGCGTGGCGGGCCAAGTCAGCGGCAGCGTATCCGACAGTCATTCCACCGGCGCAATCAGCGGTGATCAGAGGGTCGGCGGCGTGGCGGGGGCGGTTGTCGATGGCGGCAGCATAGCCAACAACGCCGCGCTTAATCCGAGTGTAACCAGAATCACGGGGAATAGCAGGTTGATTGGGCGTGTGGTTGGCCAGAATAACGGCACGTTATCCGGTAATACTGCGTATGTTGGTATGACCGGTGGTCCGTTTCCTGATGGTGATGGGGGTGATCATAATAATGGTGTGTCTGTTGGGAGGTGAGTATTAGATTTTTTTTAAGGTTTTTTTAAAACCTTTTTTTAAACCCTAACTTTTCCATGTTTTACGTAATAGGAGCTGCAATGTGTTGATTTTACTGTAATTACAAAAACGTGTTTTTTGTACTATATGGGGTAAATACGTAATATTGACTC
>JAITUP010000226.1 GCA_031286265.1 Chitinispirillales bacterium | reverse complement strand
ATGGACAGCGCAACATTAGCGCGCGAACTCGCCCCGCTAAACGCAATCAAAGACAACAACGCAAAATACCTGCTAACAACGGACGCGCTATCCGGTGATAGCTACGACGGTATACGAAAGTTGAATGTGGTTGAATGGTTGTTAGCCGTTTAGAAACGATTAAGAACGGTTGGAAAGCAAAAAGAACGGGCTATGGGATGATAGTGATTTTTAAACATTTACACTTTTGCCACTTTTCATGCTATCTACCCGCCAATCTTTATATTATATTTACAACATCCCCCAAAATCCACATTGGGTTGCAGGAGACATAAAAACAGAGAAATAAGGTTTTAAAATGTTCATCGACGAAACAAAAATCGAAATCAAAGCCGGCGATGGCGGCAACGG
This sequence comes from Chitinispirillales bacterium, assembly GCA_031286265.1. GTDB lineage: Bacteria > Fibrobacterota > Chitinivibrionia > Chitinivibrionales > Chitinispirillaceae > GUT77. The sequence continues at coordinate 12,630 of JAITUP010000226.1, read as the reverse complement.
ATGCCATTCCTACGAACGCATGAAGTATAAGCCCAAGGGAAAGCCCGACGGCGGCGACGGTGGACGGGGTGGGAGTATTTATCTTGTTGGGTCAAAGCAAATTCATACGCTGCAAGACGTCGCCTACCGCCACCGCTACAAAGCTGAGCGCGGGGCGCATGGCAAAGGGAAAACTCAAACAGGGCGAAGCGCGGAAGATGTTGTAATATCCATACCGCTCGGCACCATAGTATATGATGACGACACCGGCGGGATTATTCTCGATTGTCTCGATGAAAATCGGCGCGCGCTTGTAGCCAAAGGCGGCAGAGGCGGCCGCGGAAACGCGGCGCTTGTTTCACGGAATAATCCAAACCCGCAGTTTTGCGAACCCGGGAAACTCGGAGAGGAAAAACGGCTGAGGCTTGTTCTAAAAGTACTTGCGGACGTTGGGTTGGTAGGCCGCCCAAACGCCGGAAAATCAACATTTATATCGCGTATCTCAAACGCGAAGCCTAAAATTGCGGATTATCCTTTCACGACGAAAGAACCGCATCTCGGAATCGTCAAAAATAACAGCGGGTCGTTTGGCTCGTCCTACGTTGTGGCGGATATCCCCGGATTGATTGAGGATTGCCATAAAGGCAAGGGAATGGGAATACAATTTTTGAAGCATATCGAGCGCACAAGCGTCCTTGCTATCATGGTAGAATCGACATCCGTTGACCCTCTCGGCGACGCGGATATTTTACTAAACGAGCTATCGCGCTACAGCGAGCTTCTAGCGGAAAAACCGAAATGCTACATTATGACCAAGACGGATTTGCTGCCCGATGACGAAAAAAACAAAATTCCCGATGGCTGGCTTGGGATGTCGGCGGTGACGGGAGATGGGGTGGATGTCGTGTTGCGGGAAATTGAAGGGGTGTTGTCCCATCAATAACCATTTTTTTTTTTTTCGTCAATAATTACCGCCTATAGGCAATTTATCCATCGGTAACTCCCTGGAAAAACTTTAGTGTTTTTTTAAAAAACTTCAAAAAATACCCGAAACGCCCCAAATACCCCCCAAAAAACCAACAAACACACCTTTCGACCGTTCTTGGCACGAAATTTGCAGTAACTAAAAGGCGGATAGAAAACGAAACCGTCTTAACTTAAGGGAAAAAAGAATGATACAGGGAATTTACACAGCTTCTACAGGTATGGTTGCCTTGGCGCAGAAGCAGGATCAGATTGCCAATAACCTTGCCAACGTCAATACTACAGGTTTCAAGCAGAGCGGGCTTTTTACCGCGGCTTATCAGCACTTGCTTAAAGACGACAACGGGCGGGTTTTCGCGAATCGCGAGTATAAGGTTGATGAAGTATATATAGATTTCTCCGAAGGGTCGATGCGTCAGACTAACGGCGTTCTCGATTTGTGCATTAAGGGTACCGGATTTTTCAAGTTGTTGACGGACGACGGCGTGCGCTACACGAGAAACGGCAACTTTGCGATCGACAATATGGGATTTCTCGTTACGAATAATGGGTCGAAAGTTATGGGTACGGAAGGTTTCCTCAGGCTTGAGCCAAACGAAACAATCACGATTACGGATAGGGGAGAGATAATACAGGGCGGATATAGCAAGGGTTTTATAAAGATCGTGGATTTTGAAAAGCCTTATGAGATGAGACGTTGCGGCAACAGTAATTTTTCACCTCTCAATATAGAAGCGGTCGAATTGATATCCGAGGGTTTTCTGATTCGCCAAGGTTATCTCGAGAGTTCCAATGTGGATATGATTAGAAGTATGGTGCAGATGATTTCTGCGCATCGGAACTACGAAGCGGATCAAAAAGCGCTTCACGCTCAAGATGAAACTCTGGAAAAGGCCGTTAATCAGGTTGCGCAAGTGAGATAATGTAATTACTTAATTGATAAATATTAAAAAGAGGATAAAAAAATGACAAGAAGCCTAATGACAGCCGCGACAGGGATGGGAGCCATGCAGTTTTACATGGACAACATCTCCAACAACCTGTCCAACTTGCACACAAACGGATTCAAGCGTACCCGCGTTGAGTTCCAAGACCTTATGTATCAGGCGATCAGGGAACCCGGTGTGCGCAATTTTGAGGGCGCTATGGCGCCTGCCGGCATAGAGGTGGGTTTGGGCGTGAAACCGGCCGGGACGACGAGGGTATTTGAGCAGGGTTCGCCTAACCGTACGGAGAATCCCTACGATGTCGCAATCAGCGGCGATGGCTTTTTCCAGATAATGCTGCCGGACGGCGGGATAGGCTACACCCGCGACGGTTCTTTCAACCTGTCGAGCGACGGCACGATCGTGACATCGGCCGGATTCTTTCTGCACCCGCAGATAGTTCTTCCCGAAGGTTCGCAAGATTTTCAGGTGACAGCCGACGGCCGGGTCACGGTGAGACTGCCCGGCGACGATCTGTCGATTGATATTGGGCAGATAGAAATGGTCAGATTTATCAATCCGTCGGGTCTCCGCGCTTTGGGCGGGAATCTGTTTGCCGCGTCCGACGCGAGCGGTGTGCCTATAGCGTCTTTGCCGGGCGAAGATGGGGCAGGGGTGCTCATGCAGAGATACGTTGAGGCGTCGAACGTGCAAATCGTAGACGAGATGGTGAGCATGATCGCGGCGCAGCGCGCCTATGAGATCGTGTCCAAGGCAATATCGACCAGCGAGGAAATGCTGCAGGTCGCAAATAACCTGAAACGTTAATGTAGGCGAGTAACTAATTGATATTATTGGAAATAGGTAAATTAACCAAAATTGATAAAAGGATAAATGAAATGTTGCGTAACTTTAACTATAATAACCTGTTAGCTCGAATCGCCAAGATGTTTTTGCTTGTTGTGGCGCTAAAGCTGATTGCCTTTATGCCGCTACACGCGTCGTCAAGAGCCGTTACGCTGAATTTTGTCGATTCCGTGATGATCAACGATACGCTGATCCGCCTTGGGGATATCGCCAGAGTTATTTCAGACGATGCCGCTCTTGCTAACCGATTGAGAGCGTTTCCTGTCGGTGAGGCCGCGCCTGCCGGGTTCAACCGGTTCGTCAATACCGAAGATTTGATGATGTTCCGTATCCAGCCGCAGTTCAGAGATATACGGTTTGTTAGCGGTAATTCCAGGAGAATCAAGGTGTTGAGCGATCATCAGGAGAGAACTGTCAGTGAATATGAGGAATTGATCCGTTCCTATGTCGCCGGGCGTTTGGGATGGGCTGCGGGTGAGTGGGAATTATCTATCAACAATTTGCGGAACACTTGGAAAACCGGCCGCGGGCAGTTGGATGTGGAAGTTGCCGGCCTCGATAATCCGTTTTCCAAGGGCAATATCAACCTCACGATCGTTGCGCGTCAGGGTTCGCGTACATACCGTGTTCCCGTTCAGTGCAGGATTACGGTGAGAGCGCCGGTTTTGGTCGCGACTCGTTTAATACGGAGCGGCGAGGAGTTTACGAGAGAGAACAGCACGATACAAGTCATTGATATTACTAATTTTGCATTCACACCGCTACGCCAGCTTCCCGAATCGGGAACGATGACGACAATTCGTACGGCGTCTCTCGGTAACATATTGCATGACAGGATGTTACGTCCTATCCCCCTCGTTGTTCGCGGCGATCAGGTGCGTATTCATTTTGTAGGTGAAAAGGTAAACGTTTCGGTTCTTGGCGTAGCTCGCGATAGCGGTTCGCAGGGGGATCGGATTTGGGTAGAAAATCTTCAATCAGGTAAACTTATCCGCGCGGCGGTTTCGGGCAGGGGCTCTGTCGTCGTGCATCAAGAAGGAGTAAGATCATGATGAAAGTCATTAAAACAGCGGTAGTTACGGCAATTTTTTGCACGACGGCGTTTGGGGCGCAGTTGCACAGCCTCTTTTCGGATCACCGGGCGATGCGCGTCGGCGATATTCTCACGATCATCATAGATGAATCGGCGAAGGCGGGCAGCGAGAGCCGCACAAATACGTCCAAAGACAGCGAGTTCGGGGTTAGAGCCGGAGCGCTTCCGTTCACCAATTCCCAGCCCAACTTTGGGGCAAGCAACGCCGCCTCATTTGACGGCAAAGGCGCGACCTCGCGCTCAGGCAGCCTAAGAGCGACCGTTACGGCACGCGTAATTGAGGTGCTTGAGGGCGGCAATTTGGTGATTGAGGGCAGCAAAGTTGTCGAAATCAATCAGGAAAGGGAGATTATAAAAATCAGCGGTATCGTCAGGCCGCAGGATATTCAGAAAAACAATGTCATTTTTTCGTCGAGCCTGGCGGATGCCGAAATCACGTATTCCGGTAACGGCGTGGTGAACACAGCGTCGCGCCCAGGATTCTTTACAAGGTTAGTTAACTGGTTGTTTTAACGGTATGAACAGGACTGTTTGTGCTAAAATTAACGCAACGGAGTGCAAATCAACAACTTAAACCGGGGACGAATTGAAAAACGTCCCGATGCGTTGGCTGGGGCGGCGCCAAGAGCCGCCCAACTAACGCGTAAGAACGAAAGGGAAATGATTATGATGAACAGAATTACGAAAATTGCGATAGTTGCGCTGACTTTGGCGGTCACGGCTTCGGCCCAAGATGTTCGTATTAAGGATGTCGCCTCGATTTCCGGGCTTCAGGACATTCAGCTTTTCGGTTACGGCCTTGTGGTCGGTCTCGCCGGAACCGGCGACCGCAGCCAAACGGTCTTTACCGAGCAGGCTATAGTTAACATGTTGAAAAACATGGGGATAGAGCTTCCTGAACGCCACATCCGCGTACGCAACGTCGCGGCTGTCATGGTGACAGGTAAGCTGGAGCCGTTCAAGCGTCAGGGCACAAGGTTCGACGTCACGGTTTCGTCTATGGGCGACGCGACAAGCCTTGAAGGCGGGACGCTCATCATGACCCCGATTCAGGGGCCCGATGGGCAGTTATACGCCTCGGCGCAGGGCCCGCTCGCTACGGGCGGCTATGATCTGCGCGACCGCGGTTTCACGCACATCAAGAGAAATCACGTTTTGGTAGGCAGGATTCCCGGCGGCGCGATTGTACAGAGAGAATACAGATTTAACGTACTCGACGGCGACAATTTGTCAATTTCGCTCCATTCGCCAGATTTCACATCGGCGGTATCTATGGCGCGGGCTATCAACGAGCAAACCGGTTTCGCAAGTATCGCCAGAGCCGCGGACGCGGCGACGGTGGAACTCAATATAGCTGAGGTAAGCGATGTACTGTCGACGATGGAGTTCATATCCATGGTAGAAAATATGACGTTTGAAGTCGCGTCGCAGGCAAGAGTAGTCATAAATGAGCGTACAGGGACAATCGTAGCGGGCGGTATGGTGCGCATATCACAGGTCGCGGTTACCCACGGCGGCGTGAAAGTGGAGGTCGTGAATTTGCCAGAGGTCATCCAGCCGCGCCCGTTCATTCTCGGTGAATTGGAAAACATCCCGAATCCGGCGTTGATCGTAGAAGAAACGAATGCCGAGATGGTAGTGCTCGATACAACGACGACGGTATCCGATTTAGCGCAGGCCCTGAATTCGTTGGGCGTATCGCCGCGCGATGTCATAGCGATATTGCAGGCGATAAAGGAAGCCGGGGCATTGCACGCGAATTTGGTAATATTGTAGTATCGTAGTATCGACTAAATGTTGGGCGTGATATCGCCGGGGGACGGTACGCAAGCGCAACATTTAGTCAAAAGGGGGAACGTAGTAAAGTACCGATTAACTGTTGCGCTACACCTCGCCCGACAATTGCAGTTAGAGCAGTGATGTTGCCGGGCGGCGCAACGCAACAGTTAATTGGGGGATTAATAGTATAAACCATAACCAAAAAGGAGGGACGTCTATACGTCAAAAAGGCAGTACGGTTTTTCAATCCAAAAAAAGTAGTACGGTTTCTCAACCCAAAAAGGTCTGACATCGGCAAGGATGCCAATAAAGAGCGCAAGGAAAGGCGCTCCAGACTTTTTTTGCGTTGCAAAAATTGGAACAATTAATTATTTTTTTAATACAGGAGGTATAAATGAATATTAATAGTATTAGCGCGCCCGGCGGGATTGATAGGTCGACGGAGCTTGGCAAAATCAATCGCGGCGGATTGCCGCAGGAATCGTTCGGGGAAGTTTTCGGCAGCAAGATCAAAGAAGCGGCCGAAGATCCCGCAAATACCCCGGCATCTTCTTCCAATGCTCGAAATATCGACATGGAAAAGGAATTAGGATTGCTGAATCTACTGAGGTTAGACAGCGATACCAAAAAGATGGCCGCTTATAACGTTAGAGAAAAGGGAATGGCCGCGGACGAAGCCGTCTATAAGGTCCAATCCGATACCGGCCGCTTACCGTGAGCAATGATTTTTATCTTTTATTTTCCCATTCTGCGTCCCGAGATGTATATTTACAGGCATCATGGCTGCCGCGAAAAAGAAAAAAACGCCCAACACCCTCACTTTTGAGGAGGCCTTGTCGACGCTTGAAGAGGTTATCAAGCGTCTTGAACGTGACGACGGCCTGACGCTTGAACAGTCTCTTTCGCATTTCGAGGAAGGAATAGCGCTGATGCGCCATTGCGACGGCCACCTCAAAAACGCTCGGGGCAGGCTTATCGAACTCACTAAGGGCAAAGACGGTAAATTTATAACCGAAGTTTTGGGCGAGGGGCTCGCACTGTTCGCCGCTGTCGGCGACGATCATAATAATAAGGGAGATACCGACGATGGATGATCTGAAAGTTTTTGTCAAAGACGTAAACGACGCGATTAACGGCACTCTCGAGCGGCTGTTGCCGGCGGAGACGGCTTATCCCGGGTCGATACACTCCCTGATGCGCTATTCGAGCTTTGCCGGAGGGAAGCGTGTGCGGGCCTGCCTTGTTATGGCTGCCTATGAGGCTTGCGGCGGTAACTTTGGAGATGACAACGCGTTAAAGGCTGCATCGGCTATTGAGATGCTACATACGTTTTCGCTCATACATGATGATTTGCCTTGCATGGACGACGATGATTTTCGGCGCGGGAAGCCTACCGCTCACAAGGCGTTTAACGAGGCGCTGGCGGTTTTGGGCGGCGACGCGCTCTGTATTTTGGCGTTTGAGGTGCTGGCCGACATCGGGCGGATCGACATTATTAAGGAGATTGCCGTTGCGCTGGGCACAGGGGGGATGATCGGGGGGCAGGTGGTTGATATTGAGTCGGAGGGGAAGGAGGTCGATAAGGCTACCGTTGAATACATACACAACAATAAGACAGCCGCGCTAATCCGGGCATCGGTCAGAGTCGGGGCGATGCTGGCGAACGTCTCTAAAGATACCCTCGACCGCCTAACATCCTACGGCAACAATGTCGGCCTGGCGTTTCAAGTGGTGGATGACATCCTCGACGAAGAAAGCACAACAGAAACGTTAGGTAAAACCGTGGGCAGAGACGGGGAAAAGGGTAAAGCCACATTTCCCGCGGTGGTAGGCATAGATGAATCCAAGCGGTATGCGCAGGAACTAATCGAAAAATCCTGGTCTGACATAGAATTTTTGGGAGACAAGGCTAATACGCTAAAAAACTTAGCGGAGTTTATAAGGGTCAGAATTTCATAGCCTCGATAAAAAAAAATACTGTACGGATTACATACGTTATCCCCCGTAGTCGGTTTTAGGAGGGGATGGCTATGACCGAAGTAGGTGAGAATGTACAGTGTACATTCCGCCCTTTGGTTGGGAGAGGGACTCTGTGGGGGAGCGCGTGCGGAAGCACGTCCTGTGCCCCGTCCCCAAAAGATTTAAAAGATTTTGACTTTAAAAGGAGAAAAAGCCATGGTAACATTAGGCGTAAACGTCGACCACATCGCCACCATCCGCCAAGCTCGCGGCGGCCGGGAGCCGGACCCTGTTCATGCCGCGGTTTTGGCTGAACTTGCCGGGGCGCGGGGGATTACGGTGCATTTGCGGGAAGACCGCCGGCACATACAGGATCGGGATGTCTATATCCTCAAGCAAACGGTGTCCACGAACCTCAATCTCGAAATGGCGCCTACCCCTGAAATGATGAAGATCGCGCTTGATGTGATGCCTTATATGGTGACCATTGTACCGGAGAGGCGTGAGGAGCGGACTACCGAGGGCGGGTTTCCGGTGCGGGAAAAGGAGCGTGATCTGGTCAAGGCTATCACGGCTTTGCGCGAGAATCACCTGATGGTCAGCGTTTTCGTCAATCCCGACATACCTGAAATACGCGCTGCCGCCAAGATTGGGGCCACGCACGTCGAACTGTATACCGGTACCTACGCCGGCGCGGTGAGCGAGCAGAACGCGCTTGACGAGTTGGATATGTTGAAGGAGGCGGCCATGGCGGCCCACAAGTTGGGGCTGCGGATAAACGCCGGTCACGGTCTGAATTATGTAAATGTCCCCGCGGTTGCCGCCATAGACAACATGCAGGAGCTGAATATCGGCCACGCGATAGTGGCGCGCGCGTCGCTTGTGGGGATGGATGCGGCGGTTCGGGAGATGGTAGCGCTTATTTAGCGCGATTTGGCACGTTTTTTACCCGGTTTTTATGATAATGCTCTGCGGGACGGGGGCGCGCGGTCTCTCGCCCCCCATTATTTGCGCGAATTTCACGTTTTAGATAAAACGATGTTTTTTTTAAAAAAAAAATGAGAATTTTCCAAAAAAAATAGTATATTTCAGATGTGCAGAAAAATGTTGATAACTTTATGTTGATAATCCGTGGATAGTATGACGATAGGTGGTTGAAATATCCGAGGATACCTCAATGGCATGTTAGGTATGACCGCTTAACACCTTGTAAATAGCCGACTTGCGATGTCGCGTCCACTTATAAGGCGTGTGCTGGTTTTGTCTGTTGCGCAGTTGTAGTGCCCTAATATAGTAAACGTATGAAAGTGTGGATAAAATGTTGGCAAATGCCTTATCTTACGATTTATCACCAACTTCGGCATGGGAAGCGTGTCTGCGCTTTATAGAAGGAAAAGTTGGACCGGCAACCTTTGAAACCTGGCTTCGCGCCACCGAACTGGCCCTTGGCGACGACGGGCAGGCCCGCATACAGGTACCCAACAAATTTTTCGCGGATTTTGTCGAAGAAAACTTCGCGGAACTCATCCGGGAAGCGCTTATAGAGAACGAGGTTGTTTTCACGTCGCTGGTTTTCGAGCCGGTTGAGAGGGAGTGGAGCGCCGTTGTCGGGCCGCTTGCCGAGGAAATTGCCGAATCCATTGAGCGTGAGCGCAAGGCGCCGCAGCCGGCCGTCGGCGGGAAACAAATGCGGTTCCACCCAAACTACACTTTTGATACTTTCGTGGTCGGCGACGGTAACCGTATGGCTCACGCCGCCGCGCTCGCCGTGGCCGAAGCGCCGGGGCAGACAAAATTCAACCCGCTCGTTCTGTACGGCGGCACAGGGCTCGGCAAAACCCACATACTGCAAGCGATAGGACACTTCGCCCAAACCGAGCATACCGCGGAAAAAACCGTCTACATGACAAGTGAAGAATTTACCAATCAATATATAGACTTCGTTATCAACAAAAAGGATTCCTTTTCATTCTACAAGAAATTTAACGATGTCGATGTACTCCTGATTGACGATATCCAGTTTTTTAGTGGAAAAGAGGGTACGCAGGACCAGTTTTTCCGCATTTTCGACCGGCTTTTGAGATCAAACAAGCAGATTGTGCTTTCATCCGACCGCCAGCCGGACAAAATTCCAGACATGATGGAGCGTATCATCAACCGCCTCAAAGGCGGCCTGAACGCCGATATTCAGCCGCCAAACCTCGAAACCCGCATGGCGATTTTACGCAAAAAAGCCGAATTTGACGGGCTGAATCTGCCGGAAGAAGTCATTCAATACATCGCGGGGCACATCACGTCAAATGTTAGAGAACTTGAGGGCACGCTGATAAAGCTGATAGCGTCGTCATCTTTTTCCGATACCGGCATTACACTCGACATTGCGAAAGAGCTTTGCGGCGACGCGCTGAGCCGGAAAGACGAGCGCCTCTCGGTGCGGTCGATAATGCAGGCGACGGCGCAAGCCTATGGCATTGGCATAAACCAACTTTCCGCCCATAGTCGCAAAAAGGAAGTCACGCTGCCTAGGTCCGTAGCTATGTACCTCTGCAAAAAACTGACGAAACAGTCGCTACGGTCGATAGGCCTCGAATTTGGCGGCCGCGACTACTCCACGGTGATCCACGCGTCCAAGAAGATTGACGCGGAAATGGGGGAGGGCGGGAATGCGGAGTTGCAAGCAAAAATCGCGGAAATCGAAAGCTTGCTGGTATCGACGTAATTTTTTTGCAATTTATCGCGACACACAACTATATTAATACATGCTATTGCACGATACAGGCCGTCCGATTATCCTTGCCTCCGGTTCGCCGAGGCGGAGCCTTATCCTCACAATGATGGGGATTAGCTTTGAAATCGCTGAATCCGGGGTGCCGGATGAGGATGCCTATATCAATTTGAATGACCTTGACAGTTCGTTGCGGACGCTGGCGGCCGCGAAAGCGGAGGGCGCGTCGGCGCGTCGACCCGAGGCGCTGACGCTTGGCGCCGACACGACGGTGGTCGTAGACGGCGGGATTTTAGGTAAGCCGGCGAACAGGGAAGATGCCGCCCGAATGTTGCGGACGCTTTCCGGCGCGAAGCATACGGTCATCACCGCCGTGGCGTTGAGGTGCGCGGAGGCTGGTTATTGCGAGACGGCATCGGCGCATACCGCCGTGTTTTTTAGAAAATTGAGCGAAGGCGAGATTGAGCATTACCTCTCTTTCCCGGAATATGAAGATAAGGCCGGTTCCTACGCCGCTCAAGGCAAGGGGATGGCTTTTATAGATAGGATAGAGGGCTGTTTCTATAATGTGATGGGTTTGCCTGTTACCGCGACCCTCAATCTGTTCAATGAGTTTACTCGGAAAGGAACCATAAATGTCGGTGAGTAAAAACAAAGACGAAATCCCAACCCGTGGCCAAGACGGCGGTCAGAGCGAAACCTCGGACAAGGTCGGCGACGTCTTGCGGAAAGAGCGTTTGACGCGCAGAATCACGATAGAGACAATCGCCAAAGACCTCAAGCTGAACGCGGGATATCTAAAGGCGCTCGAAGCAAGCGACTACAGTTCGCTACCGGCCGATCCCTATATTAGAGTCTACATCAAATCGCTCACGAAATACCTGTCGCTTGACACGGAAGTCATCATGAAGCAGTTCTATAAGGAACAGGGTGTGATTGAAGACGACAAAGCGGCGAACAAGATCGTCATTTCTGTACAAAAACAAGAGAAAAATCCGACGATCGTGGTAGCCGTGGCCCTCATCCTGATATTCGTGATCTTCGCGTTCATAGCAAATCAGAGAGGCTGGTTGGTGCAGCCGGATGCGGTCGTTTCGGAAACTACCGCCGTCATAGAAAACGCGGAGGAAGCGGACGATGATTTGGGAATCGCCAGTGAAGACAGCACAATAGCGGCCATAAACGCACCGCACGATTCAACGGCTGCGGCAAAAGCGCCGCCAAGACCGTAATGCCCAATATGAAGGGGCTGTCTCAAAACAAGGGCAGACACACAGGTCTGCCCCTACAAACCGTGCAAAACGCGACCCCATCTGGTCGCCACCTTTTGAGACAGCCCCCGTTCCCCCCGCAACCGCATAGCGCGTATATTTGGGTCGACACCCACGCGCACTTGTTTGATTATACCGATAACGACCTCGGAGCGCTGATCGATGAAGCAATAGCCGCAGGTGTTGCGACAATTGTCAACACGGCGGTGTCGATTGATACTGCCCGTACCGTATTAAGTCAATGTAAAAAATTCCCGAACGTTCTGAAACCGGCGGTTGGAATATCGCCGTTCGATTCGGTTGACGTTAAAAATGGATGGGACGATGAGTTAAAAACACTAGTCAATAATAACAATAGTCAACCAAATGAACCGCCGATAATCGCGATCGGCGAAATCGGCCTCGATAACACAAATCCTATATACCCGTCTTTGGATATACAGTTGCCGATTTTCAAAAAACAGCTTGAAATCGCCAACGACGCGAACCTCCCGGTAATCATACATTCACGAGGCATGGAAAAACAAACCGCCGAAATCTGCAGTGGCTTAAACGTAACCAAAGCGATATTTCATTGCTTCACCGGTGATAAAGAATCGTTGGACTATATAATTAATTGCGGATACTACATATCAATACCGGGAATAGTCACATACAAAAACTCTCACTTGCGCGATCTTATCCGGCACATCCCCATAAACAGGCTGCTCATAGAAACCGATGCCCCATACCTCTCTCCCGCCCCCCACCGCGGCAAGCCGAATAAACCGCCATTTCTCATCCACACCGCGAAATATATTGCGGAATTATTGGATATTGACGAAGCGAAGCTTGCCAAAGCGCTGTTGGAAAATGTTATTAGAGTATTTGATTCTTAAATCCAAATTTTCTATTAGGACGTTTTTAAAAAATCTTTTTTAAAAAACCATTTTTTTAAACCCTAACTTTTCCATGTTTTACGTAATAGGAGCTGCAATGTGTTGATTTTACTGTAATTACAAAAACGTGTTTTTTGTACTATATGGGGTAAATACGTAATATTGACTC
>JAITUP010000122.1 GCA_031286265.1 Chitinispirillales bacterium | reverse complement strand
TAGCGTATTAGGTTTTAGAATGGGGGCGTTACGGGGGCGGAGCCCCTGTCACCAAAAAAGAATTTGATTTTAAAGATTTTGATTTTAAAGACTTTAAAGGCTTTGATTTTAACGTCGAGATCAATTACCGCCGGGTTAATAAATGAAAAATTTGAGATAAAACGGCTTGCATATTGGCAGCATTTATTATATTACGGTCGGGCATATCTATGAAGCCTGAAGCCTGAGGTCAAAAGCCTGAAATCAAAATCCAAAAATCTCGGAGTAAAAGTTGAAAAAACCGCTTAAAATTTTATTGATACTGATAATTATCGCGATAGTCAGCCCGGTTGCCGGTTATTTCGTTGGTTGGGCTGGATTTAACTGGTATTTTTCCGGTTGGGGCAACAAGTTGGTCGACCTCGAAAGCCGCGGATTGCTTTCCACGGAGTATGGGGCGGGGTGGCAGGACGTGCTCATGGACAGGGCGATGGAGCTTGAGGCGCGGAGGATTATTGACGCCGAGGCCGCGGATGCCGGGGGCAGGGGGGCGGCCGGTGGGGAGCAGGCCGCCGACTTCCCGTCGCTTGCGGTGGTCAGACTGCTCAATGAGGTGCGCGAATATTCCAATACGATACTTATCACGGATCGCAACGACAACGCGATTACGCGGATTAATACCAATCATCACCGGGCCCGGATGGATGAGTTCCCACCGACGCTTGTTACGGCGCTTATTGCCGCCGAGGATAGAAATTTTCGAGAAAACAAGCTTGGGTTTGAATACAAGAGTTTTGTGCGCGCCACGGTGTTTGCCGTTCCGCGCTTTGTAAACAACAGGGGGTGGGTGTCGCCCCGCGGTACGTCTACCATCACCCAGCAGGTCGCGAAATTGTTTATGTCGCGGCTTGACGAAGCGGGGCAGCGGCAGGTGTCGAACACCGTTAACCGCAAAACGCGCGAACTCAAATTGGCCGCCGCGCTCAGGAAGAAGTATCAGCCGGATGAGATTCTCGAAGTTTATATGAACCACGCGGTGACCAGCGATTTTGGGCTTATCGGCTACAAGGATATCGCGCGGGGGCTTTTCGGCAAGGAATTGCACGAGCTTACGGACGCGGAGTGCGTATACCTCGCGCGTATGGTGAAGTGGGGCCGCAACGTCAAGCCCAGAATCGTCGCGCAGACCAGAATAGACATGCCGCGCATGGGCGACGCGCTCGGGTGGAGCGAGGAATATCGCGAGAAGGTTTTGAAGGAAATTGAGCAGCTTACATTCCAGAGGCCGAGGCGCATTGAGGGCGAGCACGGGCCGCTTGTCGATCTGGCGAACGAATTTTGGCTCCAGACGCTGCGCCACAACGGATCGAGCCCGGCTCAAATCGCGCAGATGGACATCATCGATCCCAACTCGCTTGTCAGGCGCAAAGGGAATCTCACGATAAAATTGACGATTGACCTGCCGCTGCAAAAGATGCTCGAAAAACTTGTGGACGAAAGGGGATATGGGCCCGATACCGTTATTGTAAACGAAGTGCGTATAGGAAGCCACGGCGATAACATAACCTCCGCGGCCGTGCCGCGCGATACCGTAAGGCATGTCCGTGTCTTGACCGCCGCGACCGATTTCTCCGAGCCCGGCCGGCCTTTCGTAACCTCACTTGCCGCGGGCGACACCATTGTGGAAAATATTCGCTATTCGAGGACAGGCGGCAATAACTACCGCCGTAGCGTCTTTTACTATGTGCGCAGGCCGAGGCAGGTCGACGGGCAATATTTCGCCTATTCCATAATGTGCTCGAAAACCGGGGAGTTGCTTGCGTATCATTCGAGGGACAAGCTTGGGTCCCGGTTGAGCGGCCTCATGCGCAACCGCACACCAAACGGATCGTCGTTAGTCAAGCCGATTATGAACGCCATGAGTTATGATCTCGGCATATTCAGGCCGTATAGCCGCTGGTCGGACGAGGGAGAGGTGCGGGACGATGTGCCGTGGAGCAGAACGCTGCTCTATGAGGGCGGTCGGCCGGTTGGCGTGGTGTTTGATCAGAGCGCGGTGCGGGGGAGGGGATACACGGTACGCAACTTTGGGCGGAGGTTCGAGGGGTGCCAGTACGTTTTCGACCTGATCAACACGTCAAACAACATTTTGGCGCTCGAGATTATGTACAGATTAAACCAACGTCTCTATGACCGCGGCGGCGATATCGCGCCGGGCGCGTTTCCGCTTGTTAACTATTTCTACCGTGTGGGCGCGCTTTCGAGAGTCCGCGACGAGTTGCGGCTGGATCATGTTACGGGCGTGAGGGCTTTTAAGGAAATGGCGCGCGTTCCGGGTATCCCGGTCGACAGTATGATGCAGGGGACCCGCAGGGTAGCGGTTTCCGACAGCATGTATTCCATGGCGCTCGGGACTATGGAAATGTCGCTTTATGAGCAGATGCACCTTTTCAACGTGCTATACAATAATGAGTTGATTGAGCGCGCCCACGAGCGCAACAGCCTTGCCATCAAGTCCATAGAGCTAAACGGCCGTCCGGTCGCGCTCAACGATACGCTCAGGCGCTACCGCCCGTTTGCCGATTACAATAATATACGTCCCACGCTGCTTGGGCTGCACAAGCGGTTGATCGGTCCGCGGTGGGACGGGCTGGCAGATTTTGACGTTGCCTATAGAATTGATGAGACCGACCCGGTTTACGCGTCGCTCAGGTTTGACCCGGACGCGTTTTATTTAGACGCGCCGGTATCCAACTTCGCGAAGAGCGGTACGTCCGACGATATCCTGCGTCCGTTCAACGTAGACGCGTCGAGCAGGGCGCGCACGAACTACTGTATGTGGAATGCGGTGATCCGCATCGACCTCTCGAAGCTCCCCGGGGCCGGCAGAGGCGCGGCGTCCGAGGTGAGGGACATTACCATCGCTTCTATCGGTGAGGGCAATTTGCAGTTTACCGGACCGCGGGACGGAAAGTCGCTGCACAAATTTTTGACATCCGGTTTGCTGAAAACCGCGGGAGTGAGGGCTCCGAACGGCTTTTTCAATCAATACGAGGCATATTTGAAGCGGGTAACGCCGCCGACGGAGAACTGCAGGGCGGAGCCGGAGATAGTGGAAGAAGAGGAAGCGGAGGCGGAGTTCGCCTGGGGATTTGACTTGGACGGTGACGGCGATACGCCGTCGCCGTCGGAGCCGCAGGTTCCGGCGAATGCGCCGCGGACGGGGCAGACGGCATCGGAAGAGGTTAATTTTGGTGATTGGTAAAAATTGTAAAAATCGGGCGTATTTATTTTTTTTCGCAAGAGATAAAAAAAAACTTGCAATTTGTGTGAAACAATTATACATTATATGAGGGAGCCGGATTTGCTGCGTCTTTAGGGGGCGGTCGGCTTTGCGTATTGCGGGGTTGTATATTATTGTGCGCGTTCAACCGCGCACATTGTATATTGATTACACACACTGTGCGCGGCTGCACCGCTTGGGAGGCGCACGGAAGCGGAAAATACACGCATGAGGAGGCGTCGGGTGATAAAGACAAGAGGGTTTATTGTTCGGAGCGCGCTTATTTTTGCGCTCGCCATAGGCTTCGGCGCGTTCGTTTACGCCGATGAACTTGAGGAAAGCGCGCCGTCAGCGGGTGCCACCGTCGTCGACGATGACATCGACCGCCTCTTCGGTACGTTCCAACCGGAGCCGACGACGCCGGTGGAGGCCGCGCCCGTGCGGGAGCTCCCGCCGTTTGAAGGCGAGTACAAATTGCTCATCAGCCGGCCGATCTACGCGCTGTTTGAGCCCGAAACCAGGACGCAGTGGATAGCCGCGCTTGGAGAACTCCACACATACTACAAGATATCGTCTTTCCCGCGTACACACGTGTTCACTATGGAGCAGGTCAATAGCGTCTTGCCCAACTCGCGTGATTTTACAAGACGGTTCGGTCGCCAGCACTATATTGAGGCGGCAAGAAAGCTTGGCGCCACTCACTTACTGTTTCAGGAATACCAGCCGAACAGAGACGGTCGCAGGACGAACTATTCCATGGAACTTTTTTGGATCGCCGAAAACGCCACGGTCGTGAGAGGTACGGTGGAACTCCACCACAACGATTTTGAAAACGGCATGAACTCCGGGGTGCAGGGTATCGCCGCGGCGATGGATCCGGGGGCTATGACCGCGCCGGGCATGAGCGTCGGGCTTTGGGGTAGAGATCAGAGGGTGCAGGAAGGCTTTGGAAACGCGCTCGCTCAGGAGGAGCAGTTTACAAGCGAAGCCGCGGCGACGGTGTATGCGTCTGTGGAGCGGTTGATAAACAGGAACTCAGGGTTACTTGGGCTCCAGTACGGCGCGGCGCTCCTCGCCGGCCGTGCCGAGAATTTTAACAGAGCGATTTCACACCTCGAAATAGTACTGAGCAGGTCCGGCAATCACCCGGCGTTGCAGTTGCGCATGGCGGAATTCATGCGCGGCGCGGAGCGCTTCCCGGACGCGATGAGGGCGGCGGGAATAGCGGCGGCGGTCCCCGCGCTGAACATCCCCGCGAATATCGAGGTAGCGATGATACATCAGGCGCAGGGCGATCTGGAGCGCGCGTTTTCCACATACAACACAATTCTCGAATCCGGTAACGCCGACGGGCGCGTATTTTTCCAGTTGGCGGTGTTGAGCATACAAAGGAACAGAATCGCCGATAGCGAGGGTTACCTGTCACGTGCCGAGCAGAGTGGGTTTGTGCTTGATGATGAACAGCTCTTTGAGATCGGATCGGCATACGCGGCGATACCGGGGCAGGAAACGAGGGCGATAGAAATGCTGATGCGGAGTATGGGCGCGAGGCAGGCCAACGAGGCTGCGTGGCGGATTATAGCGGGCATACACGAACGCACCGGAAACGAGCAGGCAAGGGCGGACGCCTATGTCAATATGTTCAGAATTTCCATGCACGGAAACAGCGGCAGGCTGAAAACTGCCGGCGGAATATACGAGCGTCTCGGCATGTCAGACAAGGCCAAGGACGCGTACTCGCTGTTTTTGGACAGACGTTTCTCCGATACCGAGGTATCCATAAGCTACGCACGCTTACTCTTCAACGAGGGTGAGCGCGGTTGCAGAAGGATACCGGATGTGTTGAGAGGTCTTGATACGATACCCGAGGCGGAAGAGTTGTTTAACTTGTGCGGAATTGAAATAAGAAGAATTCGTGAGGACCAAACATTGGCAGCCATGAAGCTAAGTCCGCTAATGCTGACGTTGCGTATAACGGGTGGCGTGGTTGCCGCTGGCGGGCTGGCTGGCGGGTTATTCATGAATTCGAGAGCGGAGAGTTTGAACGAGGAATACAGAGACTGGGATGGAGAAGTCATGCTCGACGGCACTAACAGGGCGCAAACGCTTGATGGCGTCAGGGAGTTGAGGGATGACATAAACGCCGCCGTATTTTGGCGCAACGCGCTGTACGCGATGTCGGTGGCGGGGCTTACCGGCGTGGCCTTAACGTTCTTTTTCTAACGATAAAAAATTAACTTAAAGGAGTAATTTATATAATGTCTACTCAACGAAAAAAGATGGTCTTGTGGGCGGCGGTAGCGGCGGCGGCGCTGGCGTTTATCTACTGCGCGGAGATTGTATTTGATAACCCGCTGGACGAGCGTGGGGATAATTATTTCT
The DNA here is from genome assembly GCA_031286265.1 of Chitinispirillales bacterium. GTDB lineage: Bacteria > Fibrobacterota > Chitinivibrionia > Chitinivibrionales > Chitinispirillaceae > GUT77. The sequence goes on along the minus strand of JAITUP010000122.1, from coordinate 33,327 downwards.
TGGACGGCGTTCAGGATGGCCCGCTCAAGAACCAGATGTCAGCGACAAACGAGAACGGTGTGCCCGGTTTTTTGACGGATCCCACCCTAAGAGATTGTAACTTCAGAGTACCTGTGGTTGCGGTTATAGGTCCTAACCCGGCAATAATAGGGCGGCCGAATCTTGAGCAGGGAAGTGCTGAGCTTCAATCCCTCATGGGCGGTGCGGGCGGCTTTGAACTCGACGCGCTCTTGATGGTGGATGGGAGACTTGAGAGCCACCCGGAGAATGACGACGCGGTGGTAACCAATATTAATTTGTATAATATGCATAGCCCCCCCGACGGATATACTTTCGAACCTTACCACTTGGGTGTTGTGCTGTCGGTGGGGACATACTTCGTTGAATACATGGTCGAGAGGCAGTGCGGAGGGAGAGCAGTGGCATCCGTCGCCGCTAGAAGAACGGTAATAATACAAACAGAAGCTACGAACATAGAAGGCCAAGACCGCCCAATAAGTGTGGCACTCGCAGGTTTGGATGTAGTAGAGGTGGCGGTGGGCGGTACCTATTCAGACGAGGGAGCCACGGCGACAGACGGCAATGGTTTGCCGATTACCAGATTTGTGAGTGTGGACATCTTCTTGGACGGTGCAACTACCCCGATTACCTCTTCTCTTACGGGGGGATACCCAGATGGTATTCCGGTCAATGAGATTCCGCTTTTTGTAAATACTGTCTTTGCGGGGCTTACACAAGAACCGGCGTCTTTCAGGATTGTCTATGAAGCGGCATCGCAAATTTTTGGCAACCCCCATACCGGTTCCGTAACGAGAACCGTGAACGTAACCGTACATGATCCCGGAACGTTGCCGACTATTCGAATAATTCTTGGGCAATACACCCACAATATTGACGGTCTCGTAATAAATTCTCCTGATACGGCGGTTGCTTTCGGAAACGTGGCTCCTGACCAGACTGTGTATACCAGTAAGGGTGTCCAGCGGGCGTATTATATCTGTGGACCTGCGAATACCAATGGTTGTACCGTTGGGGCGGAAGTGGATGTGCCTGTAGATCTTGTGACAACCCCGCCTACTACCTTAACTCCTCCAATGTTTAGATCGCATCCACGTATATATTCCATTCCTGATGATCCTAACTTACAATACCGTGCCAATAGCGCACAGCGCCTCATTCACGTATATGAACGGTTGACTGCTAACGCCACCTGTTGGCCTGATAGTGAACCTAGTGGGCCACCAATAATTGATATTACCGGCGCCAACCCGCTCATACTACCGGCAGGTGTGCCTTGGAGTGGTGCGGCTAACCTTTGGAACGGTGTGCGGATTCAGATAGGCGACTGCTATACCGCGGTGGGGGAAGCGCCATATCGATATCTGATACACTTTGGGACGCTAAATCCGGCCGATCCGCAGCCCGGACAGTATACTATCACGTATGTAGCCTTGGGTATGGGTACGGGCTACACCGCTACGGTGGCGCGAAATGTTAGCGTGCAGTAATGAAAGCGGTTTGAATTGAGAGTAACGTTGTGAATAATTGTTTATTTGTCGGCAAGGGGGTTATGCCCCCTTGCTAATATTGAACAGCAAAGATGTTTTTATGGAGCTTTGAAATGATTTTAAGGTTGTCCCAAAAAACGCGCGCCGTTTTTCTTGCGGGAGTTTTTCTGTCTCTCGCTCTCCCGCTCTCCGGGTCTGATGACGCGCCGCTTCCCATTCCCTCCGATGTCGTTGACGGGCGTGTTATTGTAGTTCCATCGTCTGAGGCCCGTAATATCGGCGCGGCAATGGCTATGGCCCGGGTTGGGGATACGGTTCGAGTGAGGGACGGGGTATACAAGGACAGGCGGGGTATATTCGTTACGCCCGGGGTTGTGTTTGAGGCGGAGAACCTTTTTGGGGCTGTTTTAGACGGTCGGGGTCGTAACATCGTCGTCAGTATGGGCGGCGGGTCGACCATATCCGGTTTTGTAATCAGGAACGGTACGGTCGGTATTTTTTCAGCCGCGCCTCAGGCTGTCATTCGTAATTGCAGAATTATGAGCAATACTCAAAGTGGTGTGGTGTGTGTTGGCGTGTTGCCTATGATGGAGGATAATTTCATTGTTTTCAACAGAGAGTCGGGCATACAGGGTTGGGACGTGCGCACCACGAGCGGTTCCATAAATCATAATACCATCGCTTTCAACGGCAACCACGGGATCTCCCTTGGGGGTAGCACTTCCATAACGGTCGAGAACAATATTATCGCTTTTAACGGTCAATTTGGTGTGAAGCCTGCCGAGGAGACCGTGCGTGTTGAGTTGACTAACAACAATTTTTATCAAAACGCGCGCATGTCTATCAATATGCCCGCGGACAATATTTCCGACGATCCGCTTTTCGCGGACGCGCGGCGCTTGGATTTCAGTTTGAGTTCGGGATCCCGCAGTATAGGCGCGGGTACCGATAACCAGAATCTTGGCGCGAGAATTTTGCGTTGAAAATGACAGTTAAACCATATATGAGGGATTTTGCATGAAAAGAATAAAAATTGTTTGGACCGTAGTTACGCTGGCGGTTTTGGTGTCGATGACGATGCCAAATCTCATCCACGCGCAGACGGCCGCCCAAAGAAGGGCTCATGCCGCGGCTTCGGAGAGGCTCGCCGAAGAGGCTATGGGAGGTATCGTAGACAAAATCAAGGTGTTGGTCGACGACACGCCCATATTGTCGGACGAGACTAAAGCGGACCTTGCCGAGAAACTTTTGGAAGCGGTCAGGCCGATTGTACAAGAGGTTATTGAAAGGGCCGCGGTCGGCCGTTTGCCGAGTGTGGACGCTGTCATGGATGATGCCATGACGGGACTTTCGGAGATTTCATCGCAACTTACGAGTGAGGCCGTTGCCGCTACTCAGGCCGCTATTACCGCGGAGGCCGTGGCCGCTGCCGCTGCCGAGGAAGCCAGAATCGCCGCCGAAACGCCTCCCCCCGCTCCGGCGGCCGTGATTCACGTTCCTTCTCAGGTTCCTACTATTATGGAAGCCATGTTAATGGCCAGGGTGGGCGATAGTGTCAAGGTCGCGCCGGGTATCTACCGCGAACGTGTCGTTATGGCTCCCGGCGTAGCGCTCGTATCGACCGAGCTGTTTGGAGCGACGATTAACGGTAAGGGCAGAGGTACCGTGGTCACGATGGCTCGTAACGGCTCCATCGACGGATTCGTGATAACGAACGGCACCATCGGCGTTTTTACGAGCGACATCGGCAACGATATCACGCGGTGCCGTATCGTAAGAAACTTTATGACCGGGATTATTACCGTGCGTCAGCTTCCACAGATACAGGACAATATCATAGCGTTCAACGGCGCGTCGGGCATACAGGCCTGGGACGTCCGCTCCACAGCGACTTCGGTGAACCACAATTCCATTGCCTACAACGGCAATCACGGGATAGCGATAGGCGGGTCGTCGGAGTTTATCATAGAGAACAATCTCATTGCGTTCAATGAAAAATTCGGGCTCAAGGTTTTGGAAGGGCCGGATAGAATTCAAGTATCGGCCAACAATTTTTATCGCAACCTCTTTCAGCCCAACAGGCCGGTGCCGGAAGGCAATTATGTTTTTGATCCGGCGTTCATAGCGCCGCGATCGGGCATGAATTTCAATTTAGACCCGGGCTTGTGCTGTCAGGAAAGAAGCTCGAGCGGAGAAAATTTGGGTGCGAGGCTTAACTATTAATTATATTTGTGTAATGGTTGGATGTGGCGGCGCCAGCGCCGCGAAAAGCGTAAAATTATGATTTAATTAACATATCAAGGGACTAAAGAACGATGATAATACCTAACAGCCGTAAATTACGAATTGTGTTTGTCGTCGCTTTCATGGCGATTACCGCCGTGCAAGTCGGAGCACAGGGCCTTTCCGGGGAGTTTATGACGTCGGACCGTTGGCGCCACGTATACTCGAGGCACTCGGGCATAAGCAATCCGGCGTTCATAAACGAGGAGAACTACCTCTCGTTGCGTTTTATGTTCGCCAACACGCTCCAGCACTTTTACATGCACGAGGCAGGCGTAACGTTGCCCCTCGGCCTTCATGACGCCGCGGGCCTCGCGTGGATGATGCAGAGCGCGGGCTCCTACGAGGCGACCGGCTCAGGAGGAGAGCCGCTGGGGATAACGGTTACCGACCAGACCAATATCTTCGCGCTGACCTATGCCAGTAACCTATGGAGCCGTCTGACCGTTGGAGGAAATATGAATATCATCCTCCAAAACGTGCCGGACGAAAACGCCAACAACACGATGAGATTCGGTTTGAGTCTCGACGTCGGTCTTTCGTGGAAACTCCTGCGTCACCAGTTGCTTGGGAACCACATAGTAGGAATGTCGACGAACAACATCGTCCACATGATGCTCGGTGATACCGAAGACGCGTTTACAAACGCGTTCAGATTGTCACTCCTCTCCGATTTTTGGGAGAGAAGGGTATTCTACGGAGCCGACTTCGTGCTTAAAGATTTTGTACAGTTGATGGAAGGGGGAGACGTTTGGCCAACTCCCGATGATCCGGGTTGGGTGGGGCGCGTCAACGAAGTGGCGCCTTGGGAATTTACCCAAAAACTCGGTTTCGACATACTACGTCTGTTCAGAATATATGTTCTCGCCGGTTTTAACCCGGAGGGATTTGACCACTACGGTTTTGCGTTCGGTGTCAACATGCCCGGTTTCTTTAACGGCCGCGACATAGAGGGGCTGATGCAGTTCGTCTCCGTCGGCGACAGCGAGGCGAACCACGTAACGTTTTACGCGCGCACCGAACTCGGCAAACACAGAGAAGAGATTTATGCCCGCAAAATGGCTCGGCTCGGCGCACTCGGACCGAACAATTTGTATAATCAGGCTCTTGAACTTTTCCACAGAGGCGAGTACTACAGGGCCTACTGGATTTTCTCGCAGCTTGCCGTTGAGTACCCCGACTTTTTCAGAAATGACATGGTCAGCTATTATCAGGGGGCCTGTCTTGAGTTCATGGACATGCGTTTGAGTTCGGAAGCCACGTATAAGCGTACTAAAGAGGAATTTTCACGCAGTATAGCGGTGCCGTACGCCGATCTTGGCCTCATGCGCCTATACTATAGAAGCGGCAATCACCCCGCCGTCGACACGCAGTTTGAATTGCTCAACGCGCTTGGCGTGCCCGACTCAATCAGACTTCATGCCAACTATATAATGGGTCAGGCGCACATGCAGCGCGGCGAATTTGTGAGGGCGCGTGAATTGTTCGTCTCCATACCGGAAGGCCATCCCGATTTCGTTTTCGCCTTTCACTCGGCGGCTGTGGCCAATATGATGGCCGACAACCTCCAGGGCGCGATAGCCGACCTTGAGCTCGTAATTGCCGTAGAACCGAGAAACAGGGCGGAAGAGGAGATGATCAACCGTTCGTTCGTATTTTTGGGGCTTTTGTTTTATGAAGACTTGACCATTGAAAACGCACTTCCAAGAGCTGTTACCGCTCTTAGAAGAGTGCCGAGAACCAGTTACTACTTCACCGATGCGCTCCTCGGTCTCGGATGGACGGCCATTAAGGCGCGCCAATGGAGCGACTGTATCACCGCGGGCGCCGAACTTGTGAGAGTCGCGACCGATCCCGTGTTGCAGAGTGAGGGTTTGCTGATACAAGCTTATGCGCACTCCCAAAACAGAAACTTCCCGCAAGCGGTAACCTTGTTAGACGATGCGCTAAGGCGATTGAATGCCTACACACCCCCGGCCGAAGCGGAATTGGCCCAAAACAGAGGTCAATACAGGGGCGTGAGAGTGAACTACGAAAACATAGGAATGAGAATAAACGAGCTCGGTCAGGCGCGTCAGTCATCGGTAGTGTTGTCCTCCATAGACAGTTTGGCGGGCCCGGCGACGAGAACCAAATCCGCCATCGACCAGCACCACAGATTTGAGGACGAATATAGGCGCAGGGCTTTCTTCTCACGTTCCTACCAAACGGTTAAGGATGACGTAGAGTACGCCATGGCCCGTTTCGCAAGACACGCCACAGCCGTCCCGACGAGAGACACCGGCGTCGACGACGAACTCGAAAGACTGCGCAGAGAGCTTGAAGGTTTAGAGTAATAGAGCAATAGCGTATAACAGGGGCGCGATTCATCGCGCCCTTTTTTAACAAAGTATCGCCTAACCCCCTAATACCGCTTCTCGAGTTTGGCTTTTTAAAAAAAGGTTTATTAATCATGACTAAACTACCAATGATGACCGTATCCGGCATCCGAGGAAAATACGGAGAGACGCTTAACGACACTTTCATTTCCCGTATCGCCTTTATTCAAACGCAAATCGCGGGGGGCGGGCAGGTAATTATCGGCAGAGACACAAGGCCCACGGGCAAGGTGTTGATGAAAGCAGCGGCGCGGGGGATCAGGGCTGCCGGTGGAATACCGATCGACATTGGCATCGCGCCAACGCCTACGACGTGCGTGGCAGTATCGGCCTTAGGGGCGAGCGCCGGAATAATAATCACCGCAAGTCATAATCCATTGCCGTATAACGGTTATAAGATGGTTCATAAAACAGGCAGATTATTCAAGGGTGATGAATGCGAGGAAGTCTACGCAAAATACAAAAATGGTGATTATCCAATTGATGATGAGTTTTTTAAATATGACAACGAGACAATTGAAACGGTTGACGCGTCGTCTATACACATCGGTAAAATTCTGCATAATATTGATGTCGATTTAATCCGTTCAAAGAGCATTCGCATAGCCGTAGACTCGATAAACGGCGCGGCAGGGGCGGTCTTCCCCCAGTTGCTAAACGCGCTGTCTGTGGAATGGAAAGGCGTTCACAACAAACTGGACGGCGACTTCGCCCACAACCCCGAACCCCGCCCGGAACATCTCGGCGATCTTCGCGAGTTGTTGCAGAGCGATAACAATTTTTGGGGCGGATTCGTGTTTGATCCCGATGCGGATCGTCTGGCGGTGATGGGAGAGGCAGGCCAGGAAATTACCGAAGAAATGACTTTGGCCCTCGCTCTGCAAAACATTCTGCCAAAAAACAAAACCGACGTAGCGACGAATCTGTCGACATCTATGCTTATAGACGATGTCGCCAAACATTACGGAGTCAATGTTATAAGGACAAAAATCGGTGAGGCGAACGTTGTTGAAGGCATGGATAGCCATGGTTGCGCCGTAGGCGGAGAGGGTAACGGCGGGCTGATATACCCGGTCGTTTCCAAAGCGAGAGACGGTCTCGCGGCAATGGCGGTCATCCTCGAAGAAATGGCGCGGAGCGGAGAAAAATTATATGATCTTGTATCACGATGGCCGGTGTATTACATTGTTAAGGATAAAATTTCTTGCGAAGGCGTTGATCCGCAGGCGTTGATACAAAAATTAGACGGCCATTTCGTGAATGAGAAAAAAGATCTTACCGATGGTTTGAAAATTATTCGTGACTATGGTTGGGTGCATTTACGCGCCTCAAATACGGAGCCGATAATCAGGTGTTACGCGGAAGCGAAAACAGCGGAGTCGGCGAGGGAGTTGGCGGATATGGTGCTGGCTTTTTAAAGTCAAAGTCTTTGACTTTGGTTTTGACTTTAATGTATTTTATGTTGATGTTTACCGGTCTGATTGAAACAATGGGAACTATTGCCGGCGTACGTTCGTGCAATAGGAGCGTTGAGCTTTGCATCGTCTCGGGGATGCCTGATTATGATGTCGAGATTGGCGGATCTGTGGCGATTGACGGGATTTGTTTGACGGTTGAGAGGTTTGGCGCCGGTGGGGAGATGTTTTTCACGGCAGTTTCGGAAACCTTGAAACGCAGCACGTTAGACCGGGTCGCTCCCGGTCGCAAGGTCAATTTGGAACGGGCGATGCGGCTTGACGGCCGGCTCGACGGACACATCGTTTTGGGGCATGTAGACGCGGTCGGCAGGATTGTTAGCGATGAGCATATCGGCGTGAGCGTTATGCGGACGATTGAAGTACCAAATGATTTGTCGATGTTCATTGCGGAAAAGGGATCAATCGCCGTTGACGGTATTAGTTTGACAATCGCGAAATCCGGCATCAACACAATAACACTGTCGCTGATTCCGGCTACGATAGAGAGAACGACGATGTCGACAAAAAAAATCGGTGATACTGTCAATATCGAATGCGATGTATTTGCGAGATATATATATAGAATGATAAAAATGTCAGGCGGTTCGGAATCCCTGATTGACAAAATGGAAAGGCTCGGTTTTTGAAAACTTTTAAGGAAATAGAAGAAGTAATTGATGATTACCGTAATGGTGAAATCATCATTATAGTGGACGATGAAGACCGCGAAAATGAAGGTGATTTCGCGTTTGCGGCGGAGTTGTGCACGCCCGAAAAGATAAATTTCATGGCCACCCACGGCCGCGGCCTCATCTGTGTGTCTATGGAAGGAACGAGGCTTGACGAATTAAAAATTCCGCTGATGGTTCCCGCAAATACGTCACGATTCGAAACGGCGTTTACTATTTCCGTTGAAGCTAAGGAGGGGACAACGACCGGGATATCCGTACACGACAGATCAACGACAATTCTCAAACTCGCCGATCCAAACAGTAAACCGGGCGATTTCGTTATGCCGGGGCATACGTTCCCCATCAGGGCTAGAGACGGCGGGGTGCTTGTGCGTAGCGGCCAGACTGAGGCCTCGGTCGATATGGCGCGGCTTGCAGGCCTGATGCCGTCCGGCGTAATATGCGAGATAATGAACGAAGACGGCACGATGGCACGGATGCCGCAGCTCATGAAAATAGCGAAACAGCACAACGTCAAAATCATATCCGTGGTAGACATAATCCGTTACCGCACCGCGCACGAAAAATTTATCAAGCGGTCGGCGGAAGCGAGGTTACCCACGCGGTTTGGAGAATTTAAGATGGTCGCCTACGAAGACAGTTTGTCGGGGGCGGTACACATTGTGCTTCAATCGGGTGATATTTGTTCCGATAAACCGATGTTGGTGCGGGTGCATTCGGAGTGCTTTACCGGGGATTTGCTAGGATCGTTGCGTTGCGACTGTGGTGAGCAGTTGGCCGCCGCCATGCGCCAGATATCGCTTGAAGGCGGCGTCGTCTTATATTTGCGTCAGGAAGGTCGCGGCATTGGCCTCGTCAACAAGATCAAAGCGTACGCCCTGCAAGACGGCGGCATGGATACCGTGGAGGCAAACGAGCGCCTCGGCTTCGCGCCGGATTTGCGAGATTATGGAATCGGGGCGCAGATATTGGTTGATTTGGGGATACGCAAGCTACGTTTGATGACAAACAATCCACGTAAGATCGTGGGGCTTGAGGGATATGGACTGGAGGTCGTAGAGAGGATTCCGATAGAAATTGAAGCTAGATGCGAGAACAAAAATTATCTTAATACAAAGAAGCAAAAAATGGGGCATTTAATAAAAGACGAAGGAGGATGATGTATGTCAATAGTAGTGCAGGGAATGTTTGCCGGTTCCGGTAAAAAGTTTGGGATTGTGGCCGGCAGATTTAATGAATTAATCACGAGCAAATTAGTTGGCGGCGCGCTTGATTGTCTTGAGCGTCATGGCGTTTCGCAAAAAGATATCACTATGTGCTGGGTGCCGGGTTCGTTCGAAATACCGGTGGCGGCGCAGCGTATGGCTCGCTCGAAAAAATATGATGCCATAATCTGTCTCGGCACGGTCATCCGCGGAAGTACGCCGCATTTTGATTATGTGGCGGCGGAGGTATCAAAGGGCATCGCCAAGGTGAGCCTCGATGAAAGCCTGCCCGTGATTTTTGGCGTATTGACGACCGATACCATTGAACAGGCGGTCGAGAGGGCCGGAACGAAAGCCGGCAACAAGGGCTGGGACGCGGCATTATCTGCGCTCGAAATGGCCGATTTATTCACGAAATTATAGGGAATGTGAAACTTGGAATAAAAAATATGTCAGACAAACAACAACAAAGCGAACTCGCGCGCAATCGGCGCAAAAGCCGTGAATTGGCGCTTCGTACGCTCTATGCCTATGAAGTCGACAGCAGCGACAAATGGGAGCAAATGCTTGAAGATATTGCCGAGAACGATCAATTAAGCTCCAAAGTTAAAAAATATGCGTCAAAGCTCTTGAGCTTTACAATAGAGAACCTTGAGAGCATTGATGTTATTATATCCGGCAAGGCCGCAAACTGGGAATTGCGCAGAATGGCCGCGGTCGACCGTAACGTGCTGCGGCTCGCGTCGGCCGAACTCATATATCTCAAAGAGACCGTACCCTACAAGGTAGTAATCGACCAAGCGGTAGAAATCGCGAAAATCTACGGTACCGATGACTCAGGCAAGTTTGTCAACGGAATAATGGACTCTATCCGTAAAGATGTATATAGTGGTTCCACTTTAAAATAGCGCCTACATTGCCCAACGACAGCACGTTACTCCGTGATGTCGGACAACGCATATGCAATTTTAAGGTGGAATGACTATACGCAAAACATAGCGACCAATAAGGGAATAGCAGGGATACAAACATATATATGGCAGAGAAGAAAAAAAAGAAACATCAAATTCATAATCCGCTTCCGGCTCCGACATTAGCCGCCGACAAGCCTTTTTTGAATCCGCGCCGGAGCATTATCCTGTGCGTTGCCACGCTTTGTCTGCTTTGGCTCATCCAATTTTTCAATGTGCTGACGGGTGGCGGAAATTTATGGGAAGACATTATATTCCAAGGATACCCGTTTCACTATTTTGCTCGGGCCGCGTTTCTAAATTTTGAGTTTCCGCATTGGAACCCCTATTCATTCAGCGGTATGCCGTTCCACGCGACGGGTGCCGGAGTTCTTTATCCGTTCAATTTCATACTTACATTGCTACCGGTAAGCGATGCGGCTTTTTGGTGGCTCACACAGTTTGTCATAGTTTTGCATGTGTTAATTGGCGGCCTGTGTATGTTTGTATACTTGCGCTACAAAAAAATGACGAATGCAGCCGCTCTGTTTGGCGCGACGGCATTCATGTTGAGCGGATTTATGATTACCCGCGTAATTCATCCGAGCTTGTTGTATATAGCGGCGTGGCTGCCGTTGCAGTTGTTGCTTTTGGAGAGAGGCATTCGCGAAGCCAAGCCTAAATATGCGGTGATTGGCGGGCTGCTGCTCGGCGCCGTGATGCAGGTTGGACACGCGCAAGTCATGCTATACGCCGTCGTCTTCCTCTTTTTATATGCCGCGTATTTTTTCATCCTGTCAAGGAAAGATCTGTTAGCCAAACGCGCTATTGCCGTCGTCGTGTTTTTTGGGGTCGCGGCAGGGTTGTCTCTTGTGCAGTATCTGCCGATATTCGAAGCGAGCGGGCACACGATGCGTATTCAGTATACGCTGTATGACGCGAGCGAGGGGTCGTTGCAATTTATCCAGTTAATAACCGCGCTCATGCCGAAAATTTTTGGAGCGTATACCGGCTCCGACGGCGTTCCACCGTTTTGGCTTGAGGATTCGTTTAGGCATGGCTACTATAATTATTGGGAATCGAGTTTTTATTTTGGAGTATCTACGCTTATATTATCGCTGTTTCTATTCAGTAAAATCAAATTTAGGAAACAAAAATCGATATTTGATTTTATCGCCGATAATCACCGATTGCTTTTTGTGTCGCTGCTGATAATCGTTTCTTTCATGGTTGCGCTTGGCGGTAATTTTTTCTTTTACAAATTGCTCTTTTCATTAGGCATACCGGGCTTCAATTCGTTTCGTTGCACGCCCAGAATACTTTTTATATGGGGTTTCCTGTTTCCGATGATGGCCGCCGCCGTACTCGATTCTTTGAATGATCTCAAATCATCGTCAAAACTCAAGTCTATATCGTTATTGCTATGCGGCGGCGCCGCTCTGCTTGGGATAATTACCGCGGCCGGCGGGCTGGAGACATTTTTCCAGTCACTCACGAGCAAACAGGTGTCGCAACAGGTTATGCAGGGACGGATGGGATACGCGTCGCAACAAGGGCTTATCCTGTTTATCAACGCACTGCTCTTTGGGATTGTGCTGATACTTTTTTTCAAAAATAAGATAACTGTCAAGACAACGAAAATTTTCATTATTATTTGCATTGCCATAGATATGCTGACATTCGCCGCCGGCCAGCACATCACACGCAGCGACGGAGGGCACGTCGTGTTTGGACGAGCTGAAAGTATGGCGGGGCAAATAAGGAACATGCGGGAAGAGGAATTGTTCAGAATCAATACAAGGCAGTATGTAGTAAACTCTGGGGAGCCGGTCGTTGAACAGAGGATGATGTTCATGGACAGGAATCAGGGTTACGTGAGCGGGATAGAAACCACAGAAGGATATAATCAGTTTCGTTTGAGATATGCGTCGTTGCCGCTTCGTGGAGAAAATTTTAACGTGATGCTCGACCTTATGAATGTAAGATATTATGTTGATCCGGCTTTCAAGGCGGGGGAGGAGCGAAGCCCGTTTCTTCTTAACGCGACGCGCTTGCCGCGGGCGAAGTTGTTTTATAAGGCGAAAGTTATTGAAGATAATGATTCGCTTATTTTGGAATATATGAACAGCGCGTTATACGACCATCATAACGAGATCGTGGTTACCGATCAATTTTTTGCAGAGCATACACATAGCGGAGGAGCTGGAACCGCGCAAATTACCAAATACGGAATCAACAGGATTGAGCTTAATGTTGAAAGTGACCGAGAGGCGATACTGTGGTTGAGCGAGATATGGTTTCCGGCGTGGAAAGCGACGATTAACGGAGAAGAGACAAAAATACACAGGGCGAATCACAGCTTCAGAGCGGTAGTCGTTCCAGCCGGGAAATCCAAAGTTATATTCAAATACGATTCGCGTTTTTTTAATATCGGCGCATGGATAAGTTCGCTAACATTAATTGCGGCATTGTTGTTTTTGATTTTAGGGCGAAAGGCATTACGGGAAGACAGACTATGCTCGGAATAAAAAATTTTTATCTTTTATCTTTTGGTTTTTAAAATGAAAGTTCTTGTATTAAATTGGCGCGATATGGAACACCCCGAGGCCGGTGGGGCCGAGGTGCATTTTTTTGAAATTTTCGGCAGGCTTGCCGATAAAGGCCATGATATAACTTTGCTCTGCTCACGCTTCAAAGGATGTCAGAATAATGCCGATTATCGCGGCATAAAAATATTGCGCCGCGGAAATAATTTATTATTCAATCGGCAAACGCCGTCCATTATCAAAAAACTTCTCAAAACAGAACGATACGATTGCATAATAGACGATGTCAATAAATTACCCTTCTACACAAACCGCCGTTTCCCGTCTATACCGTGCGGCGCCTTTTTCCATCACTTGTTTGGAAAAACCGTTTTCAGCCTGACAAATTGGCCGACGGCGCTCTATATTTATCTTACGGAAAAACATTATGCGCACAGACATAAAAATATTCATTGCTGCGCGGTATCACAAAGCACCGCCGACGAACTTGAAAAACAGGGGATTGATAAAAGCAAATTGACGATTATCGAAAATGGAATTGATACGGATCGTTATTGTATAGATGAATCGACAAAACGTGAAGAAGATTTACTTTTATTTGTAGGCCGCCTTAAAAAATATAAACGCGTTGACAATATTTTTAAGGCGATGAGTATACTTGATAAAAGCGGGTATGTGACGAGGCTCGCTATTGTCGGGACGGGCGATGATATGCCGCGTCTTAAAAAAAGCGCTGGCAAATTGGGTCTTGGGGATAGAGTTGAATTTGTCGGATTTGTTGATGAAGATAAAAAAATCGAATATTATCGAAAAGCCGCGATATTCGTCAACCCGTCTGAAAAAGAAGGGTGGGGGATAACGAACATTGAGGCGGCGGCTTGCGGTACGCCTGTCGTAGCCAACGACGCTCCTGGCCTGCGCGATTCTGTAGTCAACAATGAAACCGGACTGCTGTATAGTGAAAACGATATTCAATCTCTCGCATGTTCATTAAAAAAAATGCTTGACGATAGGGACTTGCAAAAAAAATTGGGTGAGAGCGGCCGCCTTAGGGCGCAAAATTTTTCATGGGACGCGAGTGCGCAAAAGGTAGAAGAGTGGCTTCAAAAAATCATACGCGAAAAATAATATCGTCATCGGCCAAACTGTTGGCGACCGTCCTGATAATTGCTTTTTTAATCAGGAGGCTTGGATGGGGCACAATCGCCACCACGATAGCCGGCGCCAATCCGTTGTGGCTTGCTGCCGGTTCGGTCGTATTTTTTGTGAGTATATGGCTTGGCTCCGTGCAGTGGTATTGGCTTTTGCGAAATAGGGGATTGTCTCTTCCGTTTTCCCGCACGTTTAAGCTCTATTTTGTGGGGATGTTTTTCAACAATTTTATCATGGGCGGAATTGTGGGAGATGCCGTTAAGGTCGCATCCATACGCGCGCGTGACGGGAAAGGGAAAGTCGGTTTTGCCGCTACGTTTTTAGATAGGTTCGCGGGGCTTTGGGCTCTCTGCGGCTTCGCGGTCGTGGGGAGCATAATTCTTTTGAGTCGTGGAATGCTCACTCACGGCAGAATTGAAACGGCTGTAATCGCGCTTTTTGCCGCGTTTGCGCTTTTTGCCGGCATTATGCTATTCCTCATTTTCAAACCCATACAGATTTTCTTTTTTTCCATCACCGACAGATTCGCCTTTTTTCGAAAGTTGAAAATAAAAGAGATCATTTCCGAGATGCTTTTTGAGGCGCAAGATTATAAACTGCTCGCCTCCGTAGCCATGCTTGCGTTTCTGACACAATTTTTACGCATTGGCTCAAACATTCTCATAGCGGCTTCTTTGAACCTCGTGACCGCCGAGAATTTCCAATATTTTTTCATATTCATACCGATCGTTTCCATGCTCATGACCGTGCCGCTGCCTTTTGGCGTGCGGGAGACGTTTGGCGGGGTACTTTTCGCCCTTGCCGGTTTTCAGCCCGATGCGGCTTTCATCATGGGTTTTTTGGCGTCGCTGATCGCCATAGCCATAAGTTCATTGGGCGGTTTTTTCTTCGTTACTGAAAAAATGTACAAATCCAGTAGCAAAAAAAATGGGGCTTGAAAATAGATGATGGTATATATTATATTATTCCACCTCCTGTAACTCATTGATTTAACCGCGCTTGTGCATCCAAGCGTAGGCAAGGTAGCTACAAAACAGCTACAAAATTAAAACTTAAACCAAAAACTGCTACGGCACCATACACACCCTTTTTACTCGTTTACCGTATCATCTCCAATTCCCCCCCTCTTTCGGTGTGGCTCTGATTATCGCGCTTGCTGGGCCGCCGAGGATTGGGATGTGGTGCGCTTTCTCGACGGCGCTCAGGCTTTCAAACCATTCCCAGCTAAGTTCTTTGGGGAGTATCCAAAATACCTCTCCGCCGATGGCCTTATACGTCCATCTACTCATATCTCCGAATGAACCGGCGAGGCTGTTTGAGTAGTTATCTCTCGATATAACTTGTCTTCCGTAGAAGCTGTCGTATGGATTTTTCCCTTGTGCAAAATCTCCCCACACAGCGGCCAACTTAAATATAGGCAGTAGGCTACTGTCTCCTATGGGATTAGCGGAGACAACCGCGCCGAGCGCCTTTCCGCCTGCCTTTAACTTTTCCATAGGCGTAAATTCCTCGCCTACCGCTTTGGCTACAATGGCATCGAGCGCGTAGTAGATGGCTTCTGAAAGTACTTGCTGTTCAAAACTTTTAGGGACGGGGATAAAAAGCTGTCTGCCGTCGTACGTCCTTATCGGTAGCGGTACTGCGTCGTAGCGCGCTTTCCAATAGTCGGGGATCATGTTAAAAGCGTCTTCCCAGTAATTAATTAAATCTTGCGCATCGCTAACATGTTCACCAAATAAGTTACCCGCGATTGCGTTATGGATGGGTACGCCGGCAGCATCCAAGGCGTCGCTAATAAGGTTATTATTTCGCAAAGCGTCACCAAGTAATCCATACTTCGCCAAAGTGTAGAATGCTTTCGGGGCGACAGTGTACATCATGAATTTCGTAGCGTAGTTAAGGGGATCACGTTTTGCCGCCTCCATCGACCCGTACCACCCCTGAATAGTCGAATTTGAGTATAACAACAGTGTGTTTGTCCACGGCCTTAAAGTGCCGCCGGAAGCTATATCCGATGTTCCCACCTGCGTACGCACCAAGTGCATCCGTTCCGCTCTGTCCATGTCGGGATATACCTTTTTCAGGTGTTTGTACCCCGCTAATTTCATTGTTGTTTCTTCCAACGCAAGGAACTCGGGGAAGAAGTTTGTGGCTTTTTTCAAAAACCTCGAAGCCCAGTTTTTTTGTTTTTGCAGATCGCCGCCAAGACCCGCGAGCGCGTTTTCAATAGCGCGGTCAAATCCCAATATGTTGTGTTCTTCGTGGGATGAACCGGACAGCAACCCCCGTTGCATTAGGAGAGCTTCCAAGTCTGCGCTCAATTTTCCGTGCATCCTAAAAGCCCACGCTTCCGGCAACGCTTCAAGAATCCTCCGGGCTTTGGTGACCATGTGGCCCGGCAAGTTCACGTGGAACTGCTTGAAGTCCCGTACTACGTTTCGGACGTGGAACTTTGGATTGTAGACGGTAAAGAGTCCTCGTTGGACTGCCGCAATGCCTTTCAATATATCCATAGTCACGGCATGTGGCTTTGGGGCTTCCATTAGGGCGGTTGCATAGTCCCGGCTTATGTCGTATGCTACGAGTTTTCCTTTGTCTTTGAAATAGACGGTGCGCATATCGTCATTATCCACATTCTTAAATTCCCCATTACTTTGTCTTTTGCTCTCCCGTACCACTATCCCTGTAAGATTTTCATGCCCTTTTACGTTTTCTACCGCCGTCCGTATGGCATCGTTACGTGCGGCGAGGCGGAGTAAAGCGAGATCGTTCAAGTAAGTTGCGGTAAACGGGTTACCGATTTTTCTTAAAGTGCCCATCTGCCCCTTAAGCCCGGTAACGGAACCGCCGCTGTAAATGGAGTTGGTAACGTGGTCGCCGTGAAGATCGTAAAAATCCCGTACAATGTCGAAGGCCATATAATCCTTGTTCGCTTTTATCTTTGCTAAGAGTTCCGGTGTCAATATTCCACTCTTTTCAAGAACAGGAATAATATGTTTGTCGCGAACCTCCGCGTAGGCTTCCGCCGCTTTCTTCACCCTGTTGTACCGTTCGTCTCCCCACCTCCGTTTCATCCGCGCCAGCGCGGCCGCCGCCGTTTCGGGGGAATGTCCATCGGGATTAGCGAGGTGACTACGGTCGCCGTTGAGGATACGGTTGTACTTCCCGTATAGGCCAACATCCTGAAAGTCTTTATCAGTGAGTTGGTCGCTCGCTTTGCCTACCTGATCGTTATGATAAAGTATATCTCTTATACGATTCGCGGTGTCGTTTGTGTAAGCGTCCTGCTGCCCCGCCACGTGGCCGAGGGAGCGGAATTTATAGTATGCTCTCTTGGCCGCGCCCTTGAGAATGCCCTCCCCCTCTAAAATCCTTTCGGCGTTGAGTATGCTGCGGTATTTGTCCACAAGCGCTCTGCCAGCCTCTTTTACCACCGCCTTGCCCCTCTCCACCCCTTTTTTCTTCTTTGCTTCCCGTGCTTTACGTTCATCTATTTTCTCTTGTAATTTATCATCGAATCCTTTGATGGACTGGGCTATTCTTGCGTCTTGCACCGCATCATCCCCACGCCCAAGCAACTGCTGAATCCCACGATGTGCCTCGGTAAATGGGCTTCGGCTTCCTTCCCACCCGTGGAACACCCGCCAAAAGTTAGGACACTGTTGCTTTAAAAATGCTGGATCATTGATGTATGCCGAAATGGCATCGGCGAAAACTTCCTCGCCTTTCGCCCGATACTTGCGGTGCCTGAAATTTGCTTTGCTCTCATCAAACGGACGCCATTTTTTGGAGAATGCGTACAATTCATCGTAGAGGATTTTGACTTCCGTCAACCTCCGCGCTTCGGCTTCCTTGAGGATGGCGCGGCGGTAGGCGGTGGCGAGCTCTGCCGGCGTTGGCTTGGATGTGTCGAGGAATCTGTTCCCCGTAGCCACCTGCTCCGTTCTCTTGGGGACATAGTCCGGTGTCGCTTTATTCCTGATGACGGCGGTGACAAGCGCCTTCTTCGAAGCGCTGTTTAATCCTTTGATGTAGTCCGACAGTATAGGGTCTGCTTTGCCCATATCTACGCTATTCCATATCGCTTTGATCTCGTCCGGGGTGTACCGTGTCTCCTTGGTAATTATCTCGTCTATCCACCGCTCGCCGTGCTTCAGAAGCTGCTCGGATTCTTTTTTAATACGTAGGCGATCTTTGGCCGTTAGCATTGTAGCGTTGGGGTCGTCCTCGATAAATTGTTTGAACTGGTGCGAAGCGTTTTTAATTTTCTGCGCAATGGCCTTGTATTTGCCTTCCCCGCCGTACCGTGTCATAATATGCCCTATCTCATGCGCCAGCACCTTAGCGGCTTGCCCCGGGTCTTTGAAAATATCCGCGGCAAGATCGATACGCTTCCATTGCCAGTTACCGTTCTCGTCTTTTACACGATGGGCTGCGCCCCGTGCCTCGAGTACCCTCATATAGCGCATGATTCGGGGAGAATTGCCATCCAAGAGTTCCCGCACAATTGTTACTAATTCCGGCATCTCGATGGGGCGTAGGCCGGAAGATTCACCGGACGGGCCGGACTGCGGACGGTCATTGTAGTCACCCTTGGAAGCATCGGAGCCGGTATTTGAAGAATTTTTACTTTTGCTATTGACTTTCTCGCCGGAATGTCGTAGATTAGTAGTAGAGGAGCTTGGTAGGAAGGAGTCGTCGGGTTTATTCCCGCCGGTCCGAAAGGTGCTACCAAGCTTCCTTATTTCTATAAGTTCTACGCTATGTACCCTATTCCCGCCTTGTATCGTTTCTTTTACCGTAATGTACGCTGCACTTTCGTTAAAGCCTAATGGAGTAGCCAATCTATGTATGGTAACATCAGGGTAGCCGTGTTTGTCGGGGCTACTTGAAACCCTGGTAGAATTGCGATACACGTTTTCAATATCAGAAACAACTGCATAATGTTGCCTCGCAGTAAAACCATTGTCTACAGATTTGTTTACTGCGGTATCTGAAAGCATCTTACCGACAGTAGAGCGGCTTATCCTCGCCTCATTGCCGTCCTTGCTTGTTACCAACAACACCCGATCTTCACTAAGCAAATCATTGAGTTTACTGCGCGCTTCTTGGGCGCTCACACCATGCTTATACATATCCGCCTTAGCCTCCTGCCCCTGAAAATAATTCCTGCCGATGCCAGTATCCCCGTAATCCCTCCCCGACCCCACGTCTTTAGCGTACTCGCCGATACTGTAATTATGTTTCCCGCCACGGCCACCCCCGCTACTCTCCCCCTCGGTAGCCCTTATCACCGCGTCTACGATGTTGTCAGGCGCTCCCATGTCGCGCATGGCTTCAACCAAATCGGCCTGCCAGTCGTCTTCTATCCGCCGCCGTTGCTCCCGTGTTAGCCTGTGGGGTTCTTCTTCAAACACGCGGTAGGCCTCGGACAATTTCGCGCTGTTAGCTTCCGCCTCGGCTTTTGATTTCCAGTGAACGTCGGCGTAGCTCCTGCGCCATTTCAAAAAATTGTCTCCACTCATGTAGTTGCGTTCGAGGATATTACGGACGTCGTCACCGTGCGTAGGCACTTCTAACCCCGCCCTATTATACGGATTATCGCCGACATGGGTACCGCGTTGGCCATCGTCTGCCATTTGCCGGCCTTGGAAGTCAGAATCGTAGGCGCGGGAAACGCGACCGGCTATTCTGTTTATGACGTTCTGCGCTTCGGGTGTAATCTCCCTACGGACATTTTTAGCAAACATGGGCTGCCCCGTTATGATGCGGTAGTCCGTGAGCCATCCCGTGTGGCCGGATGCTTTTAGCGCGGCGTGTACCTGATCGGAAAGGTGGTGGGCGACGGTATTGCGGTGGTATTCGGGCGAGTGGTCTTCTTCGGGGATGTCCTGCCATTTTTTCTTACGAGGTTCAGCAGTTTCTTGCCTGGCAGCTTTTAGCCTGCGTTGCCTTTGGGCACGCGGCGAATCGGCGGGGGCTTCCGGCGCCGGTAATGGGTCCGGGGCGCGTTTGGCGGGGAAGCCAAAACGCTCGTAGAGGTCTTGGACAACGCCGCGCCAGTTGGTGGGGAGAGGGCGGTCTACACCGGTTGTAGCTCCATCCACGGTTTGCCGGCGTATATGCCCCGGCCGTTCCAATGATCCAACTGGTTCAGATTCTGCCTGGTCATTTCCTCTAATTGTTCGGGAGTGAAGCCTTTGTTCCGAATTGCCCATCTCTCTTCCATGGACATTTCCGGCGTGATCCCCATCCTTCTGTCCCGTGACTCTTGGCTCATAATTTTCTCCTTTCCCTATACCATCATTATAAGGCCTATTTTCAGCTTTTGCAGAATTATTTTGCGCGTCGATATCATTTTTTGTAGCCTCTCCGCTTTGTGCTTTAATGAAGGCTCTAATTTCATCCCCTTTTTGCTTGGCCGCTTTCTGATCCGCTCGACTTAGCAATGCGTCAAAGCTACTCGTGTTGTCTCCTTTGACAAAACCGTAGTTGGTATGAAGCGCACCGGTACGTATATGACCGTCAAAATCATAATCCTTTTTAAGACTTTTCGGATATACCAAATCGCCAAGGCCGAGATCGTCTCGCGTCTGTCGTATTTTGCCTTCAATCGCATGTCGTATATTATTAACGTCGGCCACATTATCATAGCCAACCCAAAGCGTAGCGAACTCGTCACCGCCCACACGCGCCACTATCCCCCCAAACTTATTCACCTCGTCTATATACGCGCCGCCTATCACCTTGCGGAAGGTGACGTTTGCCGCTGGATGGTCATTATTGTGGTGAGCATTCAGGCCGCCGAGATTGCCAACGTCCGTACCCTCCATAATAAAAGGAACGCCCTTCCGTTGCAGTTCCCCCAATATGCCTTTAATCCTTTCCTCCGATACTACCTTGTGGGGAGCGAGGGAACCGGCCACGACCTTCGCCTCCATGTCTGCCAAATCTCTCCTTATCGTTTCTCTATGCTCTGCGGGATATTTTTGTAAAATCTCCGGGTCTACCCACCCTGCCAGTTCTTCCCTTACAGGCGCAAAATCTTCAATCTTTTGCCGGTGTTGTTCATGGCGAGCGTTCAACTGATCTACCGTCGCTACGCCTCTTTCTGTCGTAGACCGTCCAAAATCGCCGTCTCTTGTCTCGCCCTCTCTAACCCTCGCCCCGTCTTCATGACGCGCTCCCTGGCCCCTCTCTGTCGATATTTCGGGGGCTTCCTGCCTTCCCCTCGCTTCGGCCTCATGGCGTACCCCTCTCTGCGGCCTCCCTCTCTGCGTCCCTTCCCGCCATACATCCTGTAGCTCTCCCCGTTGCCGTTCGGCGGAACCGCCCCATGTTCGGGAAAAATCTACAGACTGGTCCGGCTTCTCGGTCTGAACTCGGTCATAGGCATTTTCAAGTGAGGCGATTTCAGCTTCATCCCATCCGACTACCCTGCCACCCTTAGTTGGCACAATCTCAAATCCCTCACTGCCCTTACCCCGCCTCCATCCGCGGATTTTGCTTTTAATTGCCCCCGCGTCGGCGCGATGGGCTAATTGCTGGGCCCTGAAAGTGTCGCCGCTAAACGTATCCTTTATCGAAAAACCCATCGATACGGCGTTTGCCATAGTCGTGTTTATCCACCACTCCTTTGTATGTATATCCTCATTCGCCGCCACTCCCCACGCAAAGTCGAAAGCGTTATCAACGAGGAGGCTGGCCGGCGCCTGTAGCAATATCCCCATACCCTCGGCGCTGATACCCACTTCCGGCACGATAGACACCATAGACCCCGCCGCCGCTCGCGTAGCATTCAGCAGCATTTCTTCCCACGTAGCCCTACCGGCATCTCTCGACATGCTCATAGTCCCTGCTGTAGCTCCGCGCGTTAACGCACCTCTTAAGAGTGAGGACGCATCAATTACCGTATCTCCATACGTTACCCTTCTGACCGCGCCAATCGCGTCCCCCGTACTTCGCGCCGCTTTGCCGACCGCCCCCGCCCCTTTAACGCCGCTCAAGCCTTTGCCGATTTTTCCAACCCCCGCGCCAACATAACCGGCAACCGCCATCGTTTGGGCGACATTAGTAGCCATCCCGGCAGCCATGGCAGTGTAAGGGTACTTTTCTAACGCTACCTGTTCGGACCTGCGTTCGGGAATCCAATAGGCATTAAGGGGAAGGGCGCGTCCCGCCTGCGCCCGGGCCGCGACACTCCGCCCGGAATCAAATCGCACGTGGTCTAAAGCTATTTGATCCTCACGGGGCAACGAAAGATAGAAATCCTGTTGACGGTTAGGGCTTGAAAGGTCTTGCATTTCCCCCAAAAGATATTCGCCTATCTCTCGGAAACCCGCATACTCTTCATCGGTAAACCCGTCTTCTATTACTCGGCGAATTTGGCGGTTCATACTTGGAGAACCGTTTAAGGATGGGATGTATTTTGAAATGTTTTTAGCTAACCACCCATCACTACCCTCAAAATCGAATCTAACCGGCGTAATATCCGGCCCTGCCGCGCCCTCGCGATATCCGGTACCGGCAACACCGAGCATCTCGGCTTGCTCGGCACTAATATAATCGTCCTCATTGAAATAATCAGGGTCGTTTTTATAGTGCTCATGGGGATACACACCCCTCGGCAATCGCCCCAATTCAGAACCGGGGACGTGCGTTGATTCTCTGTGATCGATAGGCGCGGGAGTGCGGAGTTTTTGCTCGCGTTGCTCTTCACGACTAAGCGGGGAGAGGTGGGAAGCCATCCGACTATGAGCCATGGTCTCGCCAAACCCTCGAAGAGTACGTGACACCGGATTGCTTGCTTCGGGCATCCGCCTTACCGCATTAAGCGCACCGTGGCGGACACGATTACCTAATGATTCGGCGTACTCCGTCTCATACATATCTACGGCATCCGCCACACCCCGCGCCGCTTCAACCATGTGCCCGACCGGCGTTAAAGCTGAAGCCGCCTCGTGGAGACCCCCCAATATCCGCCTACCCGCACCCTGCGCCCAACTACGTACCGGCCTCGTCAACTCTCCCAGCTTGTCAATTCGCCCAAGATGCTCGGGAGGTAGCTCATCGTCGTCATCACGGTTGGCCGGAAACGTTGAGGGTGGCCCGTAGTCTATGGGTTGGCTTTCGGTATGCTCGTTGTCGATAGGCTCCGGTCGGTCGGTCGATGAATGAAATGATTCGGAAGGAGTAATATCTGCTCGGTTAATAGCAATATCTCCCATATTTTGGCGAAACATCTCCGCTATAGCGTCAACTCTTGAACGGCTTTCCGCTTCTTCATGGTTTTTACGAAACATCTCCGCTATAGCGTCAACTCTTGAACTCATCTGCGCCGCCCCCTGTTACCCACTGGTTCATCAGGAACCCAGTCATACCCGTTTTTCTCCAACAAAGTATTGATCCACTTTGTTTGTTCTGCAACATTCAAGCCCAAAATATCATCAGCGTATCCGTTTCGCTCGTTGCGTGCTAAGTGCTTAATTAACCCGTCTCTTATCTCTTTAGCTGTCACGTTCCGATCTCGCGCTATTCCTATTAGAGTTTGTTGTAAGCCCTCACTCTGTCTAAGTGCAGGAAGAAATAACGATAGCTCGTTTCTATGCATCAGTTGCGCCGCTCTTCGCCCTTCATCGGGGGACACTCTATGTCTTGCTACAAACTCCCTCGCATCCGCTAAAACATCCAAATGTCTACCTTCTGCCTCATATTGCCTCATCATGTTTTCTCTTACGTCATCTGGTATCCTTAATGTTTTATCAGATAATTTAGCGCGTAAATCACCACGTGTAGATTGATACCTTTGTATTTCTTGGGATAGTAATTCGTCACTGCCACTACCGCCTGTCCCCTTTTGGGCTAATGCCTCTCTCTTTATTTCGAGATTGGCATGGTCCATATTTCTACCGTGTCTCCTCTGTCTCTCGCCAAAGTTTTCACCAAAATCAACATGCTCCCAATCTGCCGGGTTGATATGTGTCATTGCCTTACCGGTTCTTCTATCGATGAACTCATTTTGATTTTGCTGGCCCCAAACATGGGTTCGCCGTGCGACATTGTCTTCTCGCTCTTGGGCCATTTGCTGTTCTAACAATTGTATCTCACGTGCTGTCTTGCCTTTCATTAGCGCAGCGTACTCTGCCCTAATCTTGCGTTCTTCCGCCAATGCCTCCGTTGGACTGATTAGGCGTCGCTGGTGCATCTCCACTATTTCCGCATGTCTGCGCCGTAATTCATTAGCCGCCTCCACTACAAAACGTTGATCAGCTTCATTAAGTTGCTCACTGAACGATTGCGGTGTGGCTTGCGGCGATTGCGGTGCGCTTAATTGTTGTTCGGCGTGTTCCGCCATTTGTGATATTATACCGCCGCTTCCATGATTGCCGTAGGTTGGTACCGGCGTTCCGGTGCCGGTTGGGAGTTGCGGCGTATTCAGCGCAAGCCCGTCCATACTCGGCGGAGTTTGAGGGGCAGACATTGGCCCTAAACTCATCGGTGATGTAGCTTGCGGTTGCGGCATAGGCGGTATAGAGATCGGTGTATTGCTCCCCACTTGTAGGCTCGGCCCCTGTGCGCCTTGCGGAAACAAACCCTCCCCAAGCTGTGCGCCAAACCCTGGAAGGTCGTTCCTCTCATCGATAGCTTGAACGGCCAACGGGGTTTGACCGTATTCCCCGCCTTGTTTAGGCGCTTCCCCGAGGGGCTTGCTCTGCATTGCTCCCACGTTAAACCTGTCGAGGTGTCCCTGTGAATGCGTCAAGCCTTTATATTGGTCAACGGCCTTTTGGGCTTTTTGGTAATAAATACCTTTATCTCGCTCGCTAAGCCCCTGATAGAACGTATCTGCCGCCTTGCTGACACGTGCCACATAATCATCAAGCGATTCCCCTTTTCGTGGATCGGGAACATTGGTGAAGCCGGCTGGCCCAAACGTATTACGGAAAAAGGCATGCGCGTCTCCTACTTCCATCTTCCGTACATTACGTTCATCTATTTCTTGTTGCCATTCTTGCCCGGCCCTAACGGCAATAGGAACATTCGCGAACGCATCGCCGAGCGCGTTGCCGATATCACGCCCGGCCGTGCTGTGATGCGCGTAGTCTATCGGCCTGTAGTTTCCGAAGTTTGCGTTCATTGTCCACCTCCCCATAACGAACGTACGTGATTCTGCAGGGCCATGTTAGTCTTCAGCTTTTCATTAAGCTGGCTAACTCTGTCCTGCGTTATTCTGTGTTGATTTACTTTTTCAACTTCATTCTGCTGGCGGTTCTGCATATCCATATTGAACCGATCCATTTGTTGGCCCCATGCGAATTGACGATTGGCCATTTGATCGGCAGTCGCTTGCTGACGGCGAGCCTCGTGCTTGTTTTGCGAATTGGTTATTAGGCTGCCTACGCCTTTTACCGCCGCACCGCCGATGGTGCCTACCAACATCATAGTTACCGGATCCATAGCATTTCCCTTCTTTATTGTTTAATGAAAAGCCGTTCTTCTATGTTCACCATACCCGCGAGCGATCTGATGACCGCTATCTTTGTGTACGAATTGATTCGTATTCGGGTCAAACGCATATCCTAACCCTGCTAATTGAGTTTTATTCACAATCAGCTCTGCATCCTGACGATCTAACCCAAGACCTACAAGCCCCCGAATCTGTACATCATCTTCGTTTGTGCTGGTTTGCCAGTTCTGCAGTTTATTCAACGCCCACTGGGTATCGAAATTTCCGCTTCCTCCCTCGCGTGAATGGAGTTCAGAAAGTGCTTGGTGTAGCCCTGGATTCTTCTGTATCATTCCCGCTACGTCAAGTCTCGGATCTCTACCTGCTGCCAGCAAATCATTAACCAGTGTGGGATGTGTTGCCAAGAAGTCATTGAATTTTAGACCGGCAGCATTATACGCGGCCGTGTCCACGGCCAACCTATCCGCTTCAAACCTGTTAACTTCCCCCGCGTGGCTGGTGGCTAACTGCGCCCCTTGCGTCATCATGTTTTGCCGCTCGGTTTCAAGCCCCATGATATTGTCGAACCTGTCACGCCGCAGTTGCGATTCCGCCGCGTTTCCCGCCATTACAGCAAGCGGAGTTCCGGCAAAGCCTGCCTGCTGTATTTGATGCGCCGTAGCCGCCCGCTGGTTTGCTTCGGCCCGTGCCTGCGCTTCGCGTTGCTGTGCGGCTTGAGCGGCAAAAGGTTGGCCGGTCATCATGTCGCCGAAACGGTTTCCCGCGGTGGTCATGTTATTTTGGGCAACTTGATTCATTTGTTGTTGCCCCTGCCGTTGTTGCTGTTTAGCAAGCGGCGTACCCGATCCTACAGACGGGGGAGCCTGTTGCCGGTCTCTCGAATTTCCGTTTATACTTGCCATAGCCGCCCTGTTCTGCTGCTGAAACAATTGACTGTTCATGGCCTACTTTCTCCTCTCATCTTAAACTTTTCTTTGACGATGGTGCGTATTTCGGTCACACCCTTGTCTATTTCGTGTACGCTGGTTTGCAACGTATTAATCGTTCTGTCGAGACGATCAAATGTGCGCTGCATACGGTCGTCGGATTCCTTGTGACATTCTAAATGCCTGTCGAGGGATTTGCCTACGTCATCAGCCACATCGCGGCCTTTCCTTATTTCGCTACGCAGTTCCGTCAATTCCCTATCGCGCTCAGCTTTGCGCTGTGCGGTTCGCGCTAATTCAGCATCACAATTTCGAGCAAGCCCTTTTTTGGTATACAGCCACAGCGCAACAATCCCGCAGACGCAGACGACGGTTAGCGCGACCAATTGATACAGGTCGGACACATCCCGCGCCATTCCGGATACATTGTTCATTGTTGTCTCGATCATATCATGCCCCCTTTCTTAATAATCCCAATGAGTGATTTGCGGCCGCGCCATATCGTCGATGTGGATAAAATTGTTTTTCGTCGATATACCGATCCCTCTAAATCCTACCTTTTCGGCCGCAATGGCAATGCGCGTTGCATGAGCTAAGGAAGTAATCCTAATGTCGAATCCACAACCGCCCCACGTTTTTTGTTCTCCCGGCCGCGCGGTAGACGGAACAATATGAGGGCTGTTAGTGGCCCCTTTGATATTAGTGTTGTGACGCACACACCGCGCCGCCGAATTGATGGTTAGCGGCATATCCAACACATAGCGCAGTGCCGTTAACCTTTCAATAGATGCTTGCGGCGGCATTGCGCCGCACCCGCAACGGCACTGTAATTCTTGCCGTGTAAATCTTTGCCTAATTAGTAGTTCTTGATTCGACATATCAACCTTCCTTTCTGTTTTTATTTGCCAAAAGTTTCGCTAACTCTACCCAGTCTCCTACTTCGGTATTGTCAGAGGTAGCCTCCTGTTTTTCCAAATTTATCACATAACAACAATTATCAACTTTATCCCAACAAAGGAACAACCCACTATCCATTTTAACACAATTATCTATTAAAACCCCCATATCATCCCCCTGCTTTTAAGAGTTCATCTTTTATTTTTCCCGCAGCGGCTTCGCCCACATCAACAACCGCTTCATATGCGGCGATTGCGCCGACCACTTGTTCCGCGTCCTTGCGTAAACGCTCGGCTTCCGCCAAATGATACCCCCGCGTTTCGTTAATTTGCCGTAACGTATTCGGGAGTTGCTCCAGCTGGCCCTTAGCAAAATTCATTACGCTCTCTTCCATCACTACCTTCCTTTCTTTTAATTGCGTTTTGTTAAAGTTTCCAAACGACTTTTCATTTTCCGGCGTCCAAACGTCACCGGGATAACTGCCGCGATATGCCTTACCGACACCCGTTACTTCGATGGCGCCATCAATTGCCCTATTGATGACATAAGCGCCATTATACCAATCGTCTATTACGCTTCCTACCACAACCGGGTCATTCCAACAAGCGAGCACATCGCCGGCGAATATATCATACCCGCGTATTAATACTTGCTTGCGTCCTTCACGGCAAGCGCATTGAGAACCATAATGTTTATACTCATGATGGATAAGCGCGTAATCCTCGGGCGTGTTCGGTATCGGTTCACATCCACGACGCCCCTTAAAATCCTGTATCCTAAACTCAACGCCCATGCTCTTCCAAAACGTTTTATTTTTCAGAATAACATCTTTTAAGTCGGGATGTAACAGTTCTTTCACATAAACGGGTATTCCAGCTCTGTCGACGCTCAAAACGTTGTTGGCGAATTTAGCGTCTACGGCCCCGTTACCTTTTAACGCTTTGCGATGATACGTAAAGCCTATGCGGTCGATCTTATCTTTGCGTTTAATCAGTGCCTCGTAAAATTCAGCATCGCCTAACCCATGCGTCTGCAGTTGAAATTTCCCCTTATCGATAGTATCAAGTATTTCAAGTACAACGCCATGACTGCACGAAGGCTCGCCACCGTGCAATTCGTAGATAAAATCAGTACCGTCCGCCAAATGCTTATCCCGCCACTTCATAAATTGCCGCGGGGTGAACGGGCATGTATGCGTATACTTATCTTCAAATTTTCCTGCGGCATCAAGCTCCCACGCCTCACCGTGGAAGCAGTAGCCGCAGCGAAGATCGCAGCGTATGGGTATCGGATATTCGATGTAATATTTGGATATTAATTCCATACATTACCTCCACTTGTAGTATTGGCAAATTGCCACGTGGCCGTAGATAATCCTATGCGTCGTTGTATTGCAACAGCATCTCCAAAGTAATAGAGCCTAAAACTCAAGCTACTGCTATTTAACACACGTGGAGAAAATGTTATTGATCTTGCGTCTATCGTTAATCTATGATCGCCTATATCAATATGTAGGCTACCGCTCAATGTACCGCCCGATGTAGCCAACGCCCCGATGTTAGTGGGCGTTATCCCAAGTTGCGTACGGGCATTAGCGGCGGTTATTGCATTGGTGCCACCGTTGGCTATCGGTAAAGCTCCGGTGGTGTTGCCGAGGCCAAGAGCATTACGCGCGAGGGCGGCAGTGGTTTGTCCGGTACCTCCCTGCGCTATCGGGAGTGTGCCGATATCAAACCCAGCGGACTGTAAAGAACTTGTTCTGTACAGAGCACCTGTTTGTGTAGTTATCCCTCGACCAGTGCCGCCATGCTGTACTCCTAACGTACCCGTAACCCCCGGCAAATTGCCACTATCGGTATTGCTAAATGATTGAAGTATGCCCCTACGTGTATTTGAACAAGACAGGTGTGTCATTAACTGTGGCTCGGTATTCCGCCCCGTCCCACCTCTGATCATAGCAAGTATCCCATCATTAATATCGTTGGTGATGTGTGGACACTGAAAGGAATGTCTATAAGGAAAAATCGTGTCGAGCCGTTAAGCACGTCTCTAATAAGACTTCTGTTTGCTTCTTCGTCAGGGTTGCGCAGTTCGGACCATTCGTTATCAATGCTGAACGCATAATTATTAAGATGGGCATTAGGGCCACTCGCAAGCCAAGCCCAATTCCCAGCGTTTTCAAGCCAGGGCATATATCTATTGAAATCCCCAGCCTTGAACCACAGGATACCGCTACTATCCGATCGACCAACTAACGAATTAAGCCCCGGCACAGGCACAGGGGAGCCGCTGATAGTAAAGACGGTTTCAGGGCTCACTCCCGGAAGCCATCGAGAATCACCTAAATCCATGTCAGGGTTGCGTAATTCGGACCATTCATTATTATCACTAAAAAGATACCCATTGCCAAAATGCCCATTAAAAAATGCCAAATAATCAGGACGGTTGCCGCCGTGCGCTTGCGTAATCCATTGAGTATATTCTTCTTTATCCCGTTGACGAAAATGGGCAACTCCGTTAGCATCGCGCCTAAAAGTCATCGAACGTAGCCACGATAGGACCGGAAGGGTAATCGTAGTCATGGCGCTCACTCCCGGAAGCCATCGAGAAGCATTTAAATCCATCCCGTTGATTGCTTCCGCTTGATTGAGCGTTCGATATACCCTGATGTGCGTAAACGAAAAAGGATTTACAAACACACCGCCAACCAAAGAAGGAAAGTTAAACGTAAGTCGTGGACGGCCATTAACACCGCCATCCACCAAAGACCATACGGAAGCGCCGCTTGTACCCGGTACCTCTACCTCAATTTCTACTGGGGTAAACACTTCCGATACGCTATTGTAGAGCGATCCCTGCTTGTTACGCACGAATGTAAAACTGTAGCCATAGGCCCACTGATCAGGGCTATTTCCGTGAACTCTCGACGTTTCAACTCCCACTTCGGGTAAATCGCTACCGATAGTTGGGATTTGTAAAATGCGCACGTTTAGGCCATGCGTATCTATATGGCGAGACGGCTCAACTTGCCATAACCTATCACCGGCAGACACAAAAACAGAATCGCCTACACGGGCATAACTCACAACTCTACCGCCATCCTGTTTGATAGCTGTACTTTCATGGAGACCGCCGACACCAGCCAACGAACCGTCACTGCGAACACAAAATAAATTTACAAGTAACTGATTAGGAATAGAGTAATCAGCCATCCAAACCAAAAAATACTCTTCTCCGTCAAAATCAAAGCTAAATAGAGTACCGGGGACGATGCCCATATTGGGATACCAACTATCGGGTAGTTGCGAAACCTTACACCCTCGACGCGGCACAACCGGATAACCGGGATATGCGTTTACCAATTCGACGCATTCCCCGTCTTTCAGCGTCTTCGGATTGTCAACGGTATTCATGCCGCTAACATAGCCCGTATCTCGCACTGTCAGAAACCTTGGCATTTATCCGCTCCTTATTTGAAACCCGCGAGCGTACGGCCCCGCGAAACGTTTGTACGGCTCGACGCTTCCGCCCGTATGCGGCGGATCTCCTCGGCAAACCGATTACCCCAATACTGGCACTCCGATGAAATAGAAGAAACCTGTTCTTCTACTTTCCATCTGAACCACGTATCGGCCAAATTTTCATACGTCATGCCTAAGTGTAATTCATCTTCCATAGTTTCGATGGGATTGAACGCGGCCATGTAAATCACCGTTAATTCCTCTCCATCGGGTGTGGTAACGCCTAACAAACGAATACGGCCGTCTTCTTCAACGAAACGAAATTGCGGTGCCGTATTACCTGGCCTCCTTATTTCCCGCACGTTCCGGCAGCCGTCCGGCCGGTCTAACCAAACGCCGTCGTAGACCTCCGCTGTTTCCGATCGGCGTTGCGGGGGGATAAGTCCCACCCCGCTTAGCCGTTCGAGCAACGCATTAGCCCAGCATATCCAATACGTGTCTTCGTATCGGGTTTGATAGATGACCGGCATCCGCTCCTTATAACTTTGCAGCGTTGCCATCTACTTACTATCCTCAACTTTAACCGGTTTCCAAAAAAACTTCCCGGACGTAGTTTTGTCGAGGACGTGCGGAACTATCTTCACGTCTTTGGTAAATTGCCCTACGCGGCGTTTGACAGTGATAGGCTCATCGCGTCCCACCAAGCGAAAGGGCCACCCGCGACTTGTGTCGGTGAGCAATACCTCCGCGTATTTCTGCGGCACCTTGTAATGATTGAAGCCGGATTTTATTTCCGCTTCGTATTTCACACCGCCAAAAACAAGATGCGCCGGTGCGGTCACGCCTTCAAAAGGCACGGCGACAACTTCAATCAATTCCGCTGCCGGCGAAGCGTTAGCGGCCGGTCGTTCTTCCGCGAGTTTTTTCACCGCGGCGGAAAGCGTGGCGTTATCGGCGGTAAGTTGATCTATGGCCGCCTTAAACACTGCATTTTCCTTTTCAACCTCGTCGAATCTCTTAGCCTTGGCTTCGAGCTCCGCGTTGACCCCGTTGCGAACGGCGGCCACTGTGGTACCTGTAACTTTATTCATAACTATCCTTTCGTGTTAATGATGGTAGAGACGGAAGGCGGGGCTGCTTAGCGCACGTCCGCCCGTTGATAATTATTCCGTCCCGCTGTTTGTTATACTACCGGCCTGATTGGACGCCAAGCTAAAGTACTGGCTGCCTGCATCGCTCCAGCCGGGTCCTGTGGGCGACTATAAACATAAATCGCGAAGCCGTACGGGTTATCGGTACGCTCATCGTCCACAAAATAAACAAGCGCGATGTCTCCGACCTTAGGCTTCAAATCAAGCCCTTCCGTATTCGGCGGTATCGTCAAGACATGAACGTTAGTCCGATGGTTCAAGATGCTGCCGAGCGCAACGTCTATCGTGCCGACAACACTTGAGAGGCCATTGTTCGCATTTGCTACTGCCGTGGCTCTCGACGGCCTAATGAACTGCGCTTTAATCTTCTTTTGATCTGCAACTTTAAGCAACCCCATAATAATACCCCTTTGTTAATTTGTTTTAGGCAGGGCACGGTTTTCGCGCCCTGCCAACTGCAACATAGATACAGCAACTAAATCGGTACTATAACTAATTAAATGCTTACGCCGCTTGGGCCGGTATCATAATTAAACACCGTGAACGACGAATCACAAAACATCTCTTCCTCGCCGCGATCGTCCTTAGAATACCATTCGTTACGCATCCATCCGTCATCATAACGGACAGCGAGTTCCAAGCCATCCCCGTGGCGGCCGGTTTCGGACGTAAACTTAACTTCGCCGTAACGCCGCCCTCTACGCAATGCCCCCGCGCCTAAAACGATAGACGAGGTGATATTGCTATTGTTCGTGAAATCTTTGGCGCGCGGGTCTAAATTCATCCCGCAACCGAAACGAATTTGGTTACCGTTTGCGGCGTCACTGTCTATCGTGGGACGGAACCACTTCATTATCTGTACGGGCAGATAAAGGATCTCGTTGAGCACAAGAATATCCCTGTTATAAAGCGCAGGATTCTTGAAATCGCGCGGCAAGGCGAATATCCATTTTTTCTCTAACCGTTCATCGCGACGCAGAGAAAAAGCGTTACGCGGATCGAGAAGAACCAACGCGCGGTATTCTCTACCACCGAACTTTACCGGGCGCAAGCCTGTTTGATCGACAAGCGCTTCAATAAGTTCAATTGTCTCTAAAGTGAACTTACCGCTATCGTCATTTGGCATCCCGGCAAGGGCTGTAGCGAGCGCGTCGTTATGCGCCGCTGCGTCCACGTACTTATTCGTCATACCGCTTGCACCGGCAGCAAAAGTATTCCACGATACCCGCGTTCTCACCGTATCGCTAACACCGG
>JAITUP010000029.1 GCA_031286265.1 Chitinispirillales bacterium | reverse complement strand
TTTTGCGCTTCCGACTCTTCCTTGCCCGCGTCTTTCCATCGTTTAGAAAACGCGATGGCGTTGGCTTGTATGTCGTCCCATGCTAATGGCATGTTGTTATTGGCCGCCTGTCTTGGGGGTGGTTTATGGATAAAATATTAATTATTTTAGCAAACCATATTCTTTGACCTGTTCATGATTTATCACGGCAACCTCCAAGCTCCAAATCTTCCGAAGCCTTATAAGTTTTTTATGTATATACAAAGCATCCTGAATACCGCTAAGCCATTCCATTTGGAAACCGTTTAGTACCAAAAGTAATTTGATTTTCACAGCGGAATATTTTGCTGATTTGAAAAAATCAGGCACTTCATTATTACGATCATCCACACGCTTTAAGACAAGCGCAAAAAACAAATTTATAGAGTGAGCAAATTTGTTATATATCTCTTCTACAGAATGTTTAAATTTATCCAAACTTTCAGGATTTTCAGGATTCGGGAAACTTGATTTCGCTTCTACAAATAATATTTCATCATCTCTAATACGCAAAATAAACTCAACGGTTTTGGTACTGCTTTTTTGAAGCGACTTATATATTGATGACTTTTCCACATAGAACAAATCAGTTTCTTCATAAGGCCCGAAATTCAACCCAGATTCGGGTATAGAAATAGTGGTACTCATTCCATCACCTTCCTTACCCCATCTTTATACAATTCAACCGATTGTGTCAATATACTGTTGTTTTCAAGCATTGTAAAATCTTCGTCGCATTCATGATGAATAACGTCGTTTGACTTATATAAAGCGTGGAAAAGAACGGCGTCACTTTTAGTCTTTTTGACATTAATATATTTTGCCAAAAAATAGTCGTGCGTAGCTATAAAAACTTGAATGCCGCTTTTTTGCAACTCAAGCAATATATCAACAATGAACGGAATATTCTTGGGGTTAATATTAGATTCCGGTTCATCCCAGATTAACACGCTGCCTTTTTTTATGTTTCCGGTTTCAATTAGCCGATAAATCAAGCCGAGCTTTTTGAATCCTTCCGCTTCAACCGCAAAGTCTATTTTTACCCCATTAGGTTTTTGGACGTAATAACGTTTGTTTTCATATAGCACCTTACCTCCAATAATTTGCGCGATTTTTTCCAAAATTGCGAGCATATCATCGGGCAGATTTTTCAAGGTGGAGACACCAGCCTTAAACAATATGTCAATCAAAGTATCGTCAAAAGGCAAATTGCGTTGGGTAAAATCATTTTCGAGGCCGGAATGGGTTAGCATTTCTTTTGCAGGAATGAAAACGGTGGGTATAACATTTTTAGCTATGTGATTCCAAGATACTATCCATGAAGTCATTTTAGGTGAGGGAGGCGATTTAATAGAAAAATCATACTCACATAAATCAATAGTTATGCGTATCGCTGTTGATATTCTTTCAAAATCCTTATTAAAATAATTTCTTACTAAATCTTCCAATTTTGTAGTTTGAAAGCATCCTGTTATTTTTGTCAAAAAACCAGTATTCCCCCTAAGATGGGCATCGGTGAAATTCGTCATTTGATTAAGTGAGGGTGATCCAGGACAAAAGCCATGTGAGGAAGAGGGGCCCATCTGGCTAAAGCTGGGGGTTTCACGTATTTCACACTCACAAAACGCATAAAGCACTTTCAACAAATGCGTTTTCCCCGTCCCATTCTCCCCGATAAAAACATTTATCCCATCGCAGAGAGCAATATCCATCTTTTCAAAGACGGTGAAATTTTCTAAAGAAATTTTTTTAAGCCCCATAATGATACCCTTCTTCTATAATTATGATACTTTGCTACGTCATCCTCGTTCATCTCAATCTCGGAATCCCCGATTTTGCCGATGCCGCTTATTTTAAGACGCATTATGTCACCTCAATTCCAAAAAATGATATTCAATTCTTCAATATAGTATATGGAAGCATAAAAAAATCAATAACTTCCAAAAAAATGCAACATCACTCACCCCTCAACAGTGTCTTTGACCGAAAAACTGTAGAGCTTCATATCACGACGCAGTCGAAGGTCACGGTGGGCTTTTAGTAGTTCTGGTGGCATGGCTAGCGGGCTGTATAAGCCCACTAAATTGCTGTTCGGAAGGAGGCAGTTGCCGTTTATATCCTCGCCCCCATCCGAGTTTTTCTCGTAGAAGAGAAAAGTATGAGCGTTCTGTCAGTTGGATTAAATTTTTCCTCGTGCCTTTGTAAGAAACCGTAATCTCGTCGCCGCACTGTAGATTAAACGACTCGAGCCCGTCCGCGGTCAACAGTAAAATCGGGTTTTTTTCATTGACCACAAGCCGTATATCTCTGTCCGATGGCAGTATCAGCGGACGTTCTGTTAGCGAGTGCGGGCATATCGGCGTTAGCAAAAACGCTTGTACGGCCGGCTCCACGATAGGGCCGCCGGCAGACAGCGAATAGGCTGTTGATCCGTTCGGTGTAGCCACGATGATGCCGTCCGCAAAAAAATCGGTGATGAACGCGTCGCCGCACCATGCTGAAATGGATGTAAGTTTTGGCGTGGTCATGCGGTTGATATAAATATCGTTTAGCGCTTTGAATTGACAAATGGTATTTCCGCCGCGCGTTACGCGGGTTTCTAAAACCATGCGGCTGATGATATTGTAGTCGCCGATTTTGATTTTACTCAGACATTCTTCCAGTTCATCTGGGCCTATGTCGGTCAAAAATCCAAGATCGCCCAAGTTGATGCCCACGATCGGCTTTTCGGAGAAGCGGCTCATCCGTGCAACCGATAGAAACGTGCCGTCGCCGCCTACGGAAACTATTGAACCGCTCTTCTCCAGAAAAACTTCTTCAGATTCTTCGGTTTGTGCGTCTTCCGGCAATTGCTCACGCAGGAACGGATGAAAAAAAACGGCGACATCATTCTCAAGCGCCCATATCCTAATGCGCTGTAATATACTTACGAGCTGCGCGTTTTTT
The DNA here is from genome assembly GCA_031286265.1 of Chitinispirillales bacterium. Lineage (GTDB taxonomy): Bacteria > Fibrobacterota > Chitinivibrionia > Chitinivibrionales > Chitinispirillaceae > GUT77. The sequence goes on along the minus strand of JAITUP010000029.1, from coordinate 6,978 downwards.
TTGAATGAGACTATGCCAAATGACGTTATGGGTGTCATTGATATTCCTTTATTTATCGGTTACTTATTTCTGAATTCGCAAATTTCGTTTATCATTTTTTCAAGGCTCGGCCACCGCGCAAAAATGTAATCATCCGCTATCGATGTTTTCCCCATACACCTGAGTCCGGCCACATAAAATGCGACGGCGATATGCGCCGGAAGCGGTTCTAATATATCGAATCCATCAAACTCTTTAGCGCCTTCAACAACAATACCATCCGGCATTTCACCGTGGCGAACACCGAGAGGACGCAGGCATTTTTCTAATTGATCGAGGCCGTCAGGTTCGGAAAGCCGCAATGCCTCAAGCTCTCTGAATACAGACTTACCTTCAGCAAACGCCGCTATAATCGCCATGCACGGCAACTGTCCGATATATTGATAGAGCGGGACACAGCGCGTCTTCCGGCCAAAATATTCCGACTTCGGGACGCTAACGATTCCGCACAAACCAAACGATGTTTTGCCGCTGTTGCGGATATCGGGCTTGCCGCCCATTTTTTTGACGAACGCTATTGTTTGAGATGCCCATGTTTCAAGCGGAACGTTGGAAATTTCCAGATTACCTTTTGGTATGAGGCGCTTTAAGGCGATTAAAGCGGCAGCAAGAATCTCATCACCGGGGATGGTAATATTTAGCGCGCCGCTCGAATCTTCGCGTCTGCAAAAATCAGCCTCAATGGTATATATGATGCTCTGCGTTTGCTGCTCACGCTGCTTGCCTTTTAAAAATCTCATACGTTTGGCAAGCGGATCGTCGGTTGCCGTCAATTTAGCATTGACGGTAAAACCGAAAATATTGGCCAACTGGCGCAATGGGGTTGACAAATGGTAATCGGCGATGGTAAACGCGAGCTTTTCACCTTTGCCGAAAAGAAACGCAAGCAGAGCGGTGCAATTATCTTCGGTGGGATAACAACCCTCCGCAACGCCGCTGTCAAAATTCGTCGCCCGCAATCCGGTCATTGCCGATTGCCCCAATTCGACCGTTTCTAAGGTAATACCGACACGCTTGGCTTGCGCGATAATGTCTTCAGTTTGTTTCGATGATATCGATTTCACCGTTACCGTTTTGCCCATACCGAGTCCCATGAATAAATAGATCATGCGATATGGGAGCAGTGATTCGGGCAGCGTCAATAAAATCGCAGGATCGTCACCGCCGGCTGATGATAGCGGAGATATTTGCATTGTTGAATCGTTTAATTCAACAGACGCGTGGCCATGCAGGGCACGAATGATGTCACTTATAACATCACTTTCGTCAACATCGCTAATTACCGCATTGCGCTTCGCCGCGCACGCCCCAAGCGCAGCCATGAATAGCAAATCTGGCGATATTGGAAGTTTTACTTCCCCTTGCACGCTTTTTGCCGGTCGTAAACTTATCATTTATTATTTTCCTTTTTAGTTACAATTTCAGATACAATAGAATTTCTTATTTCACGCGCAGTCTCAAAAACTTCCCGCAGCGCATCGTCCTCCAATTTTTTTTTTATATCACCAAGGATACCCATATAAGAATCGATAAGCGGAATAATGGCGTTTTTGTTTGTAGAAAAAATATCATTCCATATATCAAATTGCGCCGAAGCGATTCTTGTCATATCCTTAAACCCGCTGGCCGCAAGTTCCAACGTTCCAGCGACACGTTTTTCATGCTCATGAGCGCATAGTACAAGAGCGCCCGCGAGGATGTGCGGCAGATGGCTTATCGCCGCGACTGCGGAATCGTGTTTCTCCGGATCCATGACGACAGTACGGCAACTCAAATATTTTTTCAAAAATTCAGCAAGCCCGTCTACTGTTTGTATGTGTGCGTCATCGTTTCTTACAGGCGTCAATATATATACCGCGTTTTGAAATAGATACGGATCGCTTGCAGCCGGCCCGCTTTTTTCCGACCCTGCCATAGGATGCCCGCCGATAAAATTTACATCGGGCGGCAACTTTTCTTTCGCGGCCTCAACAATAACTTTTTTCGTACTGCCGATGTCCGTAATAACAAGCCCCGCTGGTAACTCCATCATCCCTAGTTTTTCTATAATGTCGACAATCGCGAGTATCGGCGAACACAAAATCAACAAATCGATTCGCTTTATGATTTCCGGTAAATCGCCATACGGATATCCTTCGTCAATCAATCCCAATTTTTTGGCAACTTTCAAACCGTTATCCGACGACAGCCCAATAATCTTACCGTCAAACCCGGACTTCTTAAGCCCGGCGCATATAGAACCGCCTATCAGGCCGACGCCGTATATTGCTATTGTTTTAAACATCATTCCATTTCTCATTTTGCTCTCACGATTTATCGTTCCTCACGATTCAGCAGATACATAACCTGCCCCTGTTTCGTGGTCGGGATGATGAAATTTTTAAAATATACTATGATCGGCTCCGGCTTGATCGTGTTTCTTACTAATGTATTAATCTTCGCCTGCAGCCTCTTAACTTTATTTTTCACGCGGTTGATGATTTTGTTTTCCACTTCTTCGCGCGTTAGTTTTTTCATGAGAGCGTCGACGTCTCTTTTTTTTATGAGTTCAGTATAGCCGTCAACATCAGCGCGGAACTTGCTCTCGGCGACATAGAACGCTCCATAGTGTATCCGCCGCGCGATCGCCTGCACCGCGTATACATCGTGTTCGACGCTTGAACCGTATTGGCCGTCGTCGCCTGACAGGCATATGTTTGGCAGTAGCACATGATAGGTTCGCAAGATTGTTTGCATTATGTTGACGCTGTTGAAGTCTCTGATATGCAGTCCGGTTTCCGGGATGTTGACGATGCGTTGCGGTTGCGGTAAATCTAAGTTTAGCGGACGTTCTTCTGGTGCGCTGAAGCGGCCGAATTTAGCGTCCATTTTTTCGTGATGATAGAAGCGCAACTCAAACAGCGACCGCGTCTCATCGCCGGTGAAACCGCTGAGGCCGGGGGCGTAGGCTACCTCGTTTAAGTGCCATTGGGCGCGGTCGATTAGTCGGTGGATGATAGACTCTTCTAGGCTTTCCAGGCGCGATGCTATATGGTCGAGATTTTGTCGTGTCATAAAATTTAGCTATTTTAATATTGTTTCTGCTTTTAGCAGGTTGACTTTTTTCTTTAATATATTGTATGGGCTCACGCCCCTTTGGGCTGATTTTTCTATTTCTGTTACTAATGCGCTGCCTACTATTATGCCGTCTGCTCCGGCTCTGGCTACTTCACGAACGTGTTCGGGCGTTGATATTCCGAAACCTACGGCCGCGGGTTTATCCGTGATTTTTTTCAATCGCGCTAATGTCGTTTTTACCGATGTGCTTAATGTCGCGTCAACCCCGGTGGTTCCGGGGCGGCTAACTACGTATATGAAAGAATCGATGAAGCCGCAAATGTAGCGCATCCGTTCATCCGGTGTAAATTCGCTCACTATGAAGACGCGGCCTATGCCGTATTTGCGCATCGATTTACCAAGCTCGTGCGATTCTTCCGGCGGCATGTCGGCCACTAAAATACTGTCGATTCCTACGCTTGCGGCTTTCTTGCAAAATGTGTCGCTCCCCAAATGATTAATGGTATTCGCATACGCCAATAGCCCTATAGGAATATCGGTGAACATGCGGACTTTTTTTATCAGCGTGAAAAATGTATGATGGTCAAACCCTGCCCTAATCGCTCTTTGCGAGGCGCGCTGGTTGACAGGGCCGTCGGCGACCGGGTCGGAAAAAGGATACCCGATCTCAAGCACATCCGCGCCGCCCTTAACGTATGCGGTAACAACGTCGATGAACGCGTCTGGGTTCGGATCGCCGGCGATGGCGAAAGGAATGAATGCCGCTTCACCGCGTTTTTTTAGATTATCGAATACGTTTTGATACCTGGCCATGCTCATAAATAACGCCTCTAAAAAATTAAGATCAATGTCAGAAAATATTTCCCATGAATTTTGCTACAGAATCAATATCCTTATCACCGCGTCCCGAAAGGTTTACGACGACGACGGAACCGTCGACCAATTTCGGCGCCTGCTTAATAATGTATGCAATCGCGTGCGACGATTCTAACGCCGGGATGATCCCCTCGGTTTCACAAAGTATCTTGAAAGCCGCGACCGCTTCCTTGTCTGTGGCGTATGTATATCCGGCCCGCCCGCTCTCAAACAGATGCGCATGCTCCGGCCCGACACCGCTGTAGTCGAGACCCGCGGACACCGAATGCGTATCCGCAATCTGCCCAGCCTTGTCTTGCAATACGTATGAATACGCGCCATGCAATATTCCGGGCTTCGTGTGCGGCGACATTGTCAATCTAACCGCGTGCTTTGTTCCGCGCAGACCTTCGCCGCCCGCCTCGACGCCCGTCAGCTTCACACCCTTATCCTTAACAAACGCGCTGAAAATCCCAATGGCGTTCGACCCGCCGCCGACGCAGGCGATAACTTCATCCGGCAGCCGACCGGCGGCTTTTTTGATTTGCGCCCTACATTCTTTCCCTATGACCGACTGAAACTCCCTAACGATCATGGGAAACGGATGCGGCCCGAGCGCCGATCCAAACGCGTAGTGGGTGTTTGCCACAGTCCTCGTCCAGTCCCGCATTGCCTCGTTTACGGCGTCTTTCAGCGTTTTGCCCCCGCTGTCAACCGGTATAACACGCGCACCGAGCAGGTGCATACGAAAGACGTTCGGCTTCTGCCGTTCCATATCGACCGTCCCCATAAATATATCGCAGTCCATTCCTAAAAGCGCCGCCGCTGTCGCCGTGGCCACGCCGTGCTGACCCGCGCCGGTCTCCGCGATGAGCCGTTCTTTGCCCATGAAGCGGGCGAGCAACGCCTGTCCCAGCGCGTTGGTTATCTTGTGCGCCCCGGTATGGTTGAGATCCTCGCGCTTGAAGAAAATCCGCGCCCGGCCGTCAGTGAGCCGCCGGCTGAGGTTAACCGCCTCATACAACGCGGTAGGCCGCCCGCAGTAACTTTCTAAAAGCCGCCTGTATTCCGCCTGCCAGTGCGCCTCGGTGCGAAATCTCCCGAAAGCCTCATCCGCCTCGCGGAGCGCGGGCATAAGCGTTTCCGGGGCAAATGTCCCACCAAATCGCCCAAAATAGCCCTTTTTTGATTTTGCCATGATTCTTACCATTGTTGATAATTTTAATCTCTATACGATACTTTCCCCGCCTCAAAAAAACCTCTCGCCTCCGGCGCCTCATTGGGAACGCCTATCGCCACAATGTTGAACGGGATTTTAGGCGGCTGAATATTGAGAAGCTCCCGTATATGGGCGATTCGCTCGTCTCGCGGATATACGCCGCACCAGCAGGTTCCTAAGCCCATAGAATCGGCCTGAAGCAATATATTTTGCGTCGCCGCGCCGCAATCTTGCGGATAGTAGCCCTCAGGACGCCCCTCCTGAGGAATTGCCACGACAATTATCGCCGCCGTAGCCGTAGAGCACATTCCAGCGAAAGGGTGTACACGCGCCATCTCATCCAAAATCTCTCTTTTTGTTACGGCGATAAACTCCCACGGACGGGAATTACAGGCCGATGGAGCGTACATGGCGGCTTCCATAAGTTTGTCGAGCTGCTCTCTGGTAACAGGCTTGGACGGATCATAGCTGCGAATGCTGCGGCGGGATTTGATCGTATCCTTCAGCGGCGCAACAACGCTCGAACCGCCCCACGCGAATAATTGACGCTCGTTTTCATTGAAAAAGATTTCATCCACATTACAAATGAAAAATATACACTCCCCCACTTCAACTTTATTTTCAACCGTACACGTAAAAGCCAATCTGCTATGCACCGGGAATTTTACCGGGGTGTCCGCAAGGTCAACAAGATCAATACCAAACTCCTTAACCTTGTCTACATCTCTGCCCGACACGTTTCCGCATTTAAGCGTGATGTCGGAGAGCGCTTCTCCGGGTATGCTCAATACGGCCTTGCCGGTATTTTCGATAAGTTCACAGGTGTAGGCCTCCCTCCAAAGCGCAAACCCGATTATAGCCGGATCGCTCTCAAGATACGTCCACCACGAAACGGCAGCCATATTGGTCGCCCCCGTCGGCGTTTGCGCGCAAACCAACGAAACAGGGTGCGGAGATGTGTGCTTCAAGGCTTCAGGCATTGTTATACGGTCCATTGTATTTTTATCCTCTTTTTTGGTTTATACACTAAATATGTAATATCCGCACAATAAAAAGCAAACTTAAAAACCAAAATCAAGAAATTATCACAATCTTATTCCTCGGATGCTTCGCCGCCAAAATCTCCTTTTGCTTGGCTGTCGAAACATGGGTATATATCTGCGTAGTCGTAATCGAACTGTGCCCAAGCAATTTTTGTATGTACCGTATATCGACATCCTCTTCAAGCAGCAACGTAGCGAAAGAATGACGAAACGTGTGAGGCGTAACACTCTTATTACAATTAGCCATTTTAGCGTATTTTTTCACCATAAGCCGCACCGATTGTTCCGATATCCTGTTGTTAAACTTGTTTATAAAGAAATAACCCGTCGAAATTATAGAGCCTAAAAACGCCCTCTCATAATCCAAAAGCGCCTTGATAACGTCCCTGTTTTCAATCTGAATAACACGCTCCCTCGACCCCTTGCCATAAATCTTGACATACCCGTCATTTATACTAACACAATCAGCCCTAAGCGAACAAACCTCCGGCACGCGCGCCCCCGTCGCAAAAAGAAGCTCCAAAATAGCAACATCCCGCATAACCGCCTTCCGCCCATACTCACTACCCACACACCCAAATTGAGCATAAGCGCACCCCAATATCCTGTTTATATCACTAAGCGGGATAGATATAGGCAAAATCAGCGGCTGCTTAAACGCCGTCTTTATCTTCAAAAACGGATTATGCTCAATAATCTCCTCAAAATAAAGATAATTGACAAACGCCTTCAAAGTAGCAATCTTCCGCTTCACCGTCTTGGGCT
>JAITUP010000263.1 GCA_031286265.1 Chitinispirillales bacterium | reverse complement strand
CGGCGTTTGTGATATAGTTTGGTGTAATTCCAAATCCGGTAAAGCTTAGCGAGCAGCCGGTACCCAGCCTTGGAGTCGAAGCCGCGAGGTTAGATTTAAGCGTAGGCAGGGGAGTACTCAAGCCACAGTGTCCATGGTCGTAATATAATTAAATCCACTACCGTATCATAAGATTTTACCGTTTTTTTTAAAAAACCACCGCACCCCAACCGCGCAAGAATGAACATCGCCCTCCCCACTCGCACGAGCCCTTGTTGTCCCAAACATTACGGAGAGGTATCGGAGGGTTAGGCGACACATTTTTTAAAAAAGGTTTTTTAAAAAACCACCGCACCCCAAACCCGCAAGAATGAACATCGCCCTATCCACTCAAACGGCCCTTTGTTGTGCCAAACATTACGGAGCGGTATCAGGGGGTTAGGCGACACATTTTAAAAAAAGATTTTAAAGATTTTGATTTTGACCTTGATTTTGATATTGACCTTCTCCCGATCTGGGAACATCCTGAAAATTATTTTCAGGTGGAACAGAGCTACATAACCCGCAATCTGTAATTATTCTACCACAAACGTAACTGTTTCCATCACCCGTCTGGTCCCCGGCTCAAGAACTTCTACCTTCCAGTTACCGGTTTTGTTTTCAAGGCCCGATATATTATATCTGCTGAAGGTACGCCAGTTCGGCGACATCACCGGCAATCTGGACGATCGGACCAGCGTGCCCTCGCGATACCAGCGGTGTATTATGTCTACGGTGTCACGGACGCCTACGATGTGCGTGAAAAAGTATAGCGTCCCCTGATTTTCGGAAAATCTGTTGGATATGCCCTGAGGCGCTCTGTTTATGACTCCTGTGCAGACGGCGGCCTGTTCGATTCTGATTCTGCCGGGTTGGGTTGGCGCCCGTGGCGTTGCCGGTTCAACCGTGGCGGAGTCGACGATGTCGGGGCTTTGCTGCGCGGCGGGGATTGACGGTTGCGCGACAGCAGGGATTGATGGTTGCAAGGCGGGGGGCGGCGGTTGTACCGCGGGTATTTGCGCGGCAGGTTCAGATTCGAGTTCCGGCACGGATTCAGGTTCGGGCTCGGGTTCCGGAATGGCGGCTATGCTCCCAATCGGTTCCGTCGCGCATTCCCCCTCAACGGCGCTTCTTTCGGGAATTACCAAATAAGCAACAAAAAATGAAATAATCGCCACTGCTACCAGGGTAATTACCGTTTTTACACCTTGATCAATATGCATTTCCGTAACTCCGCCAAACATTTCCTGTTTCTGTTTTCAACTACAATCATATATATATATGAGTTATTGATTCCATGATTAAACATTGCCGTGGCGCCGTCTAACGACACTCGGGGCTGGCGCAATATCCAATCAATATCTCAATAAATTACGATATTCCAAACGTGTTTATCAAGAAAAAATAAAAAAAGTTAGGGTGGAAGAGGCGTTGGCGTATTTTTAAAAAAATCCCCTTGACATCCGCAAAAACTTGTATTATCTTTATCCATATTCGGTATTAACCACTTTCTAACATTTTTCGAAAAGCGAAAAAAAATGCTCGATCCGCTCGCCGCTGAATTGAATGAGGCTATTGGCGCCGCCAATCCTCATGTATTTGATATGCTGTCGACAAAGGGGAAAGAGATATTTTTCCCCTCGAAAGGCATACTCGCCCAAACCGCCGAAGCCAAAGGAAAGGCCATAAACGCCACCATAGGCGTAGCGCTTGAAGATTGCGGCGCGGCGATGATACTGCCGTCGCTCGACGCGCTCGTGAAAATGAAAGGCTACGACGTGTTCGCTTATGCTCCAAACCTCGGAAATCCGGAAATCAGAGAAGCGTGGAAAAGATTGCTGCTCAAAAAAAATCCGTCGCTGAACAAAGACGGAAATTGCATATCGACGCCGGTAGTAACGGCATCCTTAACGCATGGGCTGTCGGCGGCAGGGTATCTATTCATAGAAGAAGGCGATAAAATCATAACCCCCGACCTTTTTTGGGAAAACTATAGCCTCGTATTCAACTACGCCTACGGCTCGAAGTTCGACACGTTCCCGATGTTTAACGGCAAGGGCGGGTTCAACACGGAAGCTTTGAGGGAAAAATTGATTAGCGGGCCGGTGGGGAAAAGAATCGTTATCCTGAACTTCCCAAACAATCCGACAGGCTATACCGTCTCGGCCGCAGAAGCGGAAACAACAAGAGATATCATTATAGAAGCGGCGGAAAAAGGAAATAACATAGTGGTGCTGATAGACGACGCCTATTTCGGGCTCGTATTCGAAAACGATGTCATAGAAGAATCAATGTTCACATACCTCGTAGATGCCCACGAAAGAGTGCTCGCCGTGAAAGTAGACGGCCCCACAAAGGAAGATTACGTTTGGGGGCTGCGTATAGGCTTCGTAACTTTCGCCTGCGCCCGCGGCGGCAGCTCACTCAATCAAACAATGGAAGCAAAATTGGGTGGCAGCATAAGAAGCAGCGTATCAAGCGCGTCAAGAATAGGTCAGGCCATGCTGCTCAGAGCCTATGAAGCCGATGAATACGAAGCGGAAAAAAGCGAAAAATTCGAGATACTGGAACGGCGATATAAAAAAATAAAAGAAATACTGGAACATCGCAAAGAATACGCCGAATACCTGCATCCGTTACCGTTCAACTCGGGATATTTCATGTGCCTCGAAGTAAAATGCGGCAAAGCTGAAGAGGTGAGACGGGTACTGCTCGATAAATACGATACGGGTGTGATAGCGCTGGGTAACTTGTTGCGTGTGGCGTTTTCGTCTACGCCTTACGGGCATTTAGAAAAATTGTTTGACAATATCTATATGGCGGTGTCGGAGGTTGCCGGTGGCGGGTAGCGGGGACAGTTGCGGATATGCTCATTCCTCTTCAAAATAACCCCTGCGTTGTCACGGCTGTCGTGCAGTTGCCGGGCGATGTAGGGGTTACTTTGAAGAGGAACTACTATATTCTGCGATAGCGCTCAAAAAAACATCTCCGTATCGTTCAAGCTTCACCTCTCCTACGCCCGAAACGTCAAGAAATTCTTTTTTTGTCTTCGGGATTTTTATGCACATGTCCGTAAGGGTACTGTCCGAGAAAACTACGAATGCCGGAAGGCTTTGCTCCTTTGATATTTCAAGCCTCAATTTTCGCAGAACTTCAAATAATTTTCTGTCAATCGGTTTGCTTGTCGGTTTGTCGACAGGTCCGCCCGCTATTCGTTTTTTCTCCCTGCGATATTTCTTATCATCGTAGCCGGTGGAATCTTTGCGAACGCCAACTAATTTACTCGACGGTTTTTCTGACGCCAGTTTCATTTGTACGGTCGCGCCTCCGCGCAGCACTTCTTCCGCCCGCTTTCCCAACGTGATGATGGGATATTCTCCGTTTGTCTTAAAAAGGTATCCTTGCATAATCAAAAAGTCAATTATCGCACGCAACTGCCTCGTCCCTCTCTTGCTTATCCCGAAAGTCGACAAGCTATGGAGCCCAAAGCGTTCCACCCTTTCATTCATATTGCCGAGCAACACGTCCACAATGAGGCGTGATCCATAGCGCTCGTTCATTCGGACTACGCACGAGAGTATCTGCTGCGCGTCAATCGTAATGTCGGAGGTTTCAAAATCCGCGTTGCAGTTGCCGCAGTTACCGCAGTAGCCCGGTGAATTTTCGTCGAAATATTTCAGAATAAATCCGCGCAGACAGTCGGTTGTCGTACTGTAAAAAGTCATTCTGCGTAGACGTTCCCGGCTCCGTTCTTTCAATATTTCTTCCATTTCTTTGTCCGGATACTGCACCTCTTTGTCATTCTCAATCATCCACTCGTTCAAGCGCACATCTTGACCGCTGTAGAACAGTACGCAATCTGCCGGTTCGCCGTCGCGGCCCGCGCGGCCAGCTTCCTGATAGTAGCTCTCTATATCTTTGGGCATATTATAATGAACCACAAACGATACGTTGGATTTATCTATGCCCATTCCAAACGCGTTCGTCGCCACCATGATCTGCACGCGGTCATACAAAAAGTCGTCTTGATTGTCACGACGTTCCAAATCCTTCAGACCCGCGTGATATCGAGAAGCGGAATATCCCTCGCTTTGCAGCCACTCGCACACATCTTCAACCAGTTTACGCGTACTGCAGTAGACGATCCCGCTACGGTCTTTTTTACCCTCCAGAAACTTGGTAAGTTCTTTGTATTTATCCCTCGGTTTACGCACGTCAAAAGATAAATTTTCACGATTGAATCCGGTAACCAATATCTTCGGATTACTCAGCCCGAGCAGGTTTATAATATCTTCACGTACCCTCGGCGTGGCGGTGGCTGTGAATGCCGATACTACGGGACGCACAGGCAGCTCGGCGATGAACTCCGGTATCTGCGCGTAACTTGGGCGGAAGTCCTGCCCCCACTGCGATATGCAGTGCGCTTCATCGACCGTCAGCATCGATATTTTGACGGATTGCGCGAATGAGAAAAAAACGGATGTCGGCAGCCGCTCCGGGGCGACGTATATCAGTTTATAGGCGCCGTTTCTCGCGTTCTCAAGCGCCTTGTCGATCTGCCGTTGGGTGAGTGATGAGTTGATGAACGCCGCCCTGACGCCAGATTGGGTGAGCGCGTTTACCTGATCTTTCATAAGTGATATCAGCGGCGATATTATGAGCGTTATTCCATCCATCATGAGCGCCGGAATTTGAAAGCATACCGATTTCCCCGCGCCGGTCGGCATAATACCGAGCACGTCCCTGCCTGCCATAACTCCGTCGATGAGCGCTTCCTGACCGCTGCGGAACGCGTCATAGCCAAAATATCGTTTGAGTGTTTCGAGCGCCGTCACGGGCTGTCCCCGCTTTCTTAAAAGAAAATAGAAAATTGCCTGATATAGCCATTCCACTTTAAAATCGCGTCTGTGTTGTTCGGGCGACATCACGGAGTAACGTGCAGTCGTTGAGCAATGTAGGCGCTATCTTAAAGTGGAACTACTATACGACGAGAAGGCACAACGCGAGAAGATCCCCAATCCCATTTATAAGTGCTTAAATTTCTCCCGCGCGCTATACAGTTGCGATATACGGACGGACATTCTATCGTCCACTACCGTGATTTCGCCCTTGGCTAACATTTTTTTGCTGATGAAGACATCCACCGGTTCGCCCGCCATGCTATTCAACTTGACGACCTGACCTTTTCGAAGCTTCAGCAACTCGCGGACATTCATCCGCGTTTGCCCCAATTGGACGGCAATGGGGACGTTTACATCGAGCAGCATGTTGATTGTGTTTGTGTTGGCGGCCATGGCCATAGCTGTTTATCTCCTCCCCCTGTCAGTCGACGATTTGTTCTTCCGGAATGATGAAATGTAACGGATTTACGAGACGCCCTCTGTGGCGGACTTCGTAGTGCAGGTGGTTGCCGGTGCTTTTGCCGGTGCTGCCCATGTAGCCGACCAGGTCTCCCCTTTTGATTGGTTGCCCCGCAGTCACCGCATACCTTATCATGTGGGCGTAAAGTGTCATGTAGTCTTCGCCGTGGTCTATTTTTACCATATTGCCGAAGTGAGTGCCGGAGCTGGTCTCCCTGACCCGGCCGTCAGCCGTGGCGTGGATTGGTGTCCATACGCTGTTTGCGATATCTATGCCTTCGTGCATCCGGCGGCCTCCGCCGAGCGGGTGATGGCGGTAGCCGAATGGAGATGTCATGCGTCCCTGAGTCGGCCATATTGCGGGGCGTTTGGCTAGATAATTGTGGGTCCTTTGCGCATGCCTCGATACCTGACTGAATGTGGCTTCCTGAAGTTCCGTTTGGTGGTTCAGCGCGGTGACCTGCATCCGCAGGGCCTCGGCTCTGATGATGAGCGGGTCTTTCATGGACGAGTAGTGCATATCTTCAATAGAAGGGAAGCCGCCGACACCGGCCTTGCGGACATCGCCGCTTATCGCTTCCATGCCGTATTTAAGCCGTGCGCTGTCTTCGAAAGCCGCAAATTCCACGATACCGTCCGTTTTTTTGGCGACAAATCTTTCGAGATTATCTATCTGAGTTTTCAGTTTGTTATTTTCACGGTTTTGCCCGACCGCGCTGTATACGGCGAAAGCGTAGCTCGCGCCTCTGTACGCCAGATGCCCGAAACCAGCTAAACCGATAACGACAACTGTGACGCAAAGCGCAATAAGAAGACCGGAGATTCTAACCGACCGCGCACCTCTTGGTTTGCGGACATCGACAAGAACCAAATTCCAGCAGTGCTTTTTCATAAATGTCTCAAATCTTTATTTTAATTTTTAGCGTAGACTTACTGTGTAAGAACGACGCTAAAGCGATCAAAATCTGTGAATATGTATATCGCAATAACCGTGATATTCAAAATCGTCTGTATACTAACAAATTAATCAATGTGCCGACGAATGTCAACTTTTTTTTATATTTTTCAAAAAAAATTACAGCTTTTTCCTCAAATCGCCGTTAAACTCCCGCAAACGCCGTTTCGAAAAGCGCCATTTTGTCCAGGATACCCGTGGCCGCGTCTCCGTCGGCGATCAGATAGTATCGGAACGAATCGGGCGGTATATGTCTCAAACAGGCCAATATTTCCATGCCGCTTTTCAGACATGGAAGCGGCTTCATAAGCGAACCGAAGGTTTTCATGCCCAAATCGCCTCCTCCGTCTCCGCCGCGATGCGCCGCGATGTCGAGAAGCGATACGTATCCCGTCGGAGCCGACAGGTTATCGTCAAAAACCACGACCACGTCCGCCCCGCCGCTGCGCAGCTCCGTAATCATTTGCGACGATCTGTAGACCGCGCGGCTCTTTTTCCACTCGTCAAATCCGATCGCTATCTCCTCAATACGCTTTCCTTTCATTTCGAGAGTGTTTTTCATTATGTTATCGGCGCTGTCAAAGATATTTCCGCGCCTCGCGCCTTCCACCGCCACAAGCACAATCTCCTCGCGTACATTCGCGCCCTCGTCCAATCCGCCTCTTCTCGCCGTCCGCCCGAAAGCTTTTGACGCCACGCCAAAAAGCCAAAAAAGCGGGCTGAGCGCAAAAAAGACTACGGCAAGGACCGGAATGGATTTCATCGTCAACTTAAAAGGGTAAGTGCGGTAGAGCGATTTAGGGATTATCTCGCTGAAAAGCAACAAAACCGGCGTGAGGAACCACGATTCCGGCGATGGAATACGGGACAAGTCAATCGCGGCGGAACTGTTTAGCTGCACAAAAAGTTCGGCGAATATCAGAGTCGAAAGTATGTTGCAAATATTATTTCCGATAAGCGTTACGGACAGAAGCTGCCCGCGGCTGTTCAAAAGACGCATGGCCAACCGCGCCGTAAAACCGCCCTGCGCCGCGGCATGGGCCACCTTGAGTCGATTCCACGAAATGATTCCCGTCTCAGAGCCGGAAAAAATGCAGGAGACGAAAATCGTCACGAACAATATCGCGACTAACATTAACATATAGTGTTAGCTCCGCTGCTTGTCAATATCATCTATCATCAATCACTGTCCTGATCGCCACGCCGCTGTAGTAGGCTTGCAATATCTGATCGAAATTATGGCCCGCTCTCGCACGGGCTATGGCGCCTACTTGGCACATGCCTATGCCGTGCCCGTGGCCATTGCCGGTGATTGTTACCTGACCGCCGGCAAAGGTAATATCCCCTATGTTTGAGGATCGTAATATCGGTTGCGCCCGTGTGGGCCTGCGTATGAGGAAGCGCGTTCTGTCGCCGCCCGTCGTGTGCTCGCGGTTGCCGCTCGATGTTATCGCGAGCGTCTTGACCCTGCCGCATTCAAAGCGTTCGCGTACCTCCATCCCGCGCAGGCTCCCGCTGAAGGGCGGCTGCAGATTCCCTTCGGACGAATAGCGCCTCAGTATCCCGGCAAGCTGGCTATCGCTCCAGGTCTCCGTCCACGCGAATGTATTTGATCCCGCGCAGAACGCCTTCCCGCTTGCGTCTACGTCGTCTATCGAACGCAGATATGGAAATGGTCCGCCGCCCCACACGTCTTCAATATTTGCCGTCTTCCCGCCGCAAGTGGAATGATAAAACGCGCCGACTATCTGATTATCGTAGACCATTATCAAGTCTTGCGTGAGGAGTATCGCCCTGTCGGGCACTTCGCCCTCGGCGTTCGCCCCGCCGTAGACCTGATCGGCCACGGTGGCGACCACGTCAAACAGCCTCCTCTCGTTTGCCGCCATTCGTTTGTATGCGTACGTACGCGCGGCTATAGCCTGGACTTTCAGCGCCTCTATGTCGGGTTCTCTCAAATTTCCTATTTCGAGCGGCACTACGCCCCTGATATAATCTTCTACCGCAATCAAATTTATGATTGAAAAATTGTTGCCGCCCTCCGAAGCGAAAATCAGCGCACCCCGGTATGTGTTTTCGCCGATTGTAATCTGTCCGGCCCGACCGCGCCCGCCGCCGCTGACAAAGAGCGTACACGGCAGACGCATTTCTCTTCTCGCGTTGTTTGCCGACACGATCACAGCCCCGGAGCCCGCGCCCGCCTCAAAATTCGCGCGTCCGTTAAAGGTCATGTTCGCACCCGCTGCGCGTATTTGTACGGTGCCGCCGGAACTGACGGCTATCTCCCTCAAATCGCGCCTGAGCATTACCCGGATGGGCCGCTTCCGTACTCTGAACGAGGGGTGGCGCATTGAGTGTACCGGGGTTACGGGTTCAATGATGAAGCCTGTTTCGCGCGGTGCGGGGTCTTCTTCGAATATCCTTGAAAAATCAATATCACTGGTGCGTAGCGCATGGCCGTCTGCTTGCGTCTTCCGAGTTGACCTGTCGATCGCGGCCTCCGAACCGTCGTGTATCAGTGGGTTTGGCGTACAGCCCGCGATAAGTAGCAATGCAAACGGCAACAGACGGCATATCGCACTCTTAATCATGCCGCGCCTCGGTGATTTTTTTGAGTTTGCCGCGAAGCAGCGCACGTTGGACCGATGAGACATGGTCGACCAGAAGAATGCCGTTGAGGTGGTCAATTTCATGCTGCAGAGCCCTTGCAAAGAGTCCCTCGGCGTTTTCTATCGTGTATGGTTCGCCTTTTATGTTTTGCGCTTTAACGCTGACACGTGCCGGTCGTTTAATTGCGAGGGTAATCCCCGGCAAACTCAGGCAGCCCTCGTCGTCCGCCTCGTTTTCGGCGGACGAAGACACTATTTCGGGGTTGACGAGCACATGCACGCCGGCCTCGTCGTGGCTCGTATCGACGACGATGAGTCTCAGGGGTTCGCCGACCTGCGGCGCGGCGAGGCCTATGCCGTCTTCGCGCCGCATCGTTTCGATCATTCTGTCGGCAAGTTCCGTAAGTTCCTCGTCGAATTTTTCAACCGGCAGCGCGGTTTTCCTGAGAACCGGGTCGCCGTAGCGACTAAGTTCGAGTTCAGGCGCCTTCACTTGCCGTCGCCCGCCTGCGTGTCTGCGGCTTTGTTGTCAGTCACTAGGTTCTGAATTGCCGATTTTGTGAACTCGAGGACGGCTCCGTCGCCGCCGCTCTTGATGACGTAGGTGGTATCCTTAACGGCGGTGATAACGCCGACGATTCCGCCTATGGTTATGATCTTATCGCCCTTTTTAAGTGCGGTAAGCATATTTTGACGCTCTTTCTGCCGTTTTTTCTCGGGACGGATCATCACGAAATAGATGATGGCGATCATGGCAATCATGATGAAGAAAAAATTGATACCGGGTGGGGGAGCGCCTCCGCCGTCTTCCTGGGCGATAACGGGTAAGGCGGTTAGGGCGATTGTCGCGATAAATAGCAGGCATTTTGCTGGTGATTGTAACATTTTGTTCCTTTCAAACCGGTTAAATTTGGAATTTGGGCACGATTGCTCATCGTAGCTGGAATATATATGATTGGCGGATGCGGTTCAATGAAAAAAATAAAAAAAATCTCAAACGGATTACCTACAAGCGCCCTTTTTTGATGGCAAAATCGTCCAAAAAATTAAATGTTTTAAAAAAACAAAAAAAAGCTTGACATATGGACTGTTTTAATGTACACTTAAAATATAGGGCGGCGTATTGAGGCCATACCTCGTATTCCGCCGTTTGGAAGCGTAGTGAAACTGCGTAAAGTCCGTATCACGAGTTGCAAGGGAAGGAGTTTGTTATGACGGTATTTACAGTGTTGATGGCCAAGGCAAGAAATGTGCGCTCCGAAAAAATACGCACAAAAGACCCCCCCCCCCCCCCCCCCCCCCCCCCCCCCCCCCACCCTCCCCCAGCACTCAATCGCACCTCCACCCAC
>JAITUP010000262.1 GCA_031286265.1 Chitinispirillales bacterium | reverse complement strand
ATTGGGCAGATCGGCCGGAATTTCCACTTCGCGGATGTCTTCGCCGCTTTTGCCGTCGAAATAGACCGCTTTCATCGTCACCAAATCTATAACGCCTTCAAGCTTGTCTTCAAGCCCAAGCGGAATTTGCGTCATTACGGCGTTGTGCCCGAGCTTTTCGCGCAACTGTTGCGTAACTCGGTATGGATTGGCGCCCGAGCGGTCGCACTTATTGATAAACGCGAGACGTGGCACTTTATACCTTTTGAGCTGCCTGTCTACGGTAATAGACTGCGATTGTACGCCGCCCACCGAGCATAAAACAAGGATCGCCCCGTCGAGTACCCGTAGCGCACGCTCCACCTCAATGGTGAAATCGACGTGCCCCGGCGTATCGATGACGTTAATCGGGTGGCCGTTCCACGAAACGTTCGTGGCTGCCGAAGCGATGGTTATCCCGCGCTCGCGCTCAAGCTCCATGGAGTCCATAGTGGCGCCGACTCCGTCTTTCCCCTTGACCTCGTGGATAGCGTGGATCTTGTTGCTGTAGAACAGAATGCGCTCCGACAACGTAGTCTTGCCCGAATCAATATGGGCGCTAATCCCGATATTGCGCATTTTTTTAATGTCATAAGCCATAAAAAACAACCTTTTCCTTCTATTAAGTTGAAAATAACAAGACACAAAGATAATACATTGAAGAGAGAAAGTCAAACAAAAAATAAAAAAAGATAAAAAAAGTTTTTAATGTGGGCTTCAACAAGGTTTTTTGATTTACAAATTACAATTTTAAAATTTACTTGCTTTCACTAAAAACCATCAATTATATTAATGTTTTAATGCGTTTTTGATAATTTTGTTTAACAGAGTGCCGGGATAGCTCAGTTGGTAGAGCAATTGATTCGTAATCAATAGGCCGTCAGTTCGAGTCTGATTCCCGGCTTTCTTAAGCCACGTTTTGGAACTTAAATCAATGGCAAAATTTAATGGTAAAGCCCTGTTGCCCTGGCGGTTTACGACAAATTGGATGATACCCGCCGCGCTCACAGACTCGCAGACGCCGAATATGGTAGTGCAGCAGGTGCGCAAATACTTCCTGCCGAGAAACCCGGAAAAAAACGTCCCGGTCGGGCAAATCTCGCTACGAGTTAATGAAGTCTGTAACCTGCGCTGCGGATCCTGTGGGCAGTGGGGGGAAAACGGACATTTGCGCCAAAAACTCGAACGCGGCGAGAAGCTACAGCAACTCGATTTCGATGTCGTCAAGCGTGTGGTGTTCGAAACGCGCCGCGATAAGCCGTTCTACTATGTTTGGGGCGGCGAACCCACAATGTGGAAACCGCTCGTACCGCTTTTTGAAGAGTTGGCCAAATATAAACTGCGCGGTTCCATAGTAACAAACGCGCAGGAGCTCGACGGCATCATCGAAGATATTATCAACACCGGCGCGTTGTCTATCCTTTTTTTAAGCCTCGACGGTTGGGATTCGGCGTCCCAAAACATAATGCGCGCGCCGGCAGGCGGGGGGGTATCGGATAACTTTGAAAAAACAATGGCGGTAATGGAAAAAGTCAAGGAAATCAAAGCGCGCAAAAAACTCAAGTTTCCCATGGTAATACCAATCACCGTCATCTCAAACGAAAACTACTCTCATTTAGTCGATATACACAAGCTTGTCCTAAACAAGGCACAGTTGCATCCGTTTTATTACGGTTGGTTCATCACCGAAGAACGCGCCGCGCTGCATGAGAAAATATTTGAACTGCGATTCGGATACAAACCGCAAAACCATCGCGGATACCTGAAAAGCTGCTTCAATGACGTAGACCCAAAAGTTACCGCCGAACAAATCAGAGAGCTCTTAGCCATGTCCAAAGGCAAAGTCTGCATACCGCATATCCTGCCGGATATCTACACAGAGGAGCAAATAAAACGCTACTACAACGACCACGCGTGGCACTGCGGATACCCCAAGTGCGAAAGCATCTACTACACCGCCGAGGTATCGCCCGACGGCAGGGTTACGCCGTGCCGGGACTATCAGGATTATACGGTCGGAAACATCAACGAACAGAACTTTTACGATATCTGGAACGGGAAAAATTTCAAAACGTTCCGGCGCGAGATGAAAAAAGGGCTGCTGCCCGTTTGTACGCGCTGCTGCGGCCTGCAGGGATTTTGAAAAGTGTCGAACGATATGAGCGCGTCGACCTCCACAATAGCGGCCCTCTCAACCCCTCCTGGGCGCGGCGCGTTGGCCGTCATTCGCCTGTCCGGAGATAACGCGCATGAAATTTTCGCCGCTGTAGTCGGCGAAAAGGAAAAGTTCATAAAAGAATCCGCCCGCCAAATCGGAATCTATACGATTGTCGATGATAATGGCACGGAAATCATAGACGAAATAACCGCCATAAAATACAACGCGCCGCGATCATTCACCGGTGAAAATATGGTGGAGATTTTCTGTCACGGAGGGGCGATTATCCCAAGAAAAATCTTGGACAGGCTGTTTATGTCCGGTGCGGAAGCCGCCGGTAGGGGAGAGTTTTCACGCAGGGCGCTATTAAACGGAAAGATGGATCTTCTCAAAGCTGAAAGCATCGCAGGGCTAATAGATTGCCAAACAGAAAAACATCTCGAATCGGCGCAACTCGCGTATCAAGGCAAACAATTAAAATCGTTGGAAAAATTAAAACGCAAAATTATCAATATATTATCGGATATAGAAAGCAGAATCGAGTTTGCGGAAGATGACGATGTCGCGGAATCGGAATCGAAGCTTATTATCGAAAACAAGCGTGAGTTGGAGTTAATTATTTCGGAACTGGAAGAAGACTTACGCCGCAGCGACATGGTTAAATCGCTTGACGAGGGAATAATCATCGCTCTCGCCGGTCCGCCCAACGCCGGCAAATCGAGCCTTTTTAATGAAATACTTGGCTACGACAGATCAATAGTCCATGATGTTCCGGGAACCACGCGTGACGCGGTTTCTGAAAAAATTGTTTTTGAGGGAATAACGGTAAAGCTGTTTGATTGCGCGGGCATCAGGATAACTGCCGACGCGGTTGAACAGCGTGGGATAGAACGGACATTATCGGCAATAAAAGACGCGCATATTGTTTTTTGGGTAACATCGGCGGACACGCCCCTTACGGATGACGAGCGCAATGGGATTATTGACGCCGCCGCTGTTGATGATAAAAGTAGCGATACCGGCAGAAAGAAAACGTTGATCATCATAAACAAAATCGATATTGTAAAATCAGAAGAAAAAAAACAATTCTGCGCCGACCGCTCATTGGAATACATCGAAATCAGCCTAAGAGAAAAAATCAATGCAGACGCTCTGTTTGCCGCTATAAAATCATCAACAGCCCAAATTTCCGAAGATATGCCGCCGCCGGAAATAATAATAAACGACCGCCACCGCCGAATTATCGCCGCGGTCGCCTCAAACCTGCGCGATTGCGTCTTCCACTACGGCAGGGAAGAATTATCCGCGCATTATCTGAAAAAAACTTTGGACCTATTGGCAGAATTTTTGGGGCATACCGCCGGAGATGAAGTCTTGAATGAGATTTTTGAGAAATTTTGCATCGGGAAATAGGGGCGGGGAGGCGCACCTTGGAACATTATATTTGCGAGGCCAGATATGGCGTGAATTATATTGGGTAGGGGAGGGTTCTTTTATTTTATTATGGTGATGGAGCAATACCAAAATAGTTATTTATTTTTTTTTTATGGTGACGGGGCTCAAAGTTCCCTCTTTCAATCAAGCGACAGGATGTATACTGTACATCCTCGCAAGAATGAACATCGCCCTTTCCATTCAAACGAATCTTTGTTGTCCCAAACATTACGGAGCGGCATCAGAGGATTAGGCGACACATTTTTAAAAAAGGTTTTAAAAAAACGGTAAAATCTTGTGAGACGGCAGTGTTTATGAATAAGAAAATAATTGCCATGGCGGCGCCGGCATTGTTATTGCTTCTATGTTTTACCGGACCATCCACCGCCACAGGGATTTCTACCAATGGCGTCGAGGGGGATTTTAGGTTCATACCGATCAGAGGGGGCAACAGGGTGGCGATGATTACCGAATATATAGGGAAAGAGAGGGAGGTCGTCATCCCGTCGCAGTTACAGGGGTTGAGAGTTACGGTTATAGGAAGCAGGGCGTTTGCCAATAAACGATTGACCGGCGTAATCATTCCTAATACTGTGGTTAGAATTGAGAGTGAGGCATTTGCAGAAAACCAACTAACCAACGTTATCATTCCCAATAGCGTGTGGGATATTAGGCCAGACGCGTTTGCCGGTAACCAACTGGCTTTTCTCTCGGTTGCCGCGTACCCGAAGAACGGTGGTACGATTACACCGTACACCCCATCCGGCAGGCCGGGTTATCCCGTGAATACGCAAATTGCCATAACGGCAACCGCGGCGGAAGGTTTTAGATTTGTTGGATGGGATGGCAGGCCCGGCCTCGAAATCGCCAACCCGGATTCCGCAAGCACTATCGTCACACTAAGCATGGACGGCGGGGTTAGCGCCAACTTTCGGCCTATACCGCCAACGCCGGGCAGCCGGTTTAATCCAAGCATAAGCTATTCTTCCCTCACCGATCCGCGGGACGGTCAAACGTATCGCACGGTGAGGATAGGCGGCAAGACGTGGATGGCGGAGAATCTCAATTATACGACAAATAATAGTCGGTGCTATGAAGATGAGGATTCTAACTGTGAGATATATGGTAGATTGTATACCTTAGATGCTGCGCAGCGGGCTTGTCCTGCCGGATGGACTTTGCCGGAAAGGGAAGATTGGCTCAATTTAATTCAGGCGGTTGGTGGTCGGTGGGATGAAAGAGATTATAGTTACAGTGTGGCTGGTGGAAAGCTCAAATCAAAAATCGGCTGGGGAACCGGCGGCGGTACCGACGTTTTCGGTTTTTCGGCTCTTCCGGGCGGTAGCCGGGGATGGTGGGAAGAATCGGGAAATTTTAATGGAATCGGCAGCCGTGGCAATTGGTGGGGCGGGGGAACCGGATATATAATTTCGGACAATGAGAATGTGCGTTACCCTGATTTTTCCGACGGGCAAGATAAGCGGCACTTTCCATACAGCAGCTTATCGGTGCGTTGCGTTCAAAAGTAAATTAAAACTTTCCATTTGAATTTTGGAGTAACCGGATATTATCTTTAGAGTTGGGATTTTGAAATTAAAATCTAATTCAAAATCTTTTTTGGGGACATGTGGGTATAAGCGGGAGCCGATCACTAAAAACAGCGATAATCATCGCTACTGTTTTAAAATGTCAGGCATTTAGGTGCCATAGGGAGTTAGATTAAAAATGAGCCAAAGCGACAAGTTACCGAAAATTCTCCCGCCTAAGTCGGACATCGTTTTCAAAATGCTCTTTGGCGACGAAAGAAATGTCGATCTTCTAATCTCCCTGCTTGAAGCGATATTAAACGTGAAAATCGACAGCGTTACGCTTCTCGACACCGTTTTGAAGCCGGAGCATATAGATGACAAGAAATGTATTCTTGATGTCAAGGCAGAACTTAGCGGCGGAGAGAGAATCAATATTGAGATACAGGTGAAAAACATTAAGGAGATGCGTAGCCGTATAACTCATTACAATAACCGTCTAGTAGCCGAACAAATTGGCGATAGTGGCGATTATTCGGCGATAAAGCCGGCCATTTCGATAATAATTATCGATTATCCACTTATTCATGAATCCGAGAAGTGCCATAATGTATTTTCTATGTTAGAAAAAGACGAACATTTTCCTTTTAACGACTTGCAGGAAATCCATATATTGCACTTGTGCCGTATAGATATGGAGAAAATGCCCAAAGTCGCAGATTGGCTTAGCTTCATTTCTTCAGATAAGGAGGAAGATTTTATGATATTAGCCGAAAAAAACCAAACGCTCAGCCGCGCGTTTGAGCGACTAAAAGTTATTAGCGCCGACGAGGAAAGCCGGATAATCTATGAAGCGCGGTTGAAAGAGCAGCGCGATACTCGTGCGGAGATAAGTACCGCTAGATGGGAAGGTAAGATAGAGGGCAAGATTGAAGGTAGGATAGAAGGCAAAATTGAAGCCGCGCAGGAAATGATCCAGTTTCTGAAAAGCGGCCACACTCTCGAAGAAGCCGAAAAGATGTTTTTGCTTAACCAATAACAATGAAGCGGTAACCTTAACCATGACGAATTATATGACTATGGAACAATTTGTCTTGACTAATGCAATGCTAATAATTATATATTACACGCTTGTAGCCGCGTCGTTTCTTACCCCAAAACGGCCTCTAATGCCGCAAAAACGCCGTTTTAACTGCTTGACTAAAAATTGGCCACCCACCTTGCCCGCCTCCCCCCCTCACCTCCCTCCA
>JAITUP010000221.1 GCA_031286265.1 Chitinispirillales bacterium | reverse complement strand
AAGAAAAAGGCCTTTGGCGATATACGCAGTATTATCTGAAGCTACTGAAAATTTGGTTAATGTATTTTTAAAAAATGCGTTTGGGTCAAGTGTAGTCACGCTATTTGGAATGGCAATATCGGTCAGTTGGTTTTGAGCAAACGCATAATTCCCAATCGTAGTAACGCTACTTGGAATGACAACACTAGTCAGTCGGTTTTGAGCAAACGCATAATTCCCAATCACAGTTACACTACTGGGGATAGTAACGCTGGCCAGTCGATTTTGAGCAAACGCGTCTTCGCCAATCGTAGTCACGCTACTGGGGATAGTAACGCTGGTCAATTCATTTCCATAAAATGTATAGCCTTTAATCTCAGTCACACCATCGGGTATAACAACGCTGGTCAGTTTGTTATATTGAAACGCACTTCTGCCAATCGTAGTCACACTACTAGGAATGACAACGCTGGTAAGTCGATTACCCCAAAACGCATTATCACCAATCTCTGTTACGCTACTAGGAATGTCAACGCTGGCCAGATAATCATGAGGAAACGCACCTTCCCCAATTACAATTACGCTGCTCGGAATAGTAACACTCTTTGCACTGCCATAATACGTAATTAATAGTTTTTCATCCTTGCTTAGAAGAAAAAGGTCTTTGGCGGTATACATGGTATTATCTGAAGCAACTGAAAATTCGGTAAGGGGATTATGAGAAAACGCAATGCGGTCAAGTGAAGTCACACTGCTGGGAATAGTAACGCTAGTCAATTGGTTTTCAGAAAATGCACAATCCCCGATTGTAGTCACACTATTTGGGATGGTAATACTGGTCAATTGGTTTTGAGAAAACGCTAGCTTGCCAATCATAGTCACATTATCAGGAATGACAACGCTGGTCAATCGGTTTTTGAAAAATGCATATTCGCCAATCTTAGTTACGCTACTCGGAATGATAACGCTGGTAATTTTTTCTCTCTGGTACTCCTCACGTCCAAATAAAGAGTACAAGAATGCACTATGCCCTATCTTCGTAACCTGCAATCCCTGCAATTTTGGAGGAATGCGGACATCAAATTTTTTCCCTACATATCTAGTAATCATCACCGATTTGCCGTCGTCCGTCTTTTTGAACCAAAAATCCTCCTCGTCGTCATATATATCCGCTTGCTCTTCCTCCGCTTCCGTTTTTTGCTCCTGCTCCGCACCAGCCTGTTGCACATACTTTGCGCACCCTGCTGTCACAACCCCCAAAACCACCGCCAGTGCCGCCGCGATGATCCAGCCTGAAATGTTTTTAAATCTGTCCATATTGAAGCCCTAATGGGTTGAATTGTGGATAAAACATCATCAACAGTAATATACATTCTGAACAAACCTGATTTTTGCGATTTTTTGACTATGATGAAATATCAGCGGCGGACGATAGGCATATATTATATTATTTGCACCAGAGAGAAAGGAAATTCACAAATGAAAGAATTGCCGACAGGTTTGCAGGTATTCGAGAAAATTCGTACTTCGGGCGCCATATATGTCGATAAGACAGATATGATCCATAAAATCGTGTCATCCGCCAAAATGCAATTTTTCATCTCCCGCCCGCGCCGTTTCGGCAAGACACTCCTATGTTGGACGCTTAATGCGCTGTTTAGCGGAAAGCGGGAGCTGTTTGAGGGGCTGGCTATCTCAAAGACCGACTGGACTTGGGAGAGTTATCCGGTCATACATCTCGATATGAGCAAGGTGGAAACGGATTGCGGCGTTGACGGCGTTAGGGAAACGCTGATTCGCCAACTTAAAAAGATTGCGGCCGGATTTGAGTTAGATACCGGCGGGTTAACGACGCCGGGAAGTATTTTGGATGAAATAATCGTTGAGGTTTCCAACAAGCCCGGCAAGCCGGCGGCTGTGATTATCGACGAGTACGACAGTCCTTTCGTGGAATTTTTCAATAAGCCGGCTATGGCTGAGGAAATACGCGGCATTATGAGAGGGTGCTATTCTCAATTGAAAGCAAACGAACCGCATTTGAGATTTTTGTTTTTGACAGGGATTTCCAAGTTTACCAAAACCGGCGTTTTTTCAAAGCTGAATAATTTAAACGACCTGTCGATGGATGAGGAATTCGGCACGCTGTTAGGGTACACCGAAGAAGAACTTCACGAATATTTCACAGAACATATTGAAACTGTCGCTAAAAAGCGAAAGGTGCCGGTTGACGAACTTGTCGAACTGGTCAGGCATAACTACAACGGCTTCTGTTTTGATGGGATTCGCAAGGTATACTGCCCGTTTTCGATACTTAACTTTCTCCAAAGCGGCGAGTTCGCGAATTTCTGGATGGAGAGCGGCAGCACAAGATTGATTGCTGAATATATGAAAAACAGGAGTCTCACGGTTGAGCAGTTCCGCGGGATGAAAGTCTCGCTAAAATTCGCGCGAGACCCAGGCGATATCGAAACCTCACCGCCGGAAAGTTTTCTGTATCAGGCTGGATACCTAACACTTAGGGATAGAATCGGTGAGGTTTTCTCGCTCGATTATCCGAACACCGAAGTGCTTGAAGCCATGTCGGAGTTAGTCTACAAAAACATGATAAACCACGGCGGCGATTTCATCGATCTGCGTACCCCGCTCTTGCATGCGCTCTACGAAGGCAAAACCGAACTCATCATCCACACGCTCAACCGCCTCTTGGCCGGTATCCCTTATGATGATTACGTCAAATCGGCGGAACAGGCGGCATTGTATTCACCCGTAAAAATTACAACTCAAGAATGGCTCTACCGCTCCACCATCCTCGCGTTTCTGCGCGGGTGCGGAGTTCTTACGTTTGGAGAAATGCACACTAACCAAGGACGCTCGGATTTATTGGTGATTTTTAACGGTATACCGTGGATAATCGAAATCAAAATAACCCGCGATAATGATTGCGCGGCCAAGGCACAGGAAGCGATGGCGCAGATTAACAGCCGGCAATACGACGGGCCGTACGCAAACGCGAAGAAATTAGCGATAGCGATTGACGAGGGGAAGAGGGTGATTGGGGAGTGGATAGCGGGTTAAATACCAGCCTACTGATGAGACCAGGCGCCGTCGTGCAAAATATAGGTTCCAGCCTCTTTGTTCCGCGTCAATCGCTTGCCCCTGCTCCACGCCGGCCTGTTGCACGCGCTTCACGCACCCGGCCGCCCCAACCCCCAAAATTACTGCCAACACCATAGCGATGATCCAGCCTGAAATATTTTTTAATCCGTCCATATCGCACCCCTCGCCAGATTTAATTGTGGATAAAACATCATCAACAATAATATACATTCTGAACCACTGTCGTCTCATAAGATTTTACCGTTTTTTTAAAAAACCCTTTTTTAAAATGTGTCGCCTAGCCCTCTGATGCCGCTCCGTAATGTTTGGGACAACAAAGGGTCGTATGAACGGGAAGGGCGATGTTCATTCTAAACATGGTTTTGTTTTTGCCTTACGGCGAGATAAACAAGTTGGCTTCGCCGAGATAAACAAGTTGACTTTAAGATTTATACCCCGATAGTATGCCCACGTGTCCCCCGTAAGCAGTCGCCGCTTATGGGGAACCGCAGGGCTAATGTATTGGGGCGTTACGGATGATAAACTATGCTCGAAGTGAGTGAGGATGTACAGTGTACATCACAAACCTGATTTTTGTGATTTTTTGATTATGATGAAATATCGGCGGCGGACGATAGGCGCATATTATATTACCTGTATCAGAAAGAAAGGAGCCTCCACAAATGAAAGAATTGCCGACTGGTTTGCAGGTATTCGAGAAAATCCGTACTTCGGGCGCCATATATGTCGATAAGACGGATATGATCCATAAAATCGTATCATCCGCCAAAATGCAGTATTTCATCTCCCGCCCACGCCGTTTCGGCAAGACGCTTATGTGCTGGACACTTAACGCGTTGTTTAGCGGGAAGCGCGAGCTGTTTGAGGGGCTGGCGATCTCAAAGACCGACTGGATGTGGGAAAGTTATCCGGTTATTCATCTCGACATGAGCAAAGTGATTACCGATGAAAAAGGCGCCGGTGTCAGGCGATCGTTGGTTTTTCAAATGAAATGTGTCGCCAGCGAACACGAGATTGAACTTGATAGTGAGATGGGGGCAGGAGAGATGCTGACGAAAATAATCATTGAAGCCTCCAAAAAATACGGCAAGCCCGTAGTTGTGATTGTTGACGAATACGACAAGCCGTTTTTGGATTTTTTCACCAAACCGGAAATAGCAAAGGATGTTCGCGAGATCATGAGAGGGTGCTACTCCCAGTTGAAAGGGAACGAGCAGCATATAAGATTTCTATTTATGACCGGAATTTCCAAGTTCACTAAAGCCGGTGTTTTTTCGACACTCAACAATCTCAACGACCTTTCGCTCGACAGCAAATTCGGAGCGCTTTTAGGCTATACCGAAAATGAACTCACAGAGTATTTTGCCGAACACCTCGAAGCCGGAGCGGAGAGATTGAAAATATCGATTGACGAGCTTGTTGACAGGCTGAGACGACATTACAACGGTTTCTGTTTTGATGGGATTCAGAAGGTATATTGTCCATTCTCCATACTTAATTTTTTTGCTGACTATCGTCTTTTGAATTATTGGATAGACAGCGGCAGCCCGCGGATACTGGCTGAATATATGAAAAATCGTAGTCTCACGGTTGAGCAATTCAGGAATATGAGAGTTACGATGGATTTCGCGCTCAGCCCGGGTGAAATAGAAACCGCGCCGCCGGAAAGCTTTCTGTATCAGGCCGGATATCTAACGCTTAGAGAAGGGGGCGAAGAGTCTTATCGGCTTGATTATCCCAACACAGAAGTGCTTGATTCTATGTCTGAATTAGTTTACAAGAACATGATAAACCACAAAGGTGATTTCGTTGATTTGCGTACCCCGCTCTTTCACGCACTTTCCGAGGGCAAAAGCGAACTCGTCATACATACCCTCAACCGCCTTTTGGCGGGCATCCCCTACGACGACTACGTCAAATCGGCGGAACAGGCGGCCTTGTATTCAACAGTAGAAATAACAACTCAAGAGTGGCTCTATCGCTCCACAATTCTCGCGTTTTTGCGCGGGTGCGGAGTCCTTACGTTTGGTGAAATGCACAGTAGTCAAGGACGCTCGGATTTGCTGGT
>JAITUP010000162.1 GCA_031286265.1 Chitinispirillales bacterium | reverse complement strand
GGTGGAGCGCTACATCAAACTGCGCGGATTTCGCTTGGACTCGCGGCATGTGTTCAAGCCTCGGCAGTATAGTCAGAGACTGGAATTGGTACAAAAGCGCCGGGCTTTCGGTGCGTTGCATTCGGTAATAAATCGGCGGATTTGGTGTTTTGTTTTGGCTTCGCCGAGATAAACAAGTTAGCTCTAATCTTTCAAGGGAGGTTTTATGTTTAAGCAAGTGAATGTCACAATTTTATCGGCGATAATGTTATCGCTATTTTGCTTATCGGTCTACGCACAGAGGGGTAATCCTCAGCGTCAGAGACAAGAAGCGCAACCGTCTACCGCTGCCGCCGCCGACAACGGCAACAGTTTCACCGATCCGCGAGATGGTCAAACATATCGTACGGTGAGGATAGGCAACAATACGTGGATGGCTCAAAATCTTAACTACATGGCAATCGACATGTCCTGTTATGACAATGATCCTTCCAACTGCGCAAAGTACGGGTTCCTGTATACTTGGGACGCGGCTATGGCGTCTTGTCCTGCCGGTTGGCGTTTGCCTGCTATTGAAGACTGGGCTGATTTGATTCAAGCTGCCGGTGATAATGCTATTGCAAAGCTTAAATCGAGGTCACCGGATTGGAATGGTACGGATGATTTTGGTTTTTCGGCTCTTCCCGGGGGCAAACGTGGCGGCCTTATTAGAAGATTCAGCAATGTCGGTGATGAAGGTTACTGGTGGAGTGCCACTAGCAGGCCGTCCATAGGCGAAATGAGCTTCGCTACTAATGTGAATATTGACTCGGACAGCAATGTGTTCGAACAAGGTAGCAGCCGTAGCGATGCCATGTCTGTGCGCTGTATTCAATAATAAATCGGCGGAGGATGTATAAATTGCAGATTACATCCCCCGTTCCCAAAAAAGATTTTGACTTTTGCGGCCATAGAACAGTGAAAAAGATTTTAAAAAGGCTTTAGAAGCTCTGATAAAAAACTATATTACTGTTCTATGAGTGCCGAAAAAAACAAAAACGCCGCCCATTCATTTCCGCTTGACGGGCGTGAAGTCGTTATCGGGCGCGGTGTGGGGTGCGATATATGCCTTGATGGGATTGGGGTATCGCGGCAACATGCGGCGATACGTTGCGGCGAGCGGCCTGTAGTCGTCGATTTGGACAGTACGCACGGCACACGGCTCGACGGCAATGCCATAATCGGCGAAGCGTGTCTATCAAACGGATGCGCGCTTACCGTTGGCATCCATATTCTGCAGGTTTATATCGACGACGGACATATCAGTTTCACGCTGCTCAACCCGGATGAGAGCGGGACTACCATGCTTGGCGGAGAAGGCGAGCATATCATAAGAATTGGGCGGGATGTCGGCAACGATATCCATTTGCCCCACCCGATGGTTTCCCGATTTCACGCGATTGTCGAAAAAACGTCAAAACACCTCGTTATCACCGATTTCGGCAGCGCAAATTCTACCTATGTCAACGGCGATCCGGTGGGAACGGCCACACTAAACGAGGGCGATGTCGTGCATATCGGCCCGTTTAGATTTTTCGTGTCGGACGGAAAATTCTGCAAAGTCGACGAGGCCGACGATGTCAATAAAATCCGCATAGAAGCCCACGGGCTCGGTGTACGAATTAAGGGGAAAAAAATACTCGACAACGTTAACTTGACAATCGAACCCGGTTCTTTTGTCGCGCTTCTCGGCGGTTCGGGCGCGGGGAAGTCCACACTGTCGAAAATTTTATCGGGACAGCTCAACCCCACATCGGGGCGGCTGTTTATGAACGGTTTCCCAGCCGCGAAATTTGGAGCGGCGTTTACGCGCAGTATCGGATACGTATCCCAACAAATACTTCTGCGCCCCGAATTGACAGTATGGGAAACGTTTGTAGACCAGAGCCTCATCAGGCTTCCCGGCGACAGCACGGAAAAAGAGCGCTTGTCCCGCGCGGAAGAGATTCTTGAGCTGATGGGCCTCACACGCCAGCGCAACCGCCGTGTCGCCCACCTTTCAGGAGGCGAAGCGAGGCGGCTGCACATGGGCATCGAACTCCTTGCGTCTCCCGCCGCAATAATTCTCGACGAGCCGCTCGCCGGTCTCGATCCGGGCCTCATCGTCAAATTCATGCAGCTATTCAGACGCATCAGCGATAAGGGGCACACGCTAATACTCATAACCCATACGCTTGAGCAGATAGAACTTTGCGACAATATAGTCTACATACAATCCGGCCGTGCGCTGTTTTCCGGCTCGTATAGCGATATTTGCAAATTCTTCAACGTCCCGTCCATTGCCGATATCTATGAACGCGAGGCGGGCGGTAATCTTGACCCGAACATTGAAGCCGGTCAGCGAAATACAAGATCGATGCCGGTCAAACACCCTAACCGTCATCATCTTCCGCCTAGCCGTAAAGAGTGGCCGGGAGCGATAAGGCATCCGATACGTTCGACGTTTTTTTTCATACGGCAGGCGAAAATTTTAACCTCCCGTTACTCGAAAGTATATATGCGCGACAGGCGCAACATGATTCTGCTGATGGCGCAGCCTCCCATCATCACGATACTGTTAGGATTCGTATACGGTGTTGATCTCCTGCACCTTCCCGCCAGTTTTTACTTTTGCCTGACCGTTACCGGCATTTGGATAGGCGGTCTTGACGCGGTGCGTGAAGTTGCGGCGGAGTTGTCTATGCTCGTTAGAGAGATGAGATGCGGGATGAACCGTTTTTCCTATATAACGGCGCGTGTCGTCACCGCTGCCGCGCTTTCCGCGATTCAGGCGCTTCTTCTCGCGGTCTCCGCGGTCGTCATTTTCCGCAACCTCGATTTTACGATGGAACTCTTGATATTGCTATTTACCTCGATATTCGCCGGTAACATTCTTGGGCTTGCCGTGAGCGCGTGTAGCGGCGGGGTTGGGCGAGCTATCAGCGCGCTTCCCATTGTGCTTATACCGCAGATATTCTTCTCCGGAATACTGGTCCCGTCCGAGCGCATGACCGAACTCGGCAGGCAGATCTCCAATTTAACGATTGCGCGCCCGGTCTTTGGCGTGATGAAAAAAACGTTCATGCTGGACCGCCCGCTTTTTTGGCATACGGAGTGGACAGAGCTGTGTACGCTTTGCGCCGGGTTAATTGTTATATTCTGGATAGCAATGAAGCGCCGTACCGGTCGCAGAAGCGGTGTTTCCTGAAATCGAGGTCTTTAAACCTAAATTCCGCAGTTGGAGATTGTTGTTTACGTAGATCAATGAATAGATTCAATGGTTTTGTACGTTTTTTACCTCTGATATCTTTTCACCCATTGGGTGAAGATAAATAATGG
>JAITUP010000016.1 GCA_031286265.1 Chitinispirillales bacterium | reverse complement strand
TTTCGCCCGTAAATACACGGTTAGATGCCAACCCAAAAAAATGGCGCCCCAAAAAAAACCCCACAAAACCCCCCCCCCCCCCCCCCCCCTTGTACAGTATCTTACCGTATGCAAACATTGTGTCTACGATACACAAATACATGTATATTAAATATATATACAACCGCACACGGCAATATACGGCGAGTTAGTAACTCGATACCGAGAACGGCGTTAGGAGGGTTTGTTCGTCGTTGGCGGTGTTGCCGGGGTCTCCCCGCGCTGCGCTGATGCGGTGTTTTGATTGTTGGCATAGTTTTTACGTTGTGGGGAACTCCAAAAAGCAGGCTTCTGCACTATTGTCGCGTGTTTTTTATTCGTTCGTCACATGTTCTCATACAGTTTGATTTCAGTAGCTTTTGGTTGTAGTTTTTTTAACGAAAGGAGCGGTTCAAATGGTTGAAAATGTAAAACTCGGAACGAAACTTATAGGCGGCTACCTCATCGTGGCCGGCATTGCCCTCATAATCGGAATGATGGGAATAAACAGCGCGGCCAGTTTGAAGGACATGATTGACGACATGTACTCTCACAGGCTTTATTCCGTCGTTCATTCCGAAGACATCGCCTTGAGCATTTCCGACATGCGTGGAAATGCCATCTCGTTGCTGTCAACCGACAGTAACGAGAAGAGAAACAGGCTCTACAACGCTATTGAGGAAAACAAGCGGAGTGTGGAGAAGGGTCTTACGGGGTTGGATGAGATCACACAAACCGATGAGGCGAAAGAGCTTTTGAGAAGGCTGCGGGAAGAGTGCCGCGCGTTCACGGCCGTGGCGGAAAGGGCGATAGAGGCGAGCAGAGGAAGCAATTTGGACGCTCACGCCATGGAAGCGCTAATGATAAGGCTTGAAGAAGCGTCTGAGACCGTCACAAAATTCACGAAGGGATTTGTGGAATACAGTCTGAGTTCCGCGGGAGAGGCCGCGCAAACCAGCGAAGAGGATTACAGCGCCATTTTCCGGATGCTCGCCATACTGCTCATAGCGGGCGTGGCGCTTGCGATTCTGATTGGATGGTATCTGACAAGAAGCATTACCAAGCCGCTCGACGAGGCGGTTGGAGTGCTCCGTGAAATGGAGCGTGGGCTTCTGAACAAGAGGCTCAAGATGACCAGACGCGACGAGATCGGTTCGCTTGCCCGCGCAATGGACAGGTTCGCCGACGCGCTACACGACGAGGTGGCGGGGACGATAAAGCAAATAGCCAGCGGCGACCTTAGCAAAGACATCGTTCCGAACAGCTCCGAAGATGTGATAATGGTCGAACTCAAGAGCATGACGGAAACGTTGCGCGGACTCATCATAGAAGACGGCGGCAAGGTTCTCCGCGCCGCGGCCGAAAAAGACCTGACACAGCGCCTGCAAAGAGAGTACGGGGGCGAATTCGCGCGTATGAAAAACGACATCAATCTGCTGATAGACAACTTGGACGATGCCCTGCAACAGGTCGAGGAAGCGGTGAGCCAGGTATCAAGCGCGAGCACTGAGATTTCGGACGGGGCGCAATCTTTGGCCGAGGGCGCAAACGAGCAGGCAAGCTCGCTTGAGGAAATATCATCGAGCCTCGAAGAAATGTCGTCCATGACGATGCAAAACGCCGACAACTCCACGCAGGCAAAGAATCTGGTTGGACAAGCCGGCGCCTCCGTCAATGAGGCCAGTGAGGCGATGGGGCGTATGGCGGGCGCTATCCAGCGTATCAAAACATCGTCCGACAATACGGCAAAAATAATCAAGACCATCGACGAAATCGCGTTCCAGACAAACCTTCTAGCCCTCAATGCCGCGGTTGAAGCGGCTCGCGCGGGTGAGGCGGGTAAAGGTTTTGCGGTTGTCGCGGAGGAAGTGCGTAGCCTGGCAATGCGTAGCGCGGAAGCGGCCCAAAATACGACGACTATGATTGAGGAATCGGTAAAAGATGCCGAAAACGGTGTGAAACTTACCGAAGAAGTCGCCAGCGCGCTCGAAAAAACGGTGTTGCACGCTTCCAAAGTCAGCGATCTCATTGCCGAAATAGCCGCCGCGAGCAACGAGCAGGCTCAAGGTATAGAGCAAATCAACACAGCCATGGCCCAGATGAATCAGGTTACCCAGCAGAACGCGGCGAACTCCGAGGAGTCGGCGAGCGCGGCGGAGGAGCTGAACAGCCAGGCAAATGAACTTACAGGCATGGTCCGCAGATTTAATATAAGCGCGGCAAAACCGGGCACGATAAAATTAAAACAGCCTCCCAAACCCGCGCAAAAACCGAAAGTACATGTAGCGGCCATTCCCGACAAAAGAAGCGAAAGCGCGGCGCACAGCCCGGTCACCAAGACTGTTAAAGCGGTAGCTTCAAACGACCTTATACCTCTGGATGATGATGACTTGATGGAATTTTAAGCCAATAGGGCAGGGGGGCGGGGCAAGGGCCAAAGCCTCGCCCTGCCCTTGCCCCGCTACCATCTTAAAATGCAATAAAATTTTAAAAAAAGAAATGTCGGCATTTCTTTCACGTATTATGTATATTCTATATCACGAAGGCAGTATTCTGAAAAAGGAGCTATTATGAGCGTTAACTTGGCTGGAAAATACCTTACTTTCAAACTGGCGGACGAGGAATATGGACTCGAAATCTTGAAAGTGAGGGAAATCATAGGGCTTCTGCCCATCACAAGCCTCCCGCGGACACCGGTGTTCGTGCGCGGAGTGATAAACCTGCGCGGCAAGGTTATACCCGTTATCGACCTGCGCCAAAAATTTGAACTCGACGTTACTGAGGATACCGACCAAACCTGCATCATCGTCGTCGATGTTTCAGGCAACGGGCAAACCGGAAGCATCCAGATCGGCATACTCGTGGACTCCGTCTCCGAAGTGCTCGATATAAGAGGCGAAGACATTGAAGAGGCACCCGCGTTCGGATCAAGCGTGGATACGGCGTTTATACTCGGTATGGCGAAAGCCAAGGGATCGGTCAAGATCCTGCTCAACATAGAAAGGGTGTTGTCATCATCGGATCTGGAGAGCATCAAATTCAGAAAAGGGGAAGACAGAAGACTGGGCACGGAAGATATAGAACACGATGACAGAAGAGACGGGGCCGAACGCAGAGAAGACGGGGAGGCATAGGAACAGGTAGAACGTTTTTTAACGATACATTGAAACGCCAATTCGTGAGGGCGGCCGCTTTCGGTCGCCCCCACGCGGGATTCAGAGTACGAAATGCCCGCACCACCACTCGTTTTCGCTCCGGCAGCCTATAAATTCGTAATCCAAGTTCTCCGCGGCAACTATAGCTTCTTGACATTCATCGGCAAGGATGCCCGACCAAACGAGTATCGTCCCGTTTTTTGACACCGATCTGATTTGAGATAGCAATGGAACCGCTTCGGCCGCTATCATGTTCATTACTACCGTGTCAAATTTTTTGCCGCCGTCAACCCGTACCGCGTCTAACGCTCCGATAATAAAATTCACACTGCCATCCGAACGTGGCGGATTGTCTCTAAGATTTTCGGATAAATTTTCACGGCAAGTATCATCAATTTCAATGCCGAGGGTCAATTTAGCGCCCAAATAATCGGCTACAAAGCACAACACGCCGGATCCAGTTCCAATATCAAGCACAGATTTGCCGGCAACGGAATCCGCGCTTTCAATAAGCCCCATCGCGGCTAAGCGCGTCGTTTCGTGATGTCCGGTGCCAAACGCCATTTTCGGCTCAATTTTTATCCACGCCTTACGCCCGTTAGCAGGCGGTTCAAGCCATGCCGGCGATACCCAAACGCCCGCCGCAATCTCCGCCGGTTCCATAGATTCACGCCACTTGGCGTTCCAGTCCTGATTGTTGGATATATATTCAACCGTGCAATTATCAATCGACAATAATTTCGCCATTGATGCCGCGGCGGAATCGGCGCTGCCTTTTTCGGCGAAGTAGAACGTCAGCTTCATGTCGCCGCCAAACTGTTCTTCTACGCACCCGGTCATATCGTGGTTGTATCCTACGGCGTAGGCGATTTCGTTTTGATTTTCGGGTATCGTGCAATTCAGGCAATACATAAATAAACCGCCTCTACACTACCGTTTTTGATCTTTTGATTGCGCAGAACTCTCCGCACATGCTGCATAACGCCTGATCGGCCAGCGGCATCGAATCTCTGTATTCACGCGCTTTATCCGGATCGACGCATAACGATATTACCTTATCCCAATCAAGCGCTATTTTGGCCCTTGTTATTTCATGATCCCACTCTATGGCGCCGGGATGCCCCTTTGCCACGTCTGCCGCGTGACCGGCTATCCGTGACGCTATCACGCCGTCGCGCACGTCTTCAATCGACGGCAGGCGCAAATGTTCCGCGGGGGTAACATAACAGAGGAAATCCGCTCCCGCCATGCCCGCGACCGCACCGCCTATGGCTGCCGTGATATGATCATAACCGGGTGAAATATCCGTAACAAGCGGGCCTAATACGTAAAACGGCGCATCGTTACAAAGTGTTTTTTGTATCTGCATATTCATCGCGACCTGATTCAGCGGCACATGCCCGGGCCCCTCCACAAATACGCCGACGTTCCGTGCGCGCGCACGCTTAACAAGCTCGCCAAGAATTACCAACTCCTCAATCTGCACCCTGTCCGTAGCGTCATAAAGCGACCCCGGCCTGAACCCGTCGCCTAAACTTATCGCCACGTCATATTCTACGCATAAGTCAAGAAGCCTGTCATATTGCTCATACAGCGGGCTTTCCTTGTCGTTGTAATGTATCCATTCCATTATAATAGTCCCGCCTCTGCTTGTGGCCCCGGCGAGCCGCCCCACTTCCTTGAATCTCGCTACAGACTGCTTCGTGATTCCGCAGTGCAGCGTCAAGAAATCAACGCCTTGCTTGCAATGATCCTCAATTATTCCGAACATGTCGTCCGCGGTCAATTCGAGCACCGACTTCTGATTATTCCGTGCCATCACCGCCATTTCATAAAGCGGCACCGTCCCGATAGCCACCGGGCACTCTTCAATAAGCGCCTGCCTTATCCCCGCCAAGTCCCCGGCCGTCGACAAGTCCATGATCGCGTCGGCCCCGTGTTTCACCGATACCTTCATTTTGGTCAACTCTTCGTTTATGTCGTTTTTAGACGATGACGTGCCGATATTGGCATTGACCTTGATCCGTGTTCCACGTCCGATAACGAGCGGCTCAATATTGCGAAGTTTGTTCCTCACAATGACGATGCTGCCGTCGGCTACGCCTTGGCGTATCTGCTCGGCGGTAAGTTTTTCTTTTTCCGCTACGAGTTTCATCTCGTCGGTTATGATACCGGCTTTTGCTTGCTCTACGCGTGTCATGTTTTTTATGGCCTTTTTTTGGAGGTGTCGTTTAACCCCATAGTATAATATCTGCGCGGGGAGACTGGGTAATAAAAAATGATTTAAAGTCACTATCATCCCATAGCCCGTTCTTTTTGGTTTCCAACTGTTCTTAATCGTTTTAGAAAAAATTGAAATTGTGTAGCCACTCTTATATTATTTTGGTGTTTATGAAACAATTACTCCCCATAGGCATTCAGGATTTCACAAGAATCCGCGAGGACGGT
>JAITUP010000260.1 GCA_031286265.1 Chitinispirillales bacterium | reverse complement strand
TAGCCATATTTCCTCTCTTTTCGGGATGTTTTCTAATGGACACCATTAGAGTAACCTGTTGATTTATAACGAGTTACAGTTGCAGGATGTGTGAATAAATCACCTAATGGACAATTTGGGTTTAAAAAGGTCCGCCTAACCCTCCGATACCGCTCCGTAATGTTTGGGACAACAAAGGGTTGTTTGAGTGGATAGGGCGATGTTCATTCGGGCATTAGGTCGGTTTTAACGTGGGGGCGTTACGGGGGGCGGAGCCCCTGTCCCCAAAAGATTTTAAAGCTTTTGACTTTAAAGATTTTAAAGACTTTTAGATCGCCGCGCTTCGCTCGCGATGACGGGATGTGGTATGCTCGCAATGACGGCTTTTGAGGTAGTCCCAACATGATATCCGCGCGTTGTATTTCATTCCATCATTTAGGTTGCACCTCAATCCGAGGTGCTGGAAAATCCTATTGAATTCCATAACGGCAGGTAGGCGTCCCGTTGGGCCGCCAACCCGCCGCTACCAACATCAAACCCCTACCGAGGTTTTGCCAAATACCCTAACCACGCAAGAATGAACATCGCCCTATCCACTCAAACAACCCTTTGTTGTCCCAAACATTACGGAGCAGCATCAGGGGGTTAGGCGGACCTTTTTAAAAAAATCTTAACCTCCAACCACACCCCATTCACCTATTAGGATCCAATGCATCCCTAAGCCCGTCGCCCACAAAATTGAATGCCATCACCGTTAAAAATATGAACATGCCCGGCAGCAATATCCATGGGTGCATCTGAATTTGCGCCAGGTTCATCGCGGCGCTTAATAAATTCCCCCATGAGGCATAAGGATCCTGTATTCCGAGCCCTATTAAACTCAATGCTGATTCGCCCAATATATACGCCGGGATGGACAGGGTCATTGATACTATCGCATAGGACATTGTTTGCGGTAGGATGTGCCGTACGATTATTCTGAAATGGCTTGCGCCGAGCGCTTTTGCGGCGGTAACGTAATCTCTTTGTCCGATGGATAGCGACATGCCACGTATGACTCGCGCGAATCCGGCCCATCCTACCATGCTCATTATCACCACAATCAGAAAATATACCTGTACGCTTGATATTTTAACGGGAAACGCGCTTCTCAAGGCAAGCATCAGGAAGAATGACGGGACCAACATAAAACATTCGGCAAAGCGCATCAACACCCAGTCTAATTTCCCGCCGAAATATCCCGCGGCTCCGCCTATTAAAAATCCGAGTATGCACGTTATCATCACTCCCAAAAAACCGACCGTTAGCGATACGCGCGAGCCATAGACTATGCGTGAAAACAGATCGCGGCCTACGGCGTCGGCTCCAAAGATGTAGACGCGTGTGTCGCTTGGATTGTCCTTCAGGCCGAATAGGTGGCGGTCTATGGGTATGAATCCCCACAGATTGACCTGATCGCCTTTTGCAAACAGCGTGACTTTATGCGGGTTTGTTTTATCTTCTACATAGACGCGTTCAAAAAACTCGTTGAATGTGAATGATTTGGGATAGACTACCGGAAATATGGAAAATTTACCGTCATGTACGAAGTGCAATTTTGACGGCGGCATGTATGAGAGGTTTCTGTCGGAATTATCGAAGTGATATGGCGCGATGAATTCGGCAAAGATCATTACGAAATAGAAGACGCACAGAACGATGAGGCCCGATACGGCCAACGGGTGTTTGAGAAATTTCTCACGTGCGCGTTTGTCTACAAATAGCTTGGCCATTTTTTCTACCTTCTTACCCTCGGATCGACAACAACCAATAAAATATCCGCTATTAGATTTCCGGTTATCAGCATCAATCCGCCTAATAACAGGCTGCCCATTACTAAAAAGGTGTCTTGCGTTTGTACCGCGCTTAGCATCAGGCTGCCTAATCCCGGCCAATTCATTATTATTTCGAGCAGCGCCGCGCCGCTTAATAGCGCGGAAAATTCAAATCCGAAGAGTGTGATTAACGGATTGACCGCGTTCCGTAGCGCGTGTTTGTATACGACTTTGTTTTCAGGCAGTCCTTTTGCCCGTGCCGTCGTTACGTATTGTTTCCTCAGCTCTTCCAACATATTCCCGCGGCTGATTCTTTGCAGTCCCGCGAGGGCGGTGATTGTTAGCACGGTAACGGGTACGACCATGTGTAACGCTCTGTCCCAGATTTTCCCTAAGAAACTTAATTGGTCGTGATTCGCGGAGATCATTCCGCTTGTCGGTATCATTGAGATTATCGGCAAGTCTCTGCCTAAGTAGACAAAAAACATTAGTAGCAGCGCGACGAAAAAGGTCGGCAGCGACATTCCTATGTATGATATGACCGACATTATCCTGTCGCCCCATGAATATTGCCGTACAGCCGCGTATATGCCGAGGGGTATCGCTACCATCCACGTTATCAGTATCGAAAAAATGGACAGTATGAACGTGTTGAACAGGCGTTCGGAGATAACTTTTGACACATCGGCCTGGCGTGAGAATGAGTAGCCGAGGTCTCCTCTTACGGCCCGCCACAGCCAGAGGCCGTACTGTACTATGACCGGTTTGTCGAAGTGGTATTTTGCTTCTACTTCTCTGACGGTTTCTTCGCTTATGCGGGGGTCGAAGCGATACTGCGCCAGGACATCCCCCGGCGCTAAATCGATAAACAGGAACGTAATAAATGACATCAGCAGCAGTTGCGGTATGGATACTAACAGCCGCCGCAATATTTCGTTTCTCATTACCTGCAGATTTCCGTATTATTACTGATTCTTTCCCAAATTGCGTCAACCGATTTTTCCATCGCTCTTCTACAGGCCCTTTCCTGATTTGTCCAACCTTCTCTGGGCGCGTTGAAGTTTATTTTCGCTTCGGATCTTCCGGTTTGGGTATTGACCAAATCCGCTCTGACACATGCCTGACAATACGTAAAATTTCTATCGCTTGTTACGTTGCAAGTGTTTACGTTTACGGTTAGGACATAGCCCGCGGTCGCTCTATTGGTTGCCACGCGGCAGCCTTGTTCGGTAAATTTATGTTGCAAGCCGGGAATTACGATATCGACTTCGCTTCTGTCTATTGTTTCCGTGCCTGTGAAGTAGACGGTGAAAGATTCCTGTAGCTTCGCCTCGAACGCTATGATTTGGCTGACTAGCGCGGTAGCCCTGTTTTGCTGACTACTCACGTTGTCTACAACGGCGCTCAAGAGCGTGATGTATCTGCCGCATCCGTTCAGATGCGCTGGAATTTCATCCAGTCTTTCCATGGCGCTGCGCCTCCTGCCTTCTCCGGCGAGCTGCTGGGCGAGCTTGAAAGCGTTATCGGCGTTTTGCTGATAATAGTTGATGCGCGATTGATAGTAGGCCGCCAAGTCCGACTTCTTTACCACCGCGAGCGCGTATACGGTATTGTTGGCCTGATCGTGGTAGGTGAATACTTCCATATTGCCGACCTCGGTATCGGTAGAGGTGGTAATGAATTGTCCGTATTCCCTCTGTAAAGTCTCCTGTGATCTTCCGTCGGTCTGCGTTACTCTGTCGCTTCTCGTATTCAGTACCGTTTCAGATTTTATGTTGACGGTTATTTGTCCCGCCAGATCGCTTCTTGCCCGGTTCGTTACATTTCTTAAGGCGTCGGCGATATTTGCGCCGTGCCCTATCACGTCCATATCAAAGCCGACGTACCATTCGGCGGACGGATACTGCATTTGACGCGGCCCCTCGTTTATCCAGGAAGGAGCCCCCTGCTGGCTCTGGCTGTAAACAAATAGCGGCAGTAAGAGAACTGCCGCTATGAGTACAGCATGCACAATACCGC
This sequence comes from Chitinispirillales bacterium, assembly GCA_031286265.1. Lineage (GTDB taxonomy): Bacteria > Fibrobacterota > Chitinivibrionia > Chitinivibrionales > Chitinispirillaceae > GUT77. Next base: position 7,456 of record JAITUP010000260.1, on the reverse strand, counting down.
GGGCATGCTTCATGTTTTTATCTCCCTCTATACTGGGCATCATACAACGCGATGCCTGCATCGAGCTTTGCCATCATGTCGTCTTTTTTGACGCGCAATTCGAATTCTTCGGCACGGTCAACCGCATCGGCGACGGCCGCTCTGAAGATTGCCGGATCGAGGATCATCAGCGTGTAGACTTGATAGACGCCTGTTTCCTGGTTGAACTGCGTGACTGTTTTGAAAGGCCTTGCGCCGCGGAGGTGCTCGTTTGTGAGCTGCCTGACGCCTTCTTCCCAAATTTGCTTGGCCTGATTGTTGACGTTCTGCGCATAAGATTCCATCAAGCGCTGAACCTGCGTTCCGATGGATGTCGCAAGCTTTGCGCGGGCATCGTCCGCGGAGATCGTGCGCGCGATTCCCTGATTATTCGACTCGCCGATACCGAGGCCGCAGGGAATGTTGTTCTCTTCTTCAAGCTTATGCTTAATGCTCTCAAGCTCGTCGAACGGAGTGGTGATGGTGACGAAACCGCCGCGAGCGGCCGCGGACGCGGGCGACTCCGGGTCGTTAACTTTCTTCCCGCCGCAGGAGACCATGATGAACGCGGCTGTCGCGGCTACGGCCGCAACGGTGAACTTCAGCTTCTTTGAAAATGCAAACATGTACTACCCCCTTCATTTTGATGGGTGTGAACGGTTATTTTGAACAAAAAACATAATTTTCCGTTTTCCGCGCTCCAGCACGAAACACGTATATTATACATTATGGTTAGACTACCGCGCAATAGATAATGTTACAAAGTTTTTTTCATTTTTTTCTACAGCGGCGTTTCCGTCCGTAAAATCAGCCGCTCAATAAGCGTTTCCGCTTCATCGTATCCCCCGTTTAAGACGTTTCTCGCGATTTCTTCAATAATTCCGCCTATTTCATCCGCCTTCTCAAACCGCTCCAGTTCCCTGATGGCCGCACTGATGCCGCCGGGATCAATATCGTCGATGGCGGTCTTTAAGGATGCGAGGGCGGTTTTGAGCGCTTCTATATCGATTGCCGCCGTTTGGCCGCCGTCCTTTTCCTTCCCGGCCGACAGGGCCTCGCTTATGCCGCGCAGAAGATTTTCCAGCTCCGATAACATATATGGCGTGTTTTCACGCAGAAAATCCCAATCTCCGCGCTTTCCGGCCGTTTCCAACCCTTTGGCGGCTTCAGACAGCTCGAGGGCGCCGACATTCGCCAGAGCGCTTTTGAGCGCGTGAACGTAGGTCGTATACAGCTTCAAGTCGTCCGTTTCGAGGCATTTGTTAATCTCGTCGATCTTGTTTTGACCATCGATGCGGAATACAGCGAGCGTTTTCAAATACAGGCTCGCCGACTCGCCGGTTCTTGCGATACCCGTCCTCACGTCTATGCCGTCTATGGCTATATCGGACAGCTCTTTCGATTCCTCGACTATCTTATCGGTTAGGGGAGGCAGTTGCTTCGCTCTCGGCACCCATCTTTCGAGCGTAGCGCCCAATTTCAGGATATCTACCGGTTTCGACAGGAAGTCGTTAAACCCGTTTTGCAAAAACATTTCTTTTGTGCCGTAGACTGCGTTTGCGGTCAGCGCTACTATGGGTATATAGGAATGGGCGCCGCACAGTTCGCGTATGCGCTTGACGGTCTCTATGCCGTCCATCTCCGGCATCATATGATCCATAAACACCAAATCGTACCTGTGAGCCGTCACGGCGTCTATTGCTTCCGCCCCGCTCAGGCACGTGTCAATCTGCATGCCGTAAGGCGATAGAAGGCCTTTCGCTACCTCTAAATTGGTTCTGATGTCGTCCACCACCAAAATTTTCGCATTCGGCGCGCTGAACTTTACCGCGGTGGCGGCGTCCGCGTTGTAGGTGAAGTTGTCGGCGACACCGTTCAGGACATTGGCGATGGATATTGAATACGCCGATGTCGCGATAACGCTTAAACCTTCATCGCTCACCGTAGCGCTGCCAAAATTCGCCAGCAGCACGATTTGCCCGCCGTAATTGATTTCTTTCAAGATATTTTTGGTATCGTTGTTGTGTAGCGCTTGATCGATGAACGCGAACGGGTATTTGCCGCTCTCCAGTTTTTCGCGCAGTTCCGCGTCGTTATCGGCGCGCGCGTTGGCTACGCCTAAATTGTTGAGCGTTTCGGCCATTGACCTGGCATAGGTGTCGCATCGTTCGTATATGAGCACACTTTTTTCTTCCGGTTTTTCGACCGCCGCCAGCGGCTGATGCGAGCGGATTTTTTGCGGCAGGGCTACGGTAAATACGCTGCCTTTGCCGTATTCGCTCTCGACTGTTATCTCACCGCCCATCGCGGTGGTCAGACTCTTCGTTATGGCGAGCCCGAGCCCGGTGCCCTCAAGCCCTCTGTTCGCGTCCGCGTCTACCTGAATAAAACTGCCGAAGAGCTTTTCGATGTTCTCTTCCTTTATGCCTATGCCGGTATCGGAGATGCTTATAGTTAAAAGGACGGTTTTCAGATCGATAATTTCTCCACGCACGGTAAACGATATGGTGCCTTCCTTGGTATATTTCACAGCGTTGTTCAGGAGGTTGAGCAGCACCTGTCTCAAACGTACCTCGTCGCCGTATAGTACGCTTGGAATTTTTCTGTCTACATTAACCGTAAGCCGCACCGCCGAGTTCGCCACCCTCATCCTGATGATGCTGATGACATCGTTTGCGAGGGACGAGAAGCTGTAATCGATGGGGGCGATATCGAGTTTCCCGCTTTCGATTTTTGACAAATCGAGAATATCGTTGATGATTGATAGCAGGTTTGCGCCGGCCTGTTTGATTGTGAATACGTGTTCTTTTGCCGCTGGCGGCATTTCTTCGCGCAGCGCGAGTTCGGCCATGCCCGTTATCGCGTTCATAGGCGTGCGTATTTCGTGGCTCATTTTTGCTAAAAAATCGCTTTTGGCCTCGGACATCGCCTTATATTTTTCACTCATCACCATCGACTTGCCCATACTTTTTAAGGCTGTGAACAGTGTGTAAAATTCATCTTTCGACCGCTTGTCGTAGTCGCGCAGTTCCGCGTCGAGGATTGAGGCAAGGTTTGCGTCTATATGTCCGCTCACTATCATGTCTACGCTTTCGGTTAGCCTTTTAATGGGCTTGAGGATGCCTTTCACGGTGAAAAACAGTATGACAGTGAATATGAGCAGCCCCAAAACGCCGATCGCGATAATGATCCATCCGACGTCGTTAGCTTTGCGGAAGAGTTTGTCGGTCTGCATGTCAATGCACAGAAACAACTCGGCGCTCCTCGAATCCATGCGGCTGGTGGGGTAGAAAAACATTATCGACGGGGCGCCGTGGAAGGGTGAAAACGTACTGACGCTAAACGGCCCCCCTACGCTTAGCGCTTCTCTCACATAATCTTTTTTTTCGAGCGCGAGATTCGGATCGAAGAGCGACATCCTCAACAAACCGCTGTCGGCCGCGAAAACGATTTCGCCCTCCTGCGTTACGATCAATATTTTGCGTTCGCCCGCTATCTGCCTTTCGTTGAGAAACCGGAAGATGTTTTCATACAGCATATCCACGCCAAATACGCCCACGATTTCCCCGTCTCGAATTATAGGCATGCTTATTGTGCCGGTATATTTGCTCCCGCCGCCGAGTCCATAGTCATACCAGTCCGCGCTTTCAAACCATGTTTCTCCCGTTGTAAACGGATAATAGTACCACGGCGCCTCTTCCGGGTCGCCGAGCTTGTCGTCGTCCAAGTCCGGGATGGCGACGATTGAGTCGCCCAAGTTTACAAAATCTCGGGAAAACCTCGCGTCCGGGTAAAAACCGCCCGGTTCAAAGGAAACCCATATATTGTAGATATAGGGGGTAGCCTTGAGGATGGACGCTATCCAGTTCGAAATGTACTCTTCCGCGTTGGGTGCGGTAAAATCCGCTTCCGTTAAAAAATCCCCCACAACGTTGGCCAGCGCTTCAACATTCACAAAGCCGTCGCCGATCTGCTTGGATACCTCGTTGGCAAAATTCCCCGACAATTCGTTGGCATACGTCACCACCTGATTATGCACTATGCTGTTGATCGAAACCATAACCGCAGAAAAAATGATAATAAACGGCAGGAAGCAAGCAATCAAAACCCGCGAAAAAATGGTCATAGAAAAACCCTCATTATCCACTTTGCACTACGTTTAACGCAATTATTGAGATTAAAACCCCGCTCGCGGAATACCCACGAATCCCTGAATACCGATGAGGAATAATCGCCCCATTCGATAAAATACCGCATGTCAACGAGTAAAGTCAAGTACTATTAACCTGGCGGTAATTAAAATCAAAACCTTTAAAATCAAATTCTTTTTTGGTGACAGGGGCTCCGACCCCGTAACGCCCCCATTCTAAAACCGACTACGCTAAAACCCTTACCCTTAAAACCCTACGGTCGGGTGTAATGTTAAAGTCAAAACAAGTCGATAGGGTGGTTTTGTTTTTGATTTTAGGATTTTTACCCCGATAGTATGCCCGGATGTCCCCCGTAAGCGGTCGCCGCTTATGGGGGACCGCAGGGGGCCTATTGTATCGGGGCGTTACGGGGCAGAGCCCCGTCCCCAAAAAAGATTTTAAAAAGCTTTTTAAAGATTTTGACTTTGACTTTGATTTTGATGTTACACTCCAATAGATTTCACCTTGGCGACGGTTTCGACGGTATCAGCATTTACGGTGCTTGATGTGGGTGGCTTTGGGAACCGGCGGCATTCCCCAAAAAAGATTTTAAAAAAAAATGACTTTCCTCATTGATTCCCAGCGACCCATAATATATTTTCATGGGCTATGATTATCGCCATCGACGGTCCGGCAGGTTCCGGCAAAAGTTCAACCGCCAAGGCGGTAGCGGCTAAATTGGGCATCACGTTCCTCGATACGGGGGCAATGTACCGCGCCATTACGCTAAAGGCGATGCGCCAAAATATCCCGTATACCGACGACAGCGCGCTCGGACGGCTGGTGGACGGTACAGTCATCGCTTTTGAAGGTTCGCCGCCGGATGTACGGGTTTTGATGGACGGGGAGGATGTTAGCACGCTAATCCGTTCCGACGAGGTAACAAAGAACGTCTCCGATTATTGCGCCATAGACGTAGTCCGTGAAGCGCTGGTAGCCCAACAGCGGAAAATCGCGGCGGGTCTGCCGGTCGTTTGCGAGGGCCGCGACATCGGCACGGTAGTATTCCCGGGCGCGGAGGTCAAAATATTCATGTCCGCCTCCGTAGAAGAACGCGCCAAAAGGCGTCAAAAGGATTTCGAGGCAATGGGTGTAACGAAATCCATACAAGAGTTGATGGGCGACATAGAGGTGAGAGACGAAAAAGATTCAACCCGGTCAAACAGTCCGCTAACAAAGGCGAGCGACGCGATTGAAATGGACACGACCGGCATGACGTTAGACGATCAAGTATCGTTCATAGTTGAAAAGTATTATAGTAGCTCCACTTTAAAATAGTACCTGCATCGCCCGGCGACTGCACGTTACCGTTTTAAAGTGGAATGAGCATGTAATTATTAACCTTAACCAATGCAGTAAAAGAAGGAGCAGTTAATGTCAACAGAAACCCTTAAACCCTTCCGTGCCGTGGATGCCTCCGGCGCCGAAGTCGACCTTTCCGAGTTCGAAGAAAGTTTCTACAAGCCGGGGCAAGTAGAAGACATTCTGAAGGATTACGACAAGTCTCTTGAAGGCATAGAGGAAGGCCAGGTTCTCAAAGGCCGTATCCTCCGCATAACCGATAAAGGTGTCGTTATTGACGTCAACTTTAAGTCGGAAGGCATAATTCCGCTTTCTGAGTTCAAAAACGCGCAGGATTTCAAGGCCGGCGACGAGATTGACGTGTACCTTGAGCAGGTTGAGGACAGCGAGGGGCAAATCATTCTCTCGAAATCACGTGCCGACTTTTTACGCGTTTGGGATAAAATATACGAAGTATTCGAAAAGCAGGAAACGGTCGAAGGCCGCCTCGTTCGCCGTATCAAGGGCGGTGTCGTCGTCGATCTGTTTGGTGTGGACGCGTTCCTTCCGGGTTCGCAGATTGATTTGCGCCAGATACCCGATATGGACTCTATCATCGGCCAGTCGTTTACTTTCCGCGTTATCAAGGTGAACAAGACCCGTCGCAACATCGTTGTCTCACGCAGAGTTATCCTCGAAGAAGACCGCTTGGCGCAGCGCGAGAAAATTTTGACCGATCTCGAAAAAGATCAGGTAAGAGAAGGTTTCGTGAAGAATATCACGGATTTCGGCGCGTTTATCGACCTTGGCGGCGTAGACGGCCTGCTACACATCACCGATATGTCGTGGGGGCGCGTCAACCATCCGTCCGAGATTGTCGCGCTTGGCGACAAACTGCAGGTCAAGGTGCTCGATTTCAACGAGAATAAGGAGCGTATATCGCTTGGCCTGAAGCAGCTTACGGAGCATCCGTGGAAGGGCATAGAAGATAAATTCCCCGAAGGTTCGAAAGTACGCGGCAAAATTGTGTCGATCACCGATTACGGCGCGTTTATGGAACTTGAAAAAGGGATTGAGGGTCTCATCCACATTTCAGAAATGTCTTGGACGCAGCACATCAAGCACCCGTCGAAGATTGTCGGTATCGGCGATATTGTGGAAGCCGTCGTGCTTAAGATTGACAAGGAGAACCAGAAGATTTCACTTGGCTTCAAACAGCTTGAGCCGGATCCGTGGGAAGACGTACCCGTCGAGTTCCCGATTGGCGCGATACTCAAAGGCAAGGTGCGCAACATCGCGGCGTTTGGCGCGTTCATTGAACTCAAAGAGGGTGTTGACGGCCTGATTCACGTATCTGACATGTCTTGGACGAAGAAAATCGGCCATCCGAGCGAGGTGTTAAAGAAAGGTGATTTGGCGGAAGTCAAGGTACTCGATATCGATCAGGAAAAGCGCAGAATTTCGCTTGGTATAAAGCAGCTCACAGAGGATCCGTGGGATAATATCGTTAAGGAATACACGGTAGGCACGGAATTCGCGGAGTGCGAGGTAGCGCGTATTCTCGACCGCGGCATAGTCGTTAGCGTTAAAGACGACATCGAGTGCCTGATTCCGTTAAGCCAGCTTGGTGAAGAAGTCAACCATCCGTCACGTCTATACAAGGTGGGCGACAAAGTCCCTGCCGTGGTGATAGAGGTAGACATGGAAGGCCGCAAAATAGTCCTGAGCGTAGACGAATACTTCAAGGACAAGGACGCGCAGCTTCTAGCCGATCACAAAGCCGCTTTCCCGATCAAGCCGGAATCCGAGGTGAAGATCGCCAAGAGAAAAAGCGGTGATGGCGACGACGATGATATGAGCGCAATCAACGATCCCTTCGGCCCGGAAGAACCGGTAGTAGTACCGGAAAACCCGGAAACCGAGGTCGCCGAGGTTTCGGAGGAAGAGCCTGTGGAGCCTGTGGCTGA
>JAITUP010000250.1 GCA_031286265.1 Chitinispirillales bacterium | reverse complement strand
CGCTTACGGGGGACATGTGGGCATACTATCGGGGTAAAAATGCTAAAATCAAAACCAAAACCACCCTATCGACTTGTTTTGACTTTAGCATTACACCCACCCGTAGGGTTTTAAGGGTATGGGTTTTAGCGTATTCGGTTTTAGAATGGGGGCGTTACGGGGGCGGAGCCCCTGTCACCAAAAAAGAATTTGATTTTAAAGATTTTGATTTTAAAGACTTTAAAGGCTTTGATTTTAACGTCAAACATTGGTATGAAGCCTGACTTCTCAAAACCGCTTTTTTCGAGTCGCCCCAGTCGTCGACGGTAATTTTTCTGCCTATTGATTTGATCTTTTTTTCGAGGTCGGAGTGATACAGACGGGCATCGTCGCTCATATATGGCTTACCGTCGTACAACAGATAGTCACGGCGCACGTCAACAGGCGTGGTTTGCGGCATGATAACGTTCGCGCCATAGCGCAAGCCGAGCTCTCTGCCGTCGTCACGCATAGCCTGTAGCGCGGTAGTTGAAGCGATATTCACATTTTTCAAAACAAGGCGGCACACCGCTATCATCAACAGCGCGGTTTGAAAAATTTTATCTTTGTGCTGATCGTAATAGTCCGCGTGGATGTTCATAGGAGTTGACCTGTGGACGATATAGGGCCCCATGCCTATCATATCCACATCCATGCCCCTAAAAAATAAAACATCGTCCGCAAGATTAGAAACTGTCTGTCCGGGTATACCGATCATCACACCGGTACCTACCTGAAACCCAATTTGCCTGAGCGTTTTCAGGCAGTCGATTCTATTTTGCCAGGATTGATTTTGCGGATGGATCAATGCGAATAAATTTGGATCGGACGCCTCTATTCTCAGCAGGTAGCGATGCGCGCCGGCTTTGTAAAATCGCTCATAACTTTGCGGTTCCTGCTCACCCACGCTTAAGGTAATCCCCGCTCCGTTAGGAAGTTTTTCAGAAACCGTCGCCGATTTTATTTCCGCAATAACATCTTCAAGAAAATCAACAAATTCAGGATCGCGCCGTTCACCCGATTGTAGGACGACGGAACCGTAACCCTGCCGTATCGACCATTTGGCCGCGGCGACGATATCGTCTTTGGATAAGGTATAACGCTTGATATCGGCATTGCTTTTCCTTATCCCGCAATAATGGCAGTCATAGGCGCAATAATTGGAAAACTCAACCAACCCGCGATAATAAACGGCGTCGCCGCATTCGTCAATCAGCACTTTCTCGGCGGATGAACGAATAAGTTCGACGTCGGCCGAAGCGGAAGCGCCAAGCAGCGCGATGATGTCGTCGCGGTCGAGCTCTCGTTTTTGTAGTATAGCATCAATTGTCGGCATAATTAAGATACACTTTCGAAGGGGTCCTGCCGCCTCCGGTCAATTCTTTTTTGGCTCTAATCTCCCCAAATTCCTATCCTTATCCGACAACACCGGCTCATCCACCGGCCAATCTATGGCCAGCGCAGGATCGTTCCATATAATCCCCGTGTCGTGATTAGGCGAATATGGGTTGTCGACTTTGTAGACGATTTCGGTGTTTTCTTCTAATGTGCAAAAACCGTGGGCGAAGCCTTTCGGGATGAATAGCATGTTGAAGTTACGCTCGGTCAGTTCAAATCCTTTCCATTGGCCGTAGGTAGGAGACTCCGGCCTAAGATCTACCGCGACATCAAATATCGCCCCGCGTATCACACGCACCAGTTTACTCTGTTCGTATGGCGCGGTTTGGAAATGCAGCCCGCGTATAACGCCTTTAGCCGTCGATTTGGAATGGTTATCCTGCACGAACACACAGTCGATTCCGGCTTCCGCGAATGTCTTGGCGGAGTATGATTCGAGGAAAAATCCGCGGTGGTCGTTGTGGACACGCGGCTCAATAAGGATTAAGCCGCCTATGCCGGTATTGATAAATTTCATTACTATGACATCCTTTTGGATTATTGGTATTGACCTTCACAATTAAATATTTCAGTAATTTAAATTGTGCCGCCGGTTTTTCCAAATTTTTCACCTTGGCCGCGCCATATATTATATTCATCGCATGGCCAGAAGAAAATTACCTATCGGCGGCGTTCAGTCATTTGGCGACCTCCGCAGGGGGTATGACGTATATGTGGATAAGACGCGGCATGTCTACAACATGGCATCACGTTACAAAACAGTGTTCCTATCCCGCCCGCGGCGGTTCGGAAAATCGCTCCTTTGCTCAACGATAGAGTCGCTGTTCCGTGCGGAAAGAGAGTTGTTTGAGGGGCTTTCGATAGCGGAGACCGATTGGGAGTGGAAGCCGCATCCCGTCATTTATCTTGATTTGAGCGGCGCTAATTACACAGTAGACAGTGTTGAGGTACTCAAGGCCAAGTTAGGCAGTCAATTGGAAAATTGCGCGAAGAGTTACGGAGTGGATATTAATTTTGGAAAACATATCGCCATAAATTTTCAGCAGTTGATACTGGAGCTATCCTCAAAATTAGGCAACATAGTCGTAATAATAGACGAATACGACTACCCGCTTTTAGGTACGCTTGACCAACCCGACCACAACCAAACATTACGCGAAGAACTAAAGGGATTTTACGGCGTCATCAAGCAATGTAGCAAATATATCCGCTTCGCGTTCATCACAGGAGTAACAAAATTCGCGCAGATCAGCGTGTTTTCGGGAATGAATCAGCCCAAAGACATCTCTATGATGCTCGAATATTGCGATATCTGCGGGATAACGCAAGAGGAGCTCGAAACATGCTTTGAGCCGGAAATAAACGCATACTCGAGGGAACACGGCGGCAGGGTAGCTTACCTCCAAAAATTGAGAGACCACTACAACGGTTACCGCTTCACGGAAAAAGAAGTGTCGATATACAACACTTACGGCATGCTGAACCATTTTGACGAATCCGCCAAGTTCGCCGCTTTTTGGAGCATGAGCGGGGTACCGTCGTATCTGGTCAAATATTTGGAAGCGAAAGGCGTTGAT
>JAITUP010000156.1 GCA_031286265.1 Chitinispirillales bacterium | reverse complement strand
AAATATAAATCACGCCAACCCACACGAAATAGCGAAGAGCCATTTTGTTTTTACCCCATCTGGGGTTTTGCCAAATGCCCCACCAACGCTCAGAATGAACATCGCCCTTCCCGTTCAGTCGACCCTTTGTTGTCCCAAACATTACGGAGCGGCATCAGGCGGTCAGGCGGACCTTTTTAAAAAAAAGGTTTTAAAAAAAGGGGTTTAAAAAAACGGTAAAATCTTATATATAAGACGACAGTGATAAAATGTGTTGTTTTATTATAGAATCCACAATAAAGACAAATTGAATGACAGTCACAATTGCGGATTTTAGAATAAAATTCCACACAAGATACGCGCGGTAATTATATTGCTATTAAGGTATAGATATTAGAGATACGGTCATTCAAGTTGAATGACCGTGATTCCAAATAGCAGGCCGCAAAGAATGGATAATTTCCAAGCACTACTGTCGTCATCGTCGCCCGAGGCTGCCGCCGAGCAGTTTATTAATAAGATATTGGAGGTGAATCCCGGCATTTCCACCGATCTTATACATAGCGCGTTTTTGTTTTCGTGGGACGCGCATAAGGATCAGGTGCGCAAATCCGGCGAGCCGTACCTCGCGCACCCTGTTTCCGTCGCAATGATTCTCGCGGAACAGAAGCTCGACTCGGTGACAATCGCGGCGGGGCTTTTGCATGACGTGCTTGAGGATACGCCGTGTACGCAAGAAGATTTGGCCAAGCGGTTTGGCGAAGACGTGGCGTTGCTCGTTGACGGCGTGACGAAAATACGTGCCATTCAGATGAAAACGCGCGAAGACCGGCAAGCTGAAACTTACCGCAAAATGCTGCTGTCTATGGCCAAAGACCTCCGCGTTATCATAATAAAATTTGCCGACCGCATCCACAACCTGCGCACGCTCAAATATCTCGACCCGGAGAAGATCAGGGCGATCGCCACAGAAACGCTCGATGTCTATTCCCCGCTCGCGATGCGGCTCGGTATGGGGCGGATTAAATGGGAACTCGACGACCTCGCTTTCAAGCATTTGTATCCGAGCGATTACAAGGACATCGTTTCCAAGGTAGTGGCGAGCCACACAGACCGCGAGGCGATACTTGAGGCGTTTGAAGGGCCGCTCAGAACGGCGCTTGAGCAGGAGGGGATAAACGCGACCACCGCCGGTCGGCCCAAGCATTTTTACAGCATATATAACAAAATGCTGAAGCGCGGCAAGCCGTTTGATGAAATTTATGATATTTTAGCATTGCGTATTATCGTCAATTCCGTAAAAGAGTGTTATCATGCCCTCGGTGTCATCCACGGGCTTTGGATGCCGGTGCAGGAGCGGTTTAAGGATTATATCAGCGCGCCCAAGTCCAACGGCTACCGATCAATTCACACTACCGTGGTAGGCAAGCAGGGCAGCGTCATTGAGATGCAGATCCGCACGTGGGAGATGAACAAGACCGCCGAGGAGGGGATCGCGGCGCATTGGCTCTACAAAGACGGCGGTCTCGCCGACGAGATCAGTAAAGACGATAAGGCGCTTGGATGGCTGAAAAACATAATAGGCTGGCAGGAGAATTTGACCGACTCCGCCGAGTTCTATGAGTTTTTCCGGGTTGACCTCTTCGACGCCGAAATTTTTGTTTTCACACCGCAGGGAAGCCTCATCACCCTGCCCAAAGGCTCGACGGTACTCGACTTCGCGTTTGCCGTTCATACCAAGCTCGGCACGCATTGCATCGGCGCCAAGGTAGACGGCCATGTGGAGCCTGTCGGGGCGGAATTGAAAAGCGGACAGAGTGTGGAAGTGCTGACCTTGAACACCAAGACGCCGTCGGTCAGTATGTTAAGATACGCAAAAACCCCCAAGGCCCGCAGTGCGATACGCCAGTGGCTAAACAACGCGGAGAAGCAAAACAGCGTCGATTTGGGAAAGAAAATGATCCTTCATGCCTACGAAGAGCTCAATACCAATACGCCCTTCGACAACCACGTCCCCGAGTTGCTCCAGCACCTCGGCATCGGAAATGTTGAACGTCTTTATGAGTTAATCGGCCGCGGCGATCTGCCTGAAAGCCGGGTGATGAAGTATTTTCAGGCCCGCAAAATTAAAAAGAAAGCCGCCCCGTTCGAGATGGTGTCGCAGTTTATGAAAACCATCACCGGCCAAAAATCGCCGCAGGGGATACTCGTCGGCAGCCAGGATAATCTGATGGTGCGATACGCCGAGTGTTGCAACCCCATCCCCGGCGACCAGATCATCGGCTTTTTAACCAAAGGCCGCGGGATATCGGTGCATAGGGCCGACTGCCCAAACGTAAAGCTCTTCGAAGACGACGACGACCGCGCAATCGAGGTCAACTGGGACAGCGGCGAACTCAAAAAACACTATGTCACCCTAAACATTCGAGGCGACGACCGCTGCGGCCTCCTCAACGAAATAACCGCGATATTCATGGATTTTGGCGTAAACATAACAAACGGAACCGTAAAATCTCTCAACCGCAAGGCCGATCTCACCTTCCATCTCGAAATCCGCAACCTGAACCAGCTCAAGCAGATTTTGCGGCGGATACAAAAAATTAAAGAAGTTGAGAATGTCGCCCGCGTAAAAGATTATATTAGTGACGACGACGAAGAGAATCCCGAGTAAAAACAGCGGATTCCAACGATTTAAGATTTAACTGAAACCCCGTTCACGGAGGCGCAGTAAAATGACCAACACCCTAAGAATCATGTCTGGCAACGCCAACATCCCGCTCGCCAAGGCGATATGCGCCCACGCGGGCGTCGAACTCGCCAAGTGCGAAATCGTCAAATTCAGCAACGAAAACCTCAAGGTGAAAATCTGCGACAGCGTACGCGGCCAAGATGTCTTCATAGTCCAGCCGTCATGCAGTCCGGTCAACGAGGGGATCATGGAGCTCTTGATGATGATAGACGCCGCCAAACACGCAAGCGCGAAAAGGATCACGGCGGTCGTTCCATATTTCCCTTATGTCCGCTCGGATAAGAAAGACGAACCGAGGATATCAATCACCGCAAGGCTAATGGCAGACCTCCTCGAAACCGCGGGCGCGGACAGGGTGATGACGATGAACCTGCATTCACCGCAGATACAGGGATTTTTCAGAATACCCGTAGATCACCTGCTGGCAGGGAAACTTTTGATAGAATATTTTAAGACATATGGCATAGAAAACAGCGTGGTGGTAGCGCCCGACGCGGGAAGCGCCAAACGCGCCGGGGCCTATGCCGAACGCATGGGCCTGCCGCTCGCCATCCTCGACAAACGGCGCAGCGACGACTCCGAAAATCCGGTAATACACAACGTGATAGGCGACGTGAAAGGCAAACGCGCCGTCATATTCGACGACGAAATAGCGTCCGGCGGTTCCATGTTGGAAGTAGTAAAAGCGCTTGAGCATTTGGGAGTAACGGAAATAGCAGCCTGCTGCGTACACGCGGTACTATCCGGCAACGCGGCGGAAAAGCTGCAAAAGTCGTCACTTAACAAATTGGTGGTAACGGATACGGTTTTCATCCCTGAAGAAAAGAAATTCGACCGGATGACGATAATCTCGGTCGCCGAACTTTTTGCACGGGCAATAATGTATACCAACATGGGCACGTCAATTAGCGGGCTCTATGATGGGTATTGATTATTAAGAACACAATCAGTTGCCGTCATTGCCGTCCAAGCCCGTGTACGCGCCTAACCGACGCTTTCATTTCCAGCCTCTTTCTCCCATAATTTATCTTGGGATTTTAATGTATGTTTTAAGAAAAGCGCTAATATAAGTCGTTGAGACGGTGCCGCTTGCTATCTCATCACGTAAATAATAACTTTTGAAACTATTTCTTGAACCGGAAATTTGTAAGCCTAACAAAAGCCCCATTAAAAATTCCTTGTCGGTAGTGTCAACATTTTTCCATGCATTAAACAGCGCTCCCAAATCAGCTGCGGTAGAAATATTCCACGCAAAGCCGGGGCTAATAATATCTTCAGATACTCTGCCCCTAATTTTATAAGGAATGCTGGAACTAAGATGCCATGATACCCCTAAAGTTCCACCGAGCTGAATAATCGGTTTAGGGTAATAAAGAATGCCGACCCCGGTGTAAAGAGGTATTGACGAATAACCCATTACATCATTTCTACTCCTTCCAGTACTGCTTTCATAACCTCCAGTAAACTCACCGACAAGATAAATCGGTAAATTAAAAATCGGATCGTCAATCGGACCATATCCTACCTTAAATTCACCATATCTCATCAAAGAACCCCCGCCTGATTCATCATTAACTTTTACGCTACCTCCCCCTACATTTAAAAACAAACCAACCTCACAATATATTACCGGTTCATTTTCATAAGAAAAAACTACGGCGGGTAAACCGGCAAGCAAAAAACAAAACATCCAAAACGTCCTTTCCTTTAACATACTGCCACCCTTCTTTCCGCGGTTTTTGCCGCTGTATTAATGGTTGATTTTTGTTAATTTTACTACAAATTTTGTTTACTGCCAAGTTTGAGCATACACGCAGGCCTGCCCCTACGGGGGCTTTTTGATAATAGGTATTTTTCGGTATATGATACTATTATATGTATTGTTAATAAATAATTGTTGTAAGTTGTTATTTGATAATGACTTATATATAAGGGGGGGGGGGGGGGGGGGGGGCATTTTATATAAAGAAGTAAAAGGGGGGGTTGGGGGGGGTGGGGGGGGGGGTGGGGGGGAGAAAAGAGGGGGCTAGAAGGGGGGTAAAATAATATTAT
>JAITUP010000128.1 GCA_031286265.1 Chitinispirillales bacterium | reverse complement strand
CTTAAATCTAACCTCGCGGCTTCGACTCCAAGGCTGGGTACAGACGGTTGGCTAAACTTTGCCTGATACGGTATCGCACCGTATTATACTACACACGCCGAACCGGCGCACTCATATATTTTCCTCCTATTGATACCTCAATAAAAATCACCTATCTTATCCAATTCATATAAATACATATCCTTATCATTATCAACTCCCCACCCTCCTCCCCTCGATTTTTCACGGATTTTCATCAAAGGTTGCGGCAAGGAAAATGGCGGCTTTAATAGATTTAACGGGCGGCAGTCTCCATCGAGTATATCCCAGTTGTTCCATGTTTTGGAATATGATGTCGTCATCAAATATCTTGATTTTGATTTTTTGAAATTTTTCAGCGCCTTAAAAATTTTTTCATACGAAAGATGCTGCAAACAATCTTTGCAAAATATCATATCGACCGTCGGCAAATCGTCTTTTGTTATGTCAATTATTTTAAATGATACGTTGCTTCCGGCGTATTTTTTGTTATTTTGCTCTATCATCTCACCAACTATATCACCGCCGATGTATACAAGATTCTTCTTTTCTACTTCTTTCATCCAGTTATAATCGCCGCACGGGGCATCCAAAAAAGTTTTGATTCCATATCGTTCCCATATTGCGGGCAATTTTTCGCGGATAGTTTTTGTCGCGGAGATGAGCGATCCGCCGCCGGAACGCGATTCGTTTGACAGCCAGAAATTATCGGAGTAAATCTTTGAAAAAACATCCGGCGCGTTTTTATAGGCAAAACGGTTTTTATTAAAAAACAACCTATGCCACATCGCCCGTTTCATCCCCATGGGCAGAGGGACAAGCGGCCATATCATCTGCTGCAGTATCCGTGATGCCCGTTTTTGGCTTTGCGACATTACCCGCCTCCTCAGTGTTACAAAATCTACCACTACGCTTGGAATAATATAATATATTTTATTACATCAAACCGCGCTCTTCCGCAAAACTTCCGCAAAATCAATGACTTACGCGGCCTTAAGTTTTAGGCGCTGCCTATTGGATCTCCTGTTTTTTCCTGTCTTTTCCTGTCTTCTCCGGTGGTTTGTAGCGACATTGTAGCGACATTGTACACTACTACCGCTTACGACTACCGCCTCTTGCCCGAATATGGCCATGCTGGCAGAACGTGCGCTGTCTCGCTTATAATAAGTAGACAGCATATCGGTTTTCCAGCCCGCAAGCGCCATAATCACTTGAATCGGATTGCCAGCATCGTGCAAATCGGTAACTGCTACATGCCGCAGGTCGTGGATGCGCAGGTCGGGCATCCCAGCCTTTGCGCGGCAATGCCGCCATGCCCTATCAAGACGACCGGCAGACAGAGGGACGTATACACCAACCGACATCTCTCTATAAAACAGCCATGGACAATTCACCGGAATATTGCGAAAGTATTCCTCCATCCCCGGAGGGACAGGCCTGTCAATAGGCACATCAGATTTACTGTCGGGAAAGCGAATTGTCCCGCGCTCGCCTACCATCGGAAGATATTGCTCGCGCCTTGCAATGGTAAGTTCCGAATTAACTCTACAAGGCAGCAATGACATGTATTGCACAATAGGTAGTATGTAAGGGCGATGCTTTCGGATGATGCTGAATAGATGCGCCCGTTCTTCGGGTGTCAGGTATCTATCCCTCGCCTTCACCTTGTGCATCGGAAATCTTCCTTTGGTTATCGGATTCTTCTCGACAACCTCAATATCAATAAGATGGTTGAACATCGCCTTGACAGTTGCTATGTAGCGATTAATCGTCACCCCTGCCGGTGGCCCCCCATGTTTCGTGGGAGTACAAGCAAAATGGTCGATATACGTCTCAAAACGATCTGCGAACTCCTCAAGACGTATATGTCCCAAGTCGCGGGCGATGCGCTGCGCCGTTGCTATGTGGCTGGACGACACGCCTTTCACTCGCATCTTGTGGACGTATTTTCCGGTAGCCTCACCGAATGTACTCACATGCGCGGTTTTCAAAGAACGTGCCTTTAGCTTTTTGAGCAATTCGACCTCAACCTCGGTGGCTTCTGCCCTCGTTCCGGTGACGGTAGCTTGCTTGGACACGGGATACCCCTTGTTTTTGTCCCTGAAAGATACTGTCACTTTCCACTTGTTTGGCCCTACTTTTGTGATGCCCATACAGGTTCCTTTCTTTTCCTGCACCGCACCATACACGCCTATAATATATTATGGGCGCAACAGTGCGATCAAGAAATTTATTTTTTATGGTAAGATAATGAGAATTTGCGTTTGCCGTTCTCAGGCCTCAATAGGTCCTGCTCTCTGCTGATTCGCGCATCAATGACGGCTTTTTCAAAGCGCCATAGCCTTCCGATGCGCTTCGCTCCATAGATTCGGTGGCGGTATGTTTCTACCCACCACTCTGATACACCTATCATACCAGCCAGTTCTTTCGTGGAATAGAACGCCTTTCTTTCTTCGAGCATTTTTAGCCTTTTCAAATCTACATCTCCTCGCAAATGTTATTCATTGACATTCTCATGTGTCACCCTTTCAATCGCAGCAATGGCCGCGAAAATTGGAAAGATTTGTTGTGGCACTACCGCGTTTCCGAGGCATTTAAGTCTGTCCATCCTATTGGGAACCCCATAAGCCACTCTACCCACGTCGGGTTCAACTGCCCACCAGTCCGCGCTACCACGGACGTCAAATCCTTTTGTTTCTGCCCCGGCATAAACTTCCCCGCTGTGTTCTCCGAATCGTGCGGGCGCGGGGTTGTTGGTGTAGGCCACATCTTCACGGCTGTCGCCAATCCGTCCCCCGATGTTTCGCTCGCAACTTTGCGGTTGTGATTTCCGTTGACAGTCGGTGTCGGCCACATGTGCCGCACAAAATCGTGTAACGCCGTCCGCCGGTCGTGCGGCTTCTTGCCCGGTTCCCACGGGTTGCCGTGGCTGTCTATAAGATCGTCCGGGTTCGCGCAGTTGCTGGTCAATTTTTGCGACGTCGGCGTGGGAAACATTTTGACATCCGTCCGTAGAGATTTTGCCCGTCCACCAACCCAAGCCCCTTGACAGTCTGCCGCGCACGGCGTTGCCCACAAAAAATACGCGCGCTCGTCGGTGCGGCGCGCCGACAGCCGCAGCTTCATAACAGAAAACCCCGACCTCGTAGCCAATATCGTGTAACGACGCACAAACATCGTCTCCGGCAATTCGCAGGATTCCAGATACGTTTTCAGCAACAACCCAACGCGGCGCAAGTTCGCGGATAACCCTGAGCATTTCGGGCCATAGGTATCGGCCATCTGATTTTCCCTTTTGTAATCCGGCGACACTGAATGGCTGACAAGGGAATCCACCGGAAATAACGTCAACTGTTCGTAGCCCTGTTCGCTCATAAAAACTCTCCTTTGTTAGGGTGTGTATATCCCACCATCTCGGCAATTTCGGCCACCGTTTGGCAAGGACTGAAACAGCGTAATGAATTGTTTTCACATTGTCCCACGGTCTTGAACCCTGCCGCCTCCGCCGCAACGTCAATTCCGCCTATTCCTGTGAACAGGGAGAGGTGTGTCATTTATTGCACCCTCCTATGCTCACGCGCGACATGGCCTCGCGCTCAATATCTATATCGGTAAGACAGTGTGTTTCTCCTGCAGAACATTTAAACCACTGAACAAGCTCATCAGAAGTTACCAGTTCCTTATTATCGCAATATCCCGGAAAATAATTATTGTCCGACGGCTTGTATTCAGAACACTCACGTTGCTCTTCAACCAAGTCCCCCCATGTGTCTTGGTATTCTTGTCCACACGTTGGACATGGGCCGCTCCGTAATCGAGTGCCGGGCGGCACGATCTCCGCCCAATGGGTGAACCAGTTGTAACTTAAGCGCGTGGCACTATTACTGCTTTCACGCCACATACGTCCAGTACCATCAGAGAATGCTTTTTCAAGCATGAGTATTTCCACTCCGCACTTGCCATACACCAACACCTTTTTGCCCAACGGCGGCTCCCGATCCGATAGTTTAATCCAGTTCATGATTTCCTCTCCCATCCCATATACATAAATTTCAACAGTATCGGATTAACAACTCTCATGGAGTTGAGAATTGTGCGTAAATTTATCACGCATTTTTCAGTATAAATTTGCCCCGTAAAGTCCCCGTTTTTGTCGTATTCGTATAGATAATCAACTACAATCATAATTCCCTAACTCTCCTTTCGAATATGGTTTTGAGTGCGTCGAGGGTTCGTTCAGCGACGCGTATTTCCTTGATAGTACCCGCGCTCACGCGCGACAAATCCATCGTAAAATTTAGGTGGTTGATGCGGTGTTGCGCCATTCCCACCACCAGCTCCAACCCACCATCCGGCAACTCGATGATGGGGCAGTCAGGGTGGCGCCCACTCTCCATCACATCAACTACGATTATTCCTTTAGGCATCGGCGGCCTCCTTTGCTTTTATATCTAATAAACTCATTTTTTTTCATTTTCAACTGTGCGATAGCCGCCCCGGCTTTTGTCAAATCGGAATGCTCATAGCAAAGACCGTTGCCAACCATAACAACCATCTGCTCTTTAGTCACAAGGATAAGATTGTCGGGGGCAAAGTTGCGCCTGTTACCATCGCCGAATAAAACACAATGGCCTTTTGGCACTACGCGACCGTTTGCCCGTTCCCACTCAACTCTTGCTTTGGCCCGCCATTTGCGGGGCTCGGCCACTTTGACATATATTTGCGAATGAGGGCTGGATGTACGCTTCCACTCGCGCTCTGTACCCACAGGCACTCTATGGCTCGGTGTGGACCCCCGTTTAAACTGCGTGGCTGCGGGGCCTACCGCCCCATGACTTTTAGGAAATTTGCGTCTATCAACCAAGTCTTTAATTTGACCCGTTGTACGCGACACACCAAAGCGCTCGGCAAACATCACAGCCACTTCCCTACAAGAGCGCATTAAATACGCCTCGCGCACAAATTCGACTTGCTCTGCCGTATATCTATGTATTTTACCCATCGCCGCCACCGGGTAGCAATTTGATGCCATTGGCCTGTAGGATTCGTGGCACTTCCATATCATAACCATTCAGCTTCGCGCTCACCTCGGCGGCTTTTAGCTGCACGTTCGCGACATTGATTATCTGTGTGGCAATCGATACCACCGCCTCGGTACGCCTAATTTCCTTGTCTAATTCCACATCCGACAGCGGGGTGTCGGCCTCAATTTCAGCTACCCGTTCCAGCTGGCCGAATAGATATTCGGTTAAGTGTTCAATGCGCGTTTTAGACACTTTACAACCCTTTCTTTAATGGTTAAACCTCTACGATATCAATGCCATGAACGGCTTTGATAAGTTTCTTTTTTAATTGATATTCTTTAGTTTTGAATCCTTTTGCGTCCCACACCTCGACGCGCCCATCTCGAAACGTCACCACGAAATCAGCCCGATAGCTACACACGTGTACGCCGCTTACTGCCAACTTGTACGTCACTTGACGGTCGAATTTAGTTACTTCACCGCAATGCTGCATTAGCAACAGCTTTTGATATACGCGGCACTCTTTTTTGCTGTCAAACTTAATGCCGTCATACTCGACGCGGTGGTTGCCGTATTTACTCTTGGCGGCTATCCACGGGGGAAGATTGCGTTTTGCCATTACAGAGCCTCCCCTAATACTAAAATCACCACCACGATGTTAAGCGCAAGCCAACATATTGCGCCGAACACCACCCACTCAGCCACAACGAATAACTTTTGTTTGATGTTCATTTTTTCCCCTCCTTAAAACGGTAGATCGTCGTAATTACTACAATGCCCCGAAGGAACAACTTTGACAATCATCCCTTCGGTTTTCTTGTGCCTGTGACACTTGTATCCGCTTTCGCGCCCCCAAAAGCAACTATAGCAACACTCCACAGGCATGTAATCATTAAGACGCGACAGATCGGTTACTACTTCCACATTTCTTTCTTCTGACATCGCTTCGCTTCTTTCTTAAAACGGTAAATTGTCATCAGCCGTATTGTCCGGCCCGAATCCTCCATTGAGCGATGAAGATGGGGGCAGCACTGATTGGCCTACTGATTGTGGCGCTGATTTAGGTAGTACGCCATCACGTATTTTATCCTCGACTTTGCGATACCATACTTTAGCCTCGCGATTATTAAGAGCTTCGGTTTGCGTCTTTTTTGTCGTAGCATCCACAAAATGCAGAATGTTAAATTGATAACCTGTGGAACCGTCTGACTTAGTATAAAATTCCTTTTGCAAAATTACACCCACAGATTTATCGCATAAGAAAGGATAACCTTCGATAAGATTGTTATCCCTATCAGTGCCCATCCGCTCGCGATTCATAACTGGGCTACGCATCAATCCCATCAGAGAATTAATTAATGACCAACCGGGTAGAAGTTCGCCATCCTTGTTTTTAACCCATATAGTTATATATTTGACCCTCTGCCCCTCATAGCTTTTGAACTCAAATTCAAATCCAACGGTACCCTTTGCAGATACTTTGTGCAAAACATGCGTAAACACTCCTACATAACTACCGCTTTCTGTTATGTAATCGCCTGCTCCGGCTTTTGCCAGCCCTTCATCATAATACCAATCCATTGCATTTCTCATTTTACTGCCCTCCGTTATTATATGCGTTAATAGAATCAACGACCATTTTCAGATCGTTGGGTATTTTGAAATTCTCAAACATCCCCTCCGGCGACTTTGCCGTAGAGCGGCCGTTATTCTGCGTCTCGAAATAATACTCGGTCTTGCCGTCAAGATGGGCAGTTGCCGTATTGAGCACCACAGTAAACATCCCCTCGGGAACAATGACATTATCCAACATCTTACCGATGGTTTTAATCTTGGTCTCGCCTGTGTCGCTTTCTTCCGAATGAGAGAGAAACACCCACACGAGATCATCACGGCAAGCATTGCAAGCGCGGATAATATGGAACGCATGGCTACCGATTTCTTTGTACATTTGAAACACGGCATCCTTAACCGCCTTCTCCGTAGCTCGCGCCATATAAAGATTCGACATGACATACTGAAAATCATCGATCACCGCCACCTTGATTTCCGGGCGCTTATCGTTGACGTAATTGATGGCGCTGATAATCTGTTCATATTTATCAGTAACCGCCATATTACCCTTAAGATTGTTGTTAGACAACCGCTGGTACTTCGCCTTGTGTCCGACAAACGGCAAATCCTTTCCGTTGACATTAATCAAAAATGTCGTCGCCGGATCGAGATTGAGCATGGAGCGACTCTTACCTGTGCCGGATTTTCCTATTACCAATACAGATGTACTCATGTTTGGTTCCTTTCCATGTTTATTAGTTATATTTATCAGTTACTAAACGCACTATCCCCACCGCTCCAGTAACCAGTATAGCGGTGATTGTTATCAAACCTTCCCATATACCCATATCCCCCTACCTCTCCTATTTGATTTGAATGTTAAACCTCGTGACTAATTCGGCACCGGGAACGCCACCGCCATATTTGAGCGCAGCCTTTATCGCACTTTTTGAAGGCTCGCGGGTAATACGGCAATACTCGTCTGGGATAAGCGTAGCCGAAACAATATCAACCGCTTCCGTTTTACGGCGCGATATTTCCAGTTGCGGCCACTTGTACTTGACTTCTTTCGGAGTGTGCGCGTCAATGTACGCTTTGAGCCACTTAGCCTTTCGTTCCGAGGTCTTGCGCCTTGCCGCCAGCCGCATCTCCTCTGCACGATAGGCCTCTGCCTCAGCCATTTCGTTCTTGTAGGCCAATCCGCAGTTGAAAACCTTTTCCTCAATTTCCGCTTCGATGTTATCCATCATCGCGTCTAAATTATCAGGAATCTCACCCTCATGCTCGGCGGCGTGTGCTTCAATGTGCGCCATAAGCGCATCATATTGAACTTTGAGTTCGTACAACTTCATTTTTATAGCTCCTTTGTTTGAGGTTATTTATTTACTGTTTACAAACAACTGCAATTTACTCATTGCCTTCATCCTCCTCTTCTTCTTCACTCTCTTCTTTTTCGGGATATTCGCCGCATCCGATCCACTCCGCAAGTTCACTGTCATCACCATCATCAACCCTACTGTAGACTGTATATATCACAGCGGCCTTAGATATTTCCTCGTATGTGCAGTCCTCCTTCAACTGGTCAATGTTTTTCCCGACGTACTTGACATACAGTTCGTTGAGTACATCGGTTAGCTCAGAATACCAATGCTCCAAAGGATCGCCATGACTACCATTGCCGTATGTAAAGAAAAAATCCGTCGCGCGAAATCCGGCTTGAGTTTTGTGCTCAATGTACCACTCTGCTTTTATTTTACAGTCTGCCGCCCTTGCTATCCGCTCCGCCTTGCGCTTCTCTTCCTGTTCCTTATATCTCGCTTCGCGCTTCTCTCGCTCGGCGCGTTCTTCCGAGGTTTCTTCGTAATCGCCATCATCATCATCATCGTCGTCGTCTCCGTGGCCGACTTGCTTTTTCTTCTTCGCTTTCCTCTTCTGCTCTTCAACGACCCAAGTCTTCCCATTGAAGCAATCCGCAAAAGGACATTTGTCGTCATTAACGAACTCTTCGAACATTTCAAGCTGGCCTTTGTGGGGACATTCAGTACAAGCCGGCCAGATAGTGCCGTCATCACCTCTGTACTGTTTCTTCAGGTCGAAATTTTTACTCCCCAGATCCGCCATGTACAAACGCCGTATTTCGTGTTCAAACTCTTTGGCGGTGTTCCCGCCTTTGAGCAGATAGTCGTGACGATCTATAACCCTTTCTATCGTAGCTTTGGGTAGCGAGCAAAGTATTTGCGCCTTGGCGAGGCTCATCTCCCCGTTGTCGATACGGGTCAAGATTTTTTCAGGCAGCATCAACAATTTAAGATAGCGGCTGATATGCTTGGCCGACTTGCCGACTCGCAGCGCGACTTCCTCGATCGTGTAATCGAGGTCAACGCGCATACGCTCGTAGACCGCCGCTTCCTCGCTGGGCGCAAGATCGGCGCGGTGGATGTTTTCGCTTATCTGTATTTCAAGTATTTGGCGAGGGGTCAGGCCTACGTAGATGTACGCAGGAGCGTCTTCTAACCCAGCGAGTTTTGCGGCCGCAAAGCGGCGATGACCGGCGATAATACTGAAATAGTCGGCATCCGCATCATTCAGTAACAACAACGGCGCTTGAATACCCTGCTGTTTGATACTCTCAACGAGTTCGAGCAACTTAGGGTCGGTATCAGGAGTTATCTCCTTCAGCCGAATATTGGCGGCTGTGACGATCATCTCCAGCGCGACACCGGGATTGAACGTACGGGCAAACGCAATTGTCGGCTCCGCCGCTTTGGCCTTTGCCGCAGCCTTAACAGCCTTAACAAGTTCCGGCGAAAAGTTTTCCACCGAAGCAGACTTAGGGGTAGTTCCTTTTTTTACTCCCATTTTTACAGCTCCTTTTTAAGGGTTTATTAGATTAATTGTTTATTTTCTGATTGATTGCTTCCCTCGTACAATGTCTGTTGCTGGATAACAGTCGCCGCCGCATCCCTGCTGTATTGCGATCCTATTCTGCCACCAGAACAGCCGTATCCACCTTGACCATTTAAGGCCTTGCAATCCCATAATACCCATATCCTGCCAACCGAACCAAGCATGAAGTTAAGCAACGACGGACCTTTGCAAAGTGGACACACAACCGTACGCTCTTCCGGTAGAGTATCCTCCGCCTGCCGGTGGCCGGAATAGTTACGGGTAGTAACCATTGACCGCTTGCGATCCTCCCATAATCGCTCCAACTCGCCTAAAACATTCTGTGGAATGGTCTTCATACGGCAAAGACCTATAACTATAGCCTTGGCGTTATCCCAGCCGATTCCAGCCAAAAACGCGCCTGTCGCCTCGGCAGCCTGCTCGGACAAATTACGCCCGCGACACGCGACAATGTGGCCAATCAGCTTTTTGTAATTTTGACAAATATCATCAATAGCTGTTATGGTCACTGGCCCTCCCCTCTCTCTAAACGCTCTCTTGCCGCTATGCGCTCCCGAGCTATCGCCTTAACACGCTCATTAAATTCCATGTCTTTTTCAGGCGAAGAAAAATCTGCCATCTCCTCCGACTGCCAAGATCTCCCACCTTCTCCCCATTTATCCCGGATCACCTTGCGGAGTTGCAGGTTCCAATCCTTGTACTTGTTTTTATTGCCGTTAGACTGAACGTACTCGTCAAGGATAGTGATGTACTTATTTGCCGCTTCCGCCCCATGTTCGGCGACAATGCGGCCGTACTCCGCGTCCGACAATTTCACCCAACCGTATTCACCGTATGCCTTGCGCTTCGTTGGTTTTTTGGGCGGCAAGGCTGGCGGAGGCTCACCGATAAACTCTCGCAAACCATCAGCCGCTTCCGAGAGCAAGACGGAGAACTCGCGGATGCTCGTGAGGTCGGCACCGCTGAGCGTCTTAGCTTCGTGGGCAATAGCGACCCTATCCATAAGTCTAACAAGCCGCCTATTGAGCGATGCGACGCTGTCACGTATGAGGGGATCATCCGATGCTTCTACCGGCGCCGCGATGGGCCGATCCTCAATAATGGCCGCGGCGGCCGCCTCAATCTCCGCGCTCGGAGCCTTGGCGAGTTGTTCTATATCTCTGCTTGAAACGCTTCTTGTAGCCTTGCGGGTTTGGAGTTTATCGTAGGCCGCGCGGTCGACCTCTTTTATGCGCTCCTCGGCACCGGCACGGGCGACGGCGCGCTCAACGGTCCTCGCTGTAGTACCGAGTTTAGCGGCCACTCTTTCAGAGGCTTTACCGGTTGGCTTACAATTAGCGACATTTGTCGCTAATTGCTTAATTTGCGCGGAATCGCCGTTTTTCCAGTTTGGGTTACCTCTTTTGGCCTCGCCCGCTTCCTTAGCCATCATCCTCACCGCGAGGGCGTCTCTTTGTTCGGGTGTCATATTTCGGCGGAATTTTTGATTGTCGTACATCCACTCCTCAACGGCATCCCGGCTCTCAAATTCCATAACAACTACCCGCGCTTTTTCAATACCTAACTCGCGGCAGATAGCTATACGGCGGTAGCCATCTACAAGTACGTAGTCCTCTCCTGGAGCGTCCCAAACGGATAGCGGGTCACGAACACCCTCCGTCGCTATAGACTGTCTAAGGCCCTCATAGTCTTCCCTCGACGTGCGGGGAAGGAACTCCGCAAAATAAGCGTCTTCGGCAATTTCATTAACGGCGAACACGCGCTGATCCGACATCTCTTTTACCGACATTTTGCTGCTCCTTTCTTACTATTGGTGGTATATTTTTCACTTTTCCCTACATTTCCACCGCCCAATGACGTATATTTAACAGTATGGCCTTTAACCCCTAATAAGGAGGCAGTTATGTCCACATTGCAAGTTGAGCCCGTTGCCTGTGTTGTCGAAAATGACAACCAGGACTGGAAAAAACGGGATTGGAGCGCACACGATAACTGCGCGCATATCCCTAACGCCGAACTCCTCAAAACGATGGAGGACGTGGACGCAGGACGCAACCTCGTAGGCCCCTTTGCCACCGCTGCGGAGGCTTTCGCGTCCATGATGGCCGGGATGGAGGCTTTGGACGACGAGGAGGACGACCTCTGTACGCCGTAGCTTATACCAAGAAAATGTACCGTGACATGAAACGCATGGCCAAGCGCGGCAAAGATATGCGCAAGTTGCTGGAAGTAATTGACTTGTTGTCCACGGGCAATCCGTTGCCCACGCGATACCGGGATCATGCGCTCACCGGCAACCGAAAAGGATATCGGGACTGCCATATTGAATCCGACTGGTTGCTCATATATAAGGTCGTCAACGACGCGCTGATTATCGTGGCGGCAGAGACCGGGACGCACTCCGACCTGTTTGGCTGATACTGCCATCACACCTCTCATTGACCACCCCCGTCTTCCGCCGCCCAACCCACTTCCCCAACAACACACGCCTGAACGTTGGCCACACTGCCGCATCGTGGTACCCACACTTCGAAGCCAGGGCCCGCACATCGCATGCTATAACCCACAAACGCCCCCTCTATTTTATCAACTCTGATGATATCAAGCCATTCGATGCAGCTCTCGTTAGGGCGCATCGCATAGTAACGGTTTACCTGAAGCTTCATACTGTACCCCCCATCTCGGCGACAGGAGCCGATGTGGGGATGACACGTCCACCCCTCTCAAAAGCCTCAAGGTCTTCGCGCTTAAAAAGGTAGTATCGCCGCGAAAGCCGCACAGGCGTTAGCCGTCCAGCCTTAACCCAGTTCATCACGGTGTTTCTGTGAACCCCGTACTGCTCCGCAACCTGCTTGCTCGTTAGAAATTCACTCATTTTTTTCACTTCCTTTCTTTTTTGTTGTGCCTCTTTGTGGCACATTGTATTTTATGCTAAAGTTTTTATCGAAACTGGCCGATAAGACACAATAGGGCTAAAAATGGCAACATAACGCTAAATATAGCACAATATTGCGCGCGGCGCACGTTTATTTTGCGCTGTTTTTGAAAAAATCTGTAAGTCGTTGATTTATATGAGGATGTTTTTTTGAATTTCGAAGGGATAACTATGAACTGGGGTGAAACTTTATTAAAAATTCGCGAAACGCTCGGCTTAACTCAGGGAGAATTGGCTGAAAAGCTTGGTGTTACGCAAGTAGGGGTGTCCAAGATTGAAAGCAAATTGCGTAGTCCTTCCGTAAAGCTCAAAAGCACAATAAAAAAATTTATGGCTGAAAACGGCATGAACTCAGAAACCGTAATCGCGTCCCCATCTGAAAGTACTGACACAAGCCGTTTGTGGAGTACCATTAAATCACAACAGGCGATGTTGCAGTCTCAGCAAAGAACGATAGAGGCTTTGTCGAAATCTGTTGAAAATTTATCAGATAAAAAAACTGGCACTGATGTTCGTGCCTTGGTTCATAATAGTAAGGGGGCGGTGAAAGCATGAGAAAATCTACCAAAATGTTGAAAAATATTTTTGTGTTTCCGGAATACGCACGACGCTATGGAATTGAGGTGGCCAATGACCAGTAACATTTTAACGGGCATCTTCATATTTCTTATAGTTCTGTCTCTTTTTTGGGGGCTACTTGATAAGTACCTTCGCAAAAAAGACGGCATTCTGCAGGCTAATATAGCGGTATCTCTCGGAATGCTCGGAACTTTTTGTGGGATTTTATGGGCATTGCAAGGTTTTGATGAAAATAACATCCAAGACTCAATTCCGCAATTACTTGGCGGGATGCGGACTGTATTTCAGACTTCAATTGCTGGAATGTTAGCATATATTATCCTTAAATCTATTTCTCGACACACACCTAAAACAGACATATCAAAAGGAGAATCAGAAGCAGAAACTATTATTATTTTATTGGGAGAGGTTGCAAAAAACAGTAAAGATAATTCATTACTTATGAAAAACATTGAAAAATCCATATCGGGAGATGGTGAAACTACTCTCCTCACAAATATCCAAAAACTACGGACAACGACTTTGGACGGTTTAACAGAATTAAATAAATCATTCAAAGAATTTGCGGAAAAACAAGCGGAGAACAATTCTAAGGCATTGATAGAGGCATTAGAGGACGTTATGCGCGACTTTAATTCAAAGATTAATGAGCAATTTGGCGATAATTTTAAGCGATTAAACGAAGCAGTTGCCAAATTACTCGAATGGCAAGAAAATTACAAAGAGCAAGTTGAAAAAATGACAGAACAGTTTAATCTTGCATCAAAAGGTATAACAGAATGCAAAAATATAGTTGAAAAATTAACAAAAGATGCTTCTGTTTATCACGAGACATCTATTAAATTAGAAAAAATTCTCAAAAACTTAAATACAAATTTAGTAGGAATTGAAAATTTAGCACAAAAAGCCGAAGAAGCGTTCCCAATGATTGAAAAAAACATAAAAAACATTACCGATGATGTTGCCTACGTTGTCAAAGAATCAATAGACAAAAACAATGAAATGCTTGTAATACAAAGACATGGAATAGAGCAACAGCAGCAAATACTTTCCGGTGCATATAACATTTTCAAATCACAGATTGAACAACAAATTAAAGAGGCTTCCCAGCAAATTATAAATCTAACAAACGAAGGCACTAACAGAATTGATGCCTTTGACAAAGCGCTTGAAGACGAATTGGAAAAAGCATTGAAGCAGTTTGGAAACGGGTTAGCATCAATTTCAAGTAAATTCCAAGATGACTATCAAGCGATTGTGGCCACCATTGAAAGGTTGGCAAGGTTAGAGAGTGAGCTAAGGAGAGCGCGTAACGTATGATTTTTTCATCAAAGACATCTGAAGATAGTAATTGGGGGCCGATTGCAGACCTAATGTCCGGTCTTATGGTTGTGTTCCTGTTCATTGCGGTTGTCTACATGCTCAATGTCAAAGAAGAAAAGGACAGAATTGAAGAAATAGCCATTACATACAACAGGTTGCAAACAGAATTGTATAATGATTTATTAAGTGAATTTGAGGATGATTTGGGAAGGTGGGGTGCCGAAATAGATGAGCAACTATCTATTCGTTTTCAAGAGCCGGATATATTGTTCGGTGTTGGTAGTTCTAATATTCGCCCACGATTTCGGGAAATATTAAATGACTTTTTTCCAAGATATATTAACATATTGTACAGCGAAAAATATGTCGGCGACATTGAAGAAATCAGGATAGAGGGGCACACCTCTTCAGAATGGCAACATCAAACATCAGAAGTGCAGGCATATTTCAATAACATGGAACTCTCACAGAATAGAACGAGGGCGGTATTGGAACATGTTTTAACTAATATTGAATTCAGTCAAAATAAGAAAAACTGGATTAAATCAATGACTACGGCAAATGGTTTGTCATCAAGCCGTCCGATACTAAAAAAAGACGAAGAAGATAAAAGTCTGTCAAGAAGGGTAGAATTCAGGGTGCGAACAAATGCTGAGGCACAAATGATAAAAATTTTAAGCGCGGGGAGGCAACCATGAAATTAGATATACAATACACCATGGGTATCATAACGACCATAAGGTCGGCTATTGGCGCAAAGTCGGTTGATTGGTCGCCGGATCTTACTTGGAATCGTTTCGATCCATTTGGCTTTTTGGCGAAATTAGACAAATATGGCGAAATAGAGGATTTAGATTTAAATGATATTGATGTTTCGGACGATGGAACCCTTGAGGCAAGCGGAAGAAAAGTTATTGTTTACATTAGAGACAGGAGAAAGGCATATTATGAAAGACATGGTCTACCTAAGTTTCACATTGCCGATTGTGAAACATTACAAAGAGCTCGAGACACTAACAGATTCCAAAAGTATGTCGCTAGCATTAAGTTAGATGGAACATTTAAGGTAAATATAATACCTGGACACGGAAATCCAAAAGAAATGGAGGTAGAATTAGCCGTATGCAAAAACTGCTTGATTAGGCTAAATTATAAAAATTACAATAAATACGATAAACCGCAGAGAGAGGGCATATTTCATTCTTTCTCGATAAAAGAATTCTTTGATCAGTATAAATCTACAAATGTAGTATCCCCTAAATATAACGCTACAACCGCACCGCTTAATAATTACCCTGCAGATTGGGATAAAATAAGAGCAGAACAAAAACGGAGCAAAAACTACACTTGTGAGCAATGCCATAAAAACTTAAAAGACAATTCACATTTTTTAGATGTTCACCATAAAAATAGAAGGAAAAATGATAACTCCCCTGAAAACCTTGCGTTACTGTGTATAAAGTGCCATTCTGAACAGGGTGACGATCATTTACATTTGAAGTCAAACCCAAGGTACGCAAAGTTCAGACGGTAGTTGAAAGCATTTGGTTCATGGGTAAAAAATAGTGAAATTTTTGTTTTTTGTAGTATATTATGTTGAGGTAACTTTTTTCAGGAGGTTTGTTATGGTTCACACAGAAAAGCAATCACGGATACGGGCGGAGCTCGACAATTTGCCGGAAGTCGAGTATCCTGGAGAGGTCGTGGATCGTTGGGTTAAAGAGGGTGAGATTGCGTTGATGCAGTTTCGAACTGGTGAATTGGAGCCTATAAACTTAGCTGAGTTTGCGGCGGAGCACGGGCTAAGATATAATGGCTAATTATGAACTTATTCTAAACGACGTACTGAAAAAATATTAACACTCACGTTGCTGGCTACGTCCCTTGTAAGCGTTGTCATCCGGTGAGCGCGCGGGGGAGGCGGTGAGGGAAGAAATCATCCGTCTACTTGTTTGCCTAGGAAACTTCTAAAATGGGACAAGCATAGTGTTCTGTAAATCATAATTAAGCTTTCGGGAGTATAGTTCCGATTCAGCAAGTATACCATATTTTCTACAAATTCATCGTGTTGATCTGTTTTATAAAACGCCTCCAACTCATTTCCATTTGAAAA
The DNA here is from genome assembly GCA_031286265.1 of Chitinispirillales bacterium. Lineage (GTDB taxonomy): Bacteria > Fibrobacterota > Chitinivibrionia > Chitinivibrionales > Chitinispirillaceae > GUT77. Next base: position 3,044 of record JAITUP010000128.1, on the reverse strand, counting down.
ATCTGAGCAAATGCAAAGAGCATGATAAACGGCAAATGCCTCATTTACGTTTGGATGTGGGTTGTCGTTGATGCTTTTCGGAACTACTGGACGATATTTTACGATAAGGTTTGTCATGAGACCTGCAATTTTAGGGAGCTGGATTCTTTGGCAATCTTGCCTTTTCTTTATGATGGTAAGGTCATCGATGTAGCGCTCTATTACCTTGGAGAGGATATTCTTGTCCAACGTATATTTGCCGTTGACGTCTTTTCTTTTAAGGAACTCTCCGAATGTTAAATATACAACAACCGTTCTCTTAAAATCTACCGCTAAATCGGGTAAATGCAACTGAAGGCTCTTAAATTCTTTTCCTTTTTCAAAACCAGGTGTATGCAACAGGTTACCGAGAAAGTACCTCTCCTTCTTTTCTAAATGCTCCAACCGTTTTCTCGCCCTATCTAATTCAGCCGAAAAGCGTGCTAAATTGTCCCTGCAGTTGGTCACCTGCTCATTTTTTGGCAATAGGCTCCTCATGAGGCTCGACATTTCGGGACTCATCGTTCTGCTCGCAGTCATGTATGTTATTCCTTTACGGTTACCGTGCCACCAGGCTTTCTTCTTGAAAGTTCTCCGCTGTATTTTCTTGCGGCACTAAGAGGCCCAAGCACAGTAGATAAACATGACATGTTTTCAGGGGCAACAACCACTTTTTTCCTTGCCCCCCAAGCAACTTGATGAACATCATCAAGTGTAAAACTCTTGATGCCTGTGCCCTTACTGCTCTTTCCCATCCTATAGTTCCTTTTTTTCTCGACCTGCGGTCGATGATCGGTATGCGCCCTGAGCCCTTCTCATGAAATTCCAAAATGGCAGGCCCCAAATTGCACCACCCCCATATTATACTACATTATGCACACGCAATGCAAATTATTTATGTGTTTTTTAGAGAGGCCGAAAAATAAACGGAACTATACTGGATATTTTTGTGGAGTTCAGAAAAACATGAAAACGGCCAACAAACCCATGAAAACACGTTTTTCGAGCCGTTTAAGTTTAGTAATTAGGGATACCAAATGTTCGATTGCGTATCCTGGGCATCCCCGCGGCGACCTCGCTCACAGCGTTAATCCTCAAGATCGGCGAGGTTTCTCAGCCGCCCGGATTGCCTGCCTGAATCCGGTGAACGACATAGACCGCCGACATTCCTTACCGTTCCACATGTAACAAAATTAATAAAAATGTTCATAAATTAACAAAAATATACATACTTTTCACAAATTTCGCTTTTTCCCTATATATTGTACCTGCGTGTGCGCGCCCAGGCGCGTTGTGGTTTAAATGTTTTAAAAGATTTAAAAGATTTAAAAGAAAGAGAGATATAGAGAGATAGGGGGTGTGGGGGAAAGAGAGATGAAAAAAACGCTCACCGCTTCCAAAGCACAATACCAACCATCGCGGTATTTGCACACATCAGCCGCGCGCACGTTCAAAATTAAACCGCACATAAAACAACAAACCAACAAACAACAGGGGGGGACGGGTATTAGTATACATACGGCTCCCCTCTCAAAACTCCTTTGTTTTCCCTTTCCGTTCCTCAATTACATCTTCCGTAGCCTCTCAAAACGGCCTAATCCCCCCCTTTCATAGTGATTTCTGTAGTGATTCCCCCCGCGGTGTGGGATGTAAGTATTCCCCATTCAATGGGTTACGGGTAGTAGTCATAGTATCATTAGTATTATTATGTGGGGTGCTTTGGGGATACTATGGGCGCTTATACGGCATCAGTCAAAGGGTCCAGAAAAAGAGGGGTCACCCTTTTTTTGAAGCCCCCGGGGGGCATTCCCCATCGTTGGCGTCGCTTGGTCTTATCGATCGGGTCCCACGTTCTCTACAGGCCGTTTGGGGAACTTTTGGGAGTAAAAAAAGCTGGTAGGAGGCTGTGAGCGGGTCTCGCGCGGTGGCGGAGGTGATTTTTCTTTTCCTGTCTTTTCCTGTTTTCTCCTGTTGCTCAAAAAAAGTTGAAAATATTTCGCATGTCTTGACAGGGGTATGTGATTTTTATTAGGGGTGCGAAGGGTTGGTGTTTTTTGCTCTGATGGCAGATTTTGAAAATGGAGGTGTGTTATGGGCGTGGATGTGGCTAAGAATTGTGTTTTTGTGGACGGTAACATGTATTGCTGGGACGAGGCCGAGAGGTGTTATTACACCTTTACCAAGAAAAAGGCTGGGCTTGTCGACTTGCCGAGAGAGGCGGCTGTCCTTTTGGCTGATTTGATGTGCAGTGAGAATGGAGGGTGATTGTGGGAGCGTCTGTTAAAGCTGTGCGTCGTAAGAAGGCGTTTGTTCCAGTGCCTGATTCTGAGTGGCGACCGGAGTGGGCTCCCCGTAAGCCCAAGAAGTACCCGCCGGCTAAGAAGCGCCTTACGGAGGGGCAGATGGGGCGTGAGCGTCGTCAGGCGGCTTTGGGCGCTTTGATTGGTGCCGGTGTGGATAAGAAGCAGGCTTTGGAAATGACAGGGTATAAGTCGGAGAGCGTTTTGGCTTCTCCGGTTGTTCGTGAGACTGTGGCGCAGATGCGGGAACGGTTACAGGGGTCGGTGGGAACGACGTTAGAAGATTCGGTTGAGTTTTACAAGGGTATATCGGAGGATGCAGATAACAGGGTTGATGATCGTCTTAAGGCGCGTAGCCGGCTGGACAAGGTTTTGGACTTTGACGCAGCTAAGCGTGTGGAAGTTAATGAGACGAGGGAATTGAATATGGCTGTTAGTTGGCTTGCGAATTTGCCAGTTGAGCCGAGAGAGATTTTGAGGATACTGTCGGATGATTCGATTGAGGACGGAGATTTTAAGCCTGCGGAGTGATGCCCGTGGGTGATTGGCGGCTCTGCGTTTTACATACAGGTTCCCGCAGTGCCGCCTTACATTTAACGTTGCCGGAGGTATGTTATGGGCATAGATGTGACTAAAAACTGTATCATGGAAGATGATGGCAATATGTATTGCTGGGACGCAGATAAGGAGTGCGGTTATCGTATAAAGCAGCTTGGCCTTGACGAA
>JAITUP010000057.1 GCA_031286265.1 Chitinispirillales bacterium | reverse complement strand
ACCTCCTCCGCTCCAATAAAGAAGCCTGTTAAAATGTTGATTTTTATTTCACAAATATTACCCTATTGATCCATATTAGTAGGCGCCACAAGTTTTTTGGAATCGATATATTCAATCAGCAACTGTTTTAAAATCGCGGCCACCGGGACCGCTAAGAACATGCCGACTACTCCGAAATACGCGCCGCCGAAGATTACGGAAAAGATGACCAAAATCGGGCTAATCTTTAAGGTTTTTCCCATAATCTTCGGCTCGATGAAATTAGCGTCTAATTGCTGGAAAATAATTAACAGGATTAGCGTTTTGATTGTCACGTCTACCCCTCCCGTTAAGAGGGTCAAAAAACTGATGAATATAACCGCTACAAGCGATCCCAAATAAGGGATGAAGTTGGCGAAGCCGGCGATAATACCCAATAGTACGGCGTACTTAACATTAAAAATCAATAATATGGCCGTTACCGCAATCCAGTTGATAATGCTGTCTAAGCCTTTGCTGGCGATAAAAATGAATAATACATTATTGGCCTGACCCAAATATTTTTTTATTTGAACCATAGTCTTGTTCTTAAACAGAGCCGTGGACAAATTATTAAAAAACGCAAAAATGTTTTTTCTGTCGAGCATAATATATAAAGAAACTATCAGGCTGATTAGCGCTTTCAAAATTCCGTTGGCAAGACCGAAAATGCTGCGCGCAAGCTGTTCAACTTTAGCCGGGTCAAATAACTGGCTTAAAGTGTTAATCGCAAAATCATTCAGGTGAGACTTCAAATTAAGATCAACCGTTTCCGAAGACGGCAGTTTGTTAATATAGTTAAGAATGTGGTTATAGTATACTGGAATATTACTTGCCAAATCAATTAAACTGGCAATCAAAATCGGGACGATAAGCACTATAAACAAAATTATGAGCAAAGTAACTATCATATATATCGAAAGGACGCTAAAAAGCCTCGCTCTTTGGGGGATAAACTTAATATTAAGAGTGCTATAAAATTTCTCTAATTTTTGGCAGGGAATGTATAAAAAATAACAGATTAAAACGCCAAACAGAAATGGGGAAACAATATTCAGGAAGCGGTTGAGGACAAACATAACCGTGTCCATGCTGCCTAAGATTTTGTAGACGAGTATCAACAAAACCGCGACTACAAAGATAGGTAGCCACCTGCTTAATAAAGCGTTGTCTTTTTGCATTTAGCGGTCTCCGGATGTAGACGGTGGCGGGTCTATCAGGTATTTACGCAATGTATCGTAAAATTCATTAACGTCGAGCGGCTTGCCTACGTGATCGTTCATTCCGGCGTCGAGGCATTTTTCCACATCTTCGCGAAACACGTTAGCAGTCATTGCAATAATCGGCACCGTTTTGGCGCTTGGCGCGTCGAACGCGCGGATGTAGCGCGTTGCTTCGTAGCCGTCCATTTCGGGCATTTGCACATCCATCAAGATCAGATCGTATTGAGCGGGCGACTGGCTGAACATGCTGGCGGCTTCCGCTCCATTTCTAGCGCAGTCTATCGTTACAAGCGTAGGCTCGAGCAATAATTTTACCACTTCCTGATTGATCTCCACATCTTCAACCAAAAGGATGCGGCGCCCCTTGAACCAGCCTTCCACGCTCAGTTTTCCATCGTCTGCCTGAAGCCTGACAATGTCGGAGGCATCTACCGCGCTTTGCATCATCTTTACAGTAAAAGTAAAGGTCGAACCCTCGCCGTGATTGGATTCGACCCATATCGACCCGCCCATCATTTCAATAATGCTCTTTGAAATTGAGAGCCCTAAGCCAGTGCCGCCGTACCTGCGCGTTGTGCTGGATTCGGCTTGGTGGAAGTTATCAAAAAGTTTTGCCTGATGCTCGGTTTTTATGCCGATTCCCGTATCTTTTATTGTGAATTGCAATATGCAGACATCGTTGTTTTTTTCCAAAAGCCGCGCTTCGAGATGAATCGAGCCCGATTCGGGCGTGAATTTCGTAGCGTTGCCAAGTAGATTCGTAATGACCTGCGCCAAACGCTGGTCGTCTCCATACAGGCATTTGGGGACGCTGTCGCCAACATGGATAGTGAGCTTTTGCCTCTTCTCTTCCACGCGGTGTTCTATGACGTTTGCGACACGCTCGAGCATTTTTTCGAAAATAAAATCGGTAGGAGAGATTTCTAATTTATTCGCCTCGATTTTGGACATATCCAAAATGTCGTTTATTATTCCGAGCAGATGTTCCGACGCGCCTTCGATTTTGTCGAGGGCATAATCTTTGCGTTCATTATCGCCGGTTGTTTTACCGATTCTGGTCATTCCGATAATGGCGTTTATCGGCGTTCGTATTTCGTGGCTCATGATGGCTAAAAATGCGGATTTTGCCCTGCTCTCGGCTTCCGCCTGCTGCCTTGCCATCCTTTCTATTTCCGCCTCCATCTTCCTTTGCTCGCGCAAGTCGCGCCCGTAACCTACCGCTATATATTCGCCTTCGTATAAGACACGGGAAAGCACAACTTCCTGAGGAATGGGCGTGCCGTCAAACTTTTGGGCCAAGTATTGAAATGTACACGAACCCTCCGTAAAAACCTTGTCCAGCATTTCGACGGCTATGTCGGCCGTGGATGTTCCGTCGGGTTGAATTGCGGGCGCAAGCTCCAAAAACCGCTCCAGATACGTCTCCTTATCCGGTATATCAAACAGCTTGAGCGCCGCCTCATTGCAGTCGAACACCCTTCCTTCCCTGCTCCACAGATTGCATATAAGCGGCATAGATTCCAGCATTATTCTGAAACGCTCGTCGATCCTACGGCCTTTTTTCACTGCGATTTCGACTCCTTTTTGCTTTCTAAGCGCCTTTCAAGGCGGTATACTATTCTAAGTAAAATTATATTATGGGTTGGCGCATGTCAACGCTTTTTTATTTTTTCAATCTCTT
>JAITUP010000040.1 GCA_031286265.1 Chitinispirillales bacterium | reverse complement strand
GGGCTGGGCGCTCGCAATGACGGCTTTTGAGACAGCCCCTTAAATGTCAAAATCAAAACAAGCCGCTTTTAGGCGTTACGGGGCAGAGCCCCGTCCCCAAAATAATTTGTTTTTAATGTTTTAATGTTTTGACGTTGATGCTACACTAACGACGCAACCAAATCTCCGACTTCCGTTGTACCCATACCCATTTTGCCTGCCGACAGGCTCTTGATTTTTCCGGACTCGAGGGCGCTGGTAACGGCTTTGTCTATTGCCGCCGCGGCTTCGGTTTCGCCGAGGGTGTCGAGCATCATCGCGCCGGCACAAATCGCCGCAAGCGGATTGATGACGTTTTGCCCCGTATACTTAGGCGCGCTGCCGCCAATGGGCTCAAACATTGAAACGCCGTTTGGATTGATGTTGCCGCCGGCGGCTATACCCATACCGCCCTGAATCATCGCCCCCAAATCGGTAATGATGTCGCCGAACAGATTCTCGGTGACAATCACATCATAGAACTCGGGGCTTTTCACCATCCACATCGTGCAGGCGTCGATGTGGTTGTAGTCTTGCTTGATGTCTTTGTAATCGGCGTTGCCGACTTCCTCGTGAACTCTCACCCAAAGATCGCCCACGTGGGTCAATACGTTATTTTTATGGGCGAGCGTGAGCGTCTTCTTCTTGTTGCGCTTGCGCGTCAGGTCGTAGGCGTATCTTATGCACCGTTCAACCACCGGACGCGAATAGCACATGACCTGCGTGGCGATTTCGAGCGGTGTTCCGACTTGCGTCGCGCCGCCCATGCCGGTATAGATACCGCCGCTGTTTTCGCGGACTACTACAAAATCAATATGCTCGGGGCCTTTGTCTTTGAGCGGGGTCTCGACATTGGGATAGAGCTTGACGGGGCGCAGGTTGATGTATTGGTCAAGCGTAAAACGCAGCTTGAGCAGAATGCCTACCTCAAGAATCCCGGGCTTCACATCGGGGTGGCCGATCGCGCCTAAGAAAATGGCGTCGTTTTTCGCCAGTTCGTCTATGCCGGACTGCGTGATTGTTTCGCCGGTTTTCAGATAGCGCTCGCCGCCGAAATCGTAGTCGGTATAGTTGAGTTTGAGGTTGAATTTGGAAGCGGCGGCGTTGAGCGATTTGATGCCTTCGCGCAGAACTTCCGGGCCTGTTCCGTCTCCGCCCATTAAGGCGATGTTATAGGATTTCATGTTTTAAAAGCCTTTCGTTTATGAAAAATCATTATTTTTTCTTGACTTAATCATCCCTTTTTTGGGGACGGGGGGTACCCCGTAACGCCCCCACCTAAAACCGAACTGCGCTAAAACCCATATTCTAAAACCAAATACGGGGGATGTAATATGTAATACATAAGCCATGTTTTTTCTTGACTTAGTCCCCCGTTTTTTTGGGTACCTTGCGTTTGAATTTCTTCATCCGCGCTATTTTGTTGACAACGTCCATGTAGGCTAATGCCGATGCCTCTACTATGTCGGTGCTAACGCCGGAGCTGACGAAAGTGCCTTCGGCTGACGAGGCGCTGATTCTTACTTTTGCCTGCGCTTGGCGGCCTTCGGTTATCGCGTCTATGTGGAGGTTGTCAACTTTTATCTTGTATCCGACAATCTCGTCTATCGCCCTTGTCGCCGCGTCGACGGGGCCGTTGCCGCAGGCGGCGGCTTGCAGCGTTTTCCCGTCTACAATGATACGCACGGTCGCGGTCGGCAGAACATCTTTGCCGCACGATACGACGAGATAATCAAGCGTATATGCGTCTTTCACAACTTCGCCGCTCGATGTCTCCATGAGCGTGACGAGGTCGTCGTCATATACCGTCCCTTTTTTGTCGGCTAACGCCTTAAACTTGGCGTAGATCGCCGCCATATCGTAATCCGTATTTGCATATCCGAGCTCCGCAAGCCGCGTCTTCACCATGTTGCCTCCCGAACGGCTTGTCAGATTCATGCGGTTTTCTTTGAGGCCGATCGACTGCGGCGTCATAATCTCGTAAGTTTTTTTCGCTTTAAGCACGCCGTCTTGGTGTATGCCCGACGAATGCGCAAAAGCGTTGCTACCGACAATCGCCTTGTTCGGCTGTACGGGCATATTGCAAATTTCACGGACGAGTTTGCTTGTGCGCATTATCTCGCGTGTGTTGATATCGGTATACGCCTTGAAAAAATCGGGGCGCAGCTTGAGCGCCATGACGATCTCTTCGAGCGCCGCGTTACCCGCGCGTTCCCCTATTCCGTTTATCGTACACTCCACTTGCCGCGCCCCGTGGGAAATCGCGGTGAGGGAATTTGCGGTTGACATTCCAAGGTCATTATGACAATGCACCGATATCACTGCTTTGTCAATATTTGGCACGCGATTGAAAAGCATATCTATTATAGCCCCAAACTGTTCCGGCGGCACGTAGCCTACGGTGTCTGGGATGTTTATTGTCGATGCTCCGGCCTTGATGGCGGTTTCCGCCACACGGCACAAAAAATCTCCGGCGGTTCTACCCGCGTCTTCGGCGGAAAACTCGACATCGGCGCAATAACGCCGCGCGAGCTTCACGCTGTTTCTGATTAGCTCAAGCACCTCGTCTTCCGATTTGCGCAACTTTTTCTCGGTGTGGATCGCGGAAGTCCCGATAAACACGTGGATACGCGGGCGTTGCGCGGGCTTAACGGCTTTGGCGCAGACCATAATATCTTTTTCAACAAGCCGGGCAAGGCCGCAAATAATCGGCCCGTCCCTAATCTCACGCGCAATGGTGTGGACGGATTCAAAATCACCCGGAGACGATATTGGAAATCCGGCCTCAATGGCGTCAACGCCCAAGCGCGCAAGCTGGCGCGCTATGCGGAGCTTCTGCTCAACGGAAAGGCTCGACGGAGCGGCCTGTTCGCCATCGCGGAGAGTTGTGTCGAAAATTATTACCTTTTCTTTTTTCATTTACCGCCTGCAATATTTAATTCGATATTTCACATAGTTATATTATAGGGGACTGTTGCAAAAACCGTCAGATTTGAAACCTGCCTCTACAAATGTTGCGTTTCTGCCATAATTTGTAGGGGTGGACGGCAATCCACCCGCTTTTGCAACAACCCCCAATTCTTACATACGGACGCTACGAATTAATTCTTTCTGCGCCCCTTAACGCCCTTCGTAGTTTTCGTGATCTCACGGGCTTTTTCTTTCGGACGCAAACTGCGGACGGCGGCTCCAGCCCTCCACATTTCGGAATTGCCCATTGTCGATAATTCCTTATCGAGCATTTCCTTATAATTGGCAGCACCGCAAACCGTAAGAACGCGCCTTGTTTCCTTGCCGCTTTTTACGGAATTGTACAGTTCCTTGAAAACAGGCATTGTCGCTTTCTTAAACTTCGGTTTCCAGTCTAACGCGCCGCGCTGGGCTGTGGCCGAACAGTTTGAATACATCCAGTCCATGCCGTTTTCGTCAACAAGCCTGATCAAGCTCTGCGTAAATTCCTCAACCGTCTCGTTGAACGCCTCGCTTGGGCTGTGGCCGTTCTTCCTCAATACGTCATACTGCGCTTCCATGATGCCGGCTACCGCGCCCATTAATACGCCGCGCTCGCCGGTCAGATCGCTGTATACCTCTTTCTCAAACGTCGTAGGGAACAGATAACCGGAGCCTATACCGATGCCGATCGCTAAACAGCGTTGTGCCGCCGTACCCGTAGCATCTTGGAAAATCGCATAACTCGAATTGATTCCCACTCCCGCGAGGAAGTTGAGGCGTACCGATCTGCCGCTGCCTTTGGGAGCGACCATGACGACATCTACATCTTTGGGCGGAATGACCGATGTTTGATTCTTGTATACGATAGAGAAACCATGTGAGAAATAGAGCGCTTTGCCTTTTGTCAAGTGTTTCTTGACTGTAGGCCAAATAGCTCTCTGAGCGGCGTCGGATACCAATAGCTTGATGACCGTACCTCTCTTCGCAGCTTCTTCGACATCAAACAGGGTTTTGCCGGGAACCCAGCCGTCATCAATGGCTCTCTCCCAGTCTTTCTTATATTTTTTGGACTGGCCGATAATCACGTTTGTGAAGCCGTTGTCTCTAAGATTCAGCGCTTGGGCGGGCCCTTGAACGCCATAGCCGATTATCGCGATGGTCTCTTTTTTGAGAATCCGGCGCGCCTTGGCAATGGTAAAGTTCTTGCGGACAACGATCTTTTCCTTCTTGCCGCCAAAATCCATTTCCGTCATGACGATTTTTTCTTGCTCCTTATTAATGGAAACCGCCGCGGGTGGCCTTCCTCTTCTACCTTTTTTAACAACTTTTTTGACGCCTTTTTTCGCCTTTTTGACGACTGCGGGCGCGCTTGCTACAACTGCCTTTTTCCTGCCGGGCTTCTTCTTTGCTACTGCCATACTGGTCACTCCTTGGTTTAGGATTGTTAATAGTATATAACACAAAAAACTGTTTCCATTACTTTCGCGATTTCGCGATCGCTACCGCTCCCGATCTCACCGTCTCCCTGATACCGTAGGGCTTCAACATCATAACAAAATCATCGATTCTGTCTTTCGCCCCCAATAGCTCAAGCGTTACCGATCCGGCCGCTACGGCCGCTACGCCGGCGCCGAACAGATTGGCGGTTCCAATGATCTCGTGGCGGTTGCTCTTTGTAGAATCGACACGGATTAAAAGCAATTCGCGCTCTATAATCGGCTCATCCATGAAGTCCACCACCTTTATCACGTCAATCAGTTTGTTCAACTGTTTGACGATTTGCTCCAAAATGCTCTCGTCGCCGCTGACCACAATCGTCATGCGCGAGACCGTGGGGTCTTCCGTCTCGGCCACAGTCAGTGACGTAATGTTATACCCTCTGCTTGAGAACAATCCCGACACCCGCGATAGCGTACCGCTGTGGTTTTCGGTCAGTATGCTTATTGTATGCGTTTTATGCGCGCCCATTTATTTTTATCCCTCCAAAATTTCATCAAGTGATTTCCCCGCCGGAACCATCGGGTACACATTCTCCTCCGGCGCTATCATAAACTCCATAACCGCCGGGCCGTCAACCGCGATACCGTCACGCAGAACCTGCTCGACATCGGCGGGTTTCTCCGCGCGGAACGCCTCAATGCCGTAGGCTTTCGCAAGCGCGATGAAATCCGGCGTATAAATCTTCTTGCACTCCCGCGGATCGGTACACGGCGTGCAGTCAATCCCGCGGCGCAAACAAGTAGAACTGTAACGCTTGCCGTAAAACAGGTCTTGCCACTGGCGCACCATCCCCAAATAGCAATTATTAAGGATAACCGTCTTAACCGGTATCTTGTTGATCGCTATCGTCGCAAGCTCTTGTATGTTCATCTGTATCGACCCGTCTCCCGCAACATCGAACACGGGGCAACCGGGGTTGGCAAGCGCCGCGCCCATAGCCGCGGGCAGGCCGAAGCCCATGGTGCCGAGACCGCCGGACGATACGAGCGTGCGGGGCCGCAGAAACTTGAAGTATTGCGCCACCCACATCTGATGCTGCCCGACCTCGGTACAGATTACCGCGTTCCCGCCTGTCAAATCAAACAATTTTTCAATAACCGCCTGCGGTTTGATATCCGTGTCGGACGTCTGATAACTAAAGAGTTTCGCGCCCTTATAATCACTCACCGTTTCGTTCCAGACATCCGCCGCGCGCGGCTTGACGATCTTGTTGAGCGCGGTAAGAATGCTTTTCGCATCGCCCACCACAGGGATGTCGACTTCAACGATTTTCGACACCGACGCGGGGTCGACGTCAATATGTATAACTTTCGCGTTTGGCGCGAACCTGGCTACGAAGCCCGTAACGCGGTCGTCAAAACGCGCGCCGACGGAAACAATCAGATCGCACTCCTGGAACACGCGGTTGGCGCACTTCGCGCCGTGCATCCCCGGCATTCCTATAAATAAAGGATGATCTCCCGGGAAAGCGCCGAGACCCATCATCGACAGCGTGACGGGGATGTTTGTGGTTTCCGCCAGCCACTTGAGTTCTTCATGCGCCCCCGCCGCGATAACGCCGCCCCCGCCGAATATCAGCGGCTTCTTCGCCGCGGCAATCATGGCCGCCGCTTTCTCTATCTGCTTCGGATGCCCGTCGAAAGTCGGTTTGTAGCTCCTGATAGATATTTCGGCAGGGTACTCGTAATTTTCGAGGATACTGCGGGATATGTCGATAGGAACATCAATAAGCACCGGCCCGGGCCTGCCCGTCCGCGCTATGTGAAACGCTTTCTTAAATACCAAAGGTAAGTCTTTCACGTCTTTCACAAGGAAGTTGTGCTTGGTAATCGACCGGCTCACCCCCACAACGTCGGCTTCCTGAAAAGCATCGGTGCCGAGAAGCGGCGAGGCGACTTGCCCCGTTATCGCTACCATCGGTATAGAGTCTAAATAAGCCGTGGCGATGCCCGTCATAATGTTCAACGCTCCCGGCCCCGAAGTCGCGAGGCAAACGCCGACTTCGCCCGTAGCCCTGGCATAGCCGTCGGCGGCATGAGCGGCCCCCTGCTCGTGCCGCGTCAGGACAAGCGTAAGCTCTTTCGTATCGTAGAGTACGTCAAAAATAGGAATGACCGTTCCGCCCGGATACCCGAAAACGATCTTAACGCCCTCCTGAACCAAAGCGTCAACAACAATCTGTGCGCCTGTTTTCTTCAAAAGTCTCCTCCATATCGCGTTTTTACAGTAAAACACAAACTATAAAGATAATATATGGTAACAACACAATGTCAAAAATAAAAAAAAACCCGCCTCCCCTTGGGGGAAACGGGCCTTGTTTATCTTAATCTACTAAACTCAATCAGTCCGTTTCCTCCCTTTTAAGCCAAATAATAACACCCACGCCAACGCCCACTAGCGCAGCGACGATACCTACAACGAGACCGATTAGTACAATATTTCTCTTCATAATAATCAAATTTACATTAATGGTTTACGGATGTCAATAGTTTTTTGAAAAAAATAAAAAATAATTTTATCCTATCGTTCCTTCTACCTAATCCTAATCGCCAGATAAAACGTTCTACCGTCTCTCATTATCAAAAACAATACCGAATCACCCGCTTTCAAGTCCTTGACAACCCGCGAATAATCTCCAATCGCGGGTACCGGTCTTCTGTTTACCTCGAGGATGATATCATTTATCCTGAAACCTTCCTGAGCCGCCTGGCTTCCCTGCTGGACTTCCGTTACTATCACCCCCTGAACGTTGTTTTGCAGGTTTAGCCGACCGCGCAATTCTCCGGTTATCGAGCCCACGGTCATTCCAAGTATCTGTCCGGCCGCGGCGGATTGCGGTTCATCCTCCGCGGTTGACGCGCCGTGCGCGGACGCTACTTCGGATTCGTCTCTCGATGTAACGGTTACGCGGACAGTGTGCCGCCTGCCGTTGCGCAAAAATTCGACGGGGACCGTCTGCCCCGGGCGGACAGCGGCCACGCTGTTCCGCAACTGATTCAGAGTCTCGGTAGTTCTGCCGCCGATGTTAGTGATTACGTCGCCGCGCTGAATCCCGGCTTTGTAGGCGGGCTGATCCTTGAACACATCGCCGACCAAAACGCCTCTCGTTTCCGGCGCGAGGCCGAACGCGTCGCGGGTCGTTTGGTCAAGTTCCTGTATAGACACGCCGATCCAGCCGCGGCTTACCCTGCCGTCGTGGATCAGGTCTTCCATAATTCGCCGCGCCATGTTTATAGGAATCGCGAAACCGATGCCCATGTTACCGCCGGATTGCGTGTATATCATCGTATTTATGCCTATCAGCTCGCCTTTTATATTGACTAACGCGCCGCCGGAGTTGCCGGGGTTAATAGCCGCGTCGGTCTGGATGAAATCCTGAAAGGAAGCGCCGCCGCGTCGGCCGGGCATAGGGGTCGCGCGGCCAAGCGCCGAGACTATCCCCATCGTTACGGACGACGTAAGACTAAATGGGTTGCCGATAGCCACCGCCCAATCGCCGGGACGCAACTTGTCGCTATCGCCAAGGTATGCTACTGGGAGGTTACTCACCCTGTCTCTAATCTTGATTACCGCTACGTCGGAAAGCGAGTCTTCCCCCACTATATCGGCGGCGAAACTGCGGCCGTCCGATAATTTCACCTCAATCTCCGCCGCGCCGGAGATTACGTGGCTGTTGGTGAGGATGTAGCCGTCGCTAGACACTATCACGCCGGATCCAAGTCCTTGCTGACGCCGCTCCTCTCGCCGTGGCTGCGGTTGCTGCGGCTGTTGTCCCTGCCCCGGGCCGCGGCGATTCCGGCCGCCGCCGAAAAAATCTTCAAACGGATTCCAGCCTTCGGGAAAAAACTGATGAAAAGGATTATTGGTGAATACGACGGTATCGATTTTCGTCGGGATAACGGATACGACCGTCGGCACAACCGCCTCGGCCACGTCGGCAAAAACCGTCGCAAATCCCTGCACCGCCCGCGGGACATCCACGTTCGGCGCGGATTGCGCTCCGAAACTTACGGCCCCCCGCGCGGGACGCCCGTCTTCGGCGGCAGGCTCGGAAACCGGCCTCGAACTCGCGCCAAAAAGAATCACGGGAATGATAACCGCGAAAATCGCTATCATCTGAATGAGTGGAAATTTTATCTTGGCAATCTTAGACATAGAATAATCCCCCTGTCAAATTAAGTTTTTTGGTATAAAGATAAATGTTTGACGCGTCACCGTATGAAGTACGTGCGTACGGTGAAAATATTAAAAAAAACATTATATTAACCCGGCGGCAATTAACCTCAACGTTAAAATCAAAGCCTTTAAAGTCTTTTAAATCAAAATCTTTTTTTGGTGACAGGGGCTCAAAGTTCCCTCTCTCAATCATAATGCAGGGTGTACACTGTACACCCTCACTTACTTCGAGCATAGTCTATCTCCCGTAACGCCCCCATTTTAAAACCGA
>JAITUP010000039.1 GCA_031286265.1 Chitinispirillales bacterium | reverse complement strand
TTTTACCCCGATAGTATGCCCACGTGTCCCCCGTAAGCGGTCGCCGCTTATGGGGGACCGCAGGGGGCCTTATGTATCGGGGCGTTACGGGGCAGAGCCCCGTCCCCAAAAAAGATTTTAAAAAGCTTTTAAGGATTTTGATTTTGATGTGTTACAATCCAACAGATCGTTTCGCTTCGCTCGCGATGACGGGCTTTTGGCATATTTTTACTAAAACATCTGCCTAATGGACAATCTAGGTTAAGTTAAAGTGGAACTACTATATATATCAACAGACGGACGTTAACGATCGCTCTCGCTCTCTTGACGGAGTTGGTCAATTACATGTCTTAGTTGAGTGCTTTGTGGATGATTTGGGTCAATTCGCAAGACCGTTTCAAAGTCCGCTACAGCCCGCTCAAAGTCACCTTTATCACCATACGCGTTACCGCGGTTGAAATACGCGCTGATATGATTTGGGTCCATCCTTATCACTTGGCTGTAGTCCGCTATAGCCCGCTCAAGGTTGCCATTGGTACGATGCGCATTGCCGCGATTGTTGTACGCATTGACAAAATTTGGATTTATCCTTATCGCTTGGTCGTAGTCCGCTATAGCCCTGTCAAGGTCGCCTTTGGCACTATATGCAAGGCCGCGGTTGAAATACACTTCGGCATGATTTGGGTCTATCCTTATCATTTGACTGAAGTCTGTTATAGCACGGTCAAAGTCACCTTTCTCATGATGCGCAATACCGCGGTCGACATACGCGGCGGCAAAATCCGGATTTATTCTTATCGCTTGGCTGAAGTCCGCTATAGCCCTGTCAAAATCGCCCCTGGCACGATACGCAATGCCGCGATTACGATACGCGTTGGCATGATTTGGGTCTATCCTTATTGCTTGGCTGTAGTCTGCTATGGCCCTCTCAAGGTCGCCTTTGGCACTATACGCAAGGCCACGGTTGGCATGCACACTGGCATTATTTGGACTTATCCTTATCGCTTGGCTGTAGTTTGCAATCGCCTCATCAAAGTTACCACTGTTGAAGGCCGCGTTGCCGCGATTGAAATACGCATCGGCGGAAGCATCCGCGAATATGGACACGCTGAAAAGCGCGACAGCAATGAAAGGTAAAAAATTCTTCATCTACTACCTCATCATCAAACAAGATAGGTAAACCGGCTCGCCCTCAAAATGGAAATTTCCGCGACTCCAAAACATACGCCGTAACATTGGACAATTTCGGGCTATCCCCTCATTATTCATAGCGTCAATATAAATTATTGTCATTACAAAAAACATTTTTTTCAAAAAAGTTGTTTTTTTGCGTTTGATTCCCGCGAAACGCGCTTGTTCGCTTCGTCCCGGCTTAATTCGCATCCGCAGTAATTTTGACGATACAGCCCCAACTGTTTACCCAGCGCGACGCTTTTTTTGAAACCGTCGTTTTTTTTGAAATCGAATGGCACATAACTAACGCCCCAATTCGCCGCGGCTTTCATTCCCGCCTCGTTGAGCATGGAAACGTTTTTATGCGGTGATACGCTCATTACGGTCCCAAACGCGGGCCAACCCATCGCCGCGCAGGTTTCCGCGGTGCGCGTCAGCCGCAGCAAAAAACATTCCCGGCATCGATCACCGCCCTCGGGAGTATCCGTCAAATCTTTTACCGCCTCCGCCCACGAGTGATAATCATACTCATCCCACGTAAACGGCACGTCATAAATCCGCGCCGTTTTTTTAGCTTCGTCGAGCCTCAGTTTATGTTCGTCGAGCGGAAAAACATTGGGATTACAAAAAAAACAATGCAACTCGTACTTATCTCTAATCGAATCCACGGCATAGGCTTCATCCGGCGCACAGCAGATATGCAGCAACAGTTTTGGCTTCACCTGTGTCATCTGTCCCAAAAATCCGGTCCGCCCGCCGGCCCCATCGTATTTCTTGATCCATCCACATTCCTGAACGCCCCACCCGATTCTCCCGCGTTTATGCACGGCGAATAGGCCGACAGCGTCCGCCCGTCCGCGCCTATAAGCGTCGGGTCGCCGCGTGGTCTTGGCGCGCCAAATTGCAAATTCGGTATATTGAGCAGCCTTCTGTCTCTAACATTGGCCGGATCTGTCTGCAGTTCGATGTCAAGTTCTATCGCCCGCGCTTCCGCCGCCGATCCCGCGAATATGGGGTCCGCTACTATATTGCCGTGCGCGTCCGTGGAATCTCTGCCTCTCACGCCGCGGCGCGTCATCCTGCCTATATCGGGCTCGCAGTCTAAGAAATCGCCATCGGGATTGCCGAAGACGCAGTTGTGCTTGAATGCGATTTTTGAAGAGTTGTCACACCACAGGCCTATGTTTTTATTGAACGCTATGATGTTATTAGAAATCCTCGGGTTGGCGCGTTCTACTTTTATCGCTGCTGTGAAGTTGCTTGTCAGCAAGTTGTTGTATATGCGCGGCGCCCCGCCGTTTATGCTGAGGATGCCGATGTTGTTATTTTCCATGGCGCTGTTTCGTACGAAGATGTTTGTGTTTTTGATGGTCACGCCCGTCGTCGCTCCGGATATCTCGGTAAACGCGATCTCGGTATGCCTGCTGTCGACTTCGTCTATGATTATCCCCCGCCACGCGAAATTCGCCAATTCCGATCTCTCCGGCTCAAAGACGATAGGATTGTTTCGCCTGCCGACGCAGTTGAAGTTACCCAGCACGCGTATTGAGACGAGGGTTGAGTCGGCCTTGTCGAACGGCGTGGTGAGGTGCGTCTTCTTCGCGTCGCTCGCGATGATCACCCGCGTCCCGGGGAAGATGGTCAGGCTTCCCCACCTCGTAATCAGTATGTCGCCCTCCACGATGAACGGCCCGTCCTCGGCCTTCCAGCGCGTCTCGCGGTCGATGATGCCGCTTACCCGCTGTTCGCCGAACGCGAACGCGGCCAGAGCGGCGATGGTTAACATCAAAGCGATAATCGTTTTGTTTTTCATATTTCCGCCGTTTTAAGTTTTTTTGTATTGATACCGATACATATTACATTTATCGGTTAATTAAATTATATTCTATAATCATGGCGGCATTTTTTCAAGGAGAAGATTTTGGCGGTGAAAATTAAAACTGTTAAAAAGCGGACGATGGCAATTGGATTTGCGATTGTTTTTACTGTGTTGGCGTTTTTGCTCGCCGGTTGCCAAAAGGAACGCGCCCACATCGAGATTGATTTTTCCGGCGCCGCGGGGTGGAAGTACAGAATTTCCGCGAATATCACCGGAATACCCGCAAAGGACAGTTCCGAGGAGCGGCATTCGGGCTCGCTTATGGCTTTTTTGCAAGGGTTGCCTACAGAAACGGTCGGGGAACAGTTTCGTGCCGGCCTTGCGGACGTCAACCTGAACGCGCCGTTTATGCCGGAAGATGAAAGAGAAGAAATACTGCGCCGCCTGTCCAAGTTAGTAGTGAGCGTCTCCGACGACGGCGTCGCCCTCAGCGATACCGTCGGCATCCCCGGCGTCTACTCGGGCGCGTGGGACATCCTGCGAAGCCCGGCAAGGGCGATACCTGCCATACCCAACGCCGTTATGTCTGTGGGATCGTCTTGGGAAAGGGAACAACGCTTCCCAATCGCCGTCGCGGGGGGTGAGGCCGAGGGATATCTGTATCAATTTTATACGTTAGACAGCCTCTACAAAAATACGGACGGCGTCTCCGCGGCCGATATCAGTTGGATGTTTACCTACCGCGTCGCCATGGCGGAAGACGGCGACAGAAGATCGCTCAGATTCCCGTTAGACGGCTCCGGGCACGGAAGCGCGGTCATTGATTTAGACAGAAAAAAACTAATCAAGTCACAGGCATCGTTCCAGATTACACATTCAGGCCTCGGGGACGCGGATATCAATGAAATCATACATTTTGAGGCGGTAGAGTAGAGTTTTGCCGGGAACGGCCCAATGTTTTGGATACTTGTTATGGGAAGCCGAGAGAGAAAAATAAAAAAAGTTGTTTTTTGTTTGTCGATAAATTATCTTTAGTACGTTAAGAAGCATTTCAGACCCGATAATCGCGCATTTGGGTCATTAAAATTTATCCTTTACTTTAGTAGGAGGGCTTATTGTGAATCGATTCAGTTCTGTAGTTTTGACGGCGGCGGTTCTCGCTATCGCTATCGGTTGCGGCGGCGGCGGCTCCAATTTAGGTGTGTCCGTGTCGGACAGGTTGGAGGTTACCAAAGACATTGAGAGGGCGCCTTTCAATTTCTCATACGGAGAAGACAGGGTCAACATCACGCACCACGACCGTTGGGATGGAGATATCCCGGCGGGTACCGTTCTGGAGGTATTCGTTAATCCCAGAGCCGGCGCGAGTACCATAACTGTTCAGATCGTGCAAGCAATGGTCGAGAGAACCAATGCGGAAGGCGAAGTGGAACAGGTTCAATCCGATGACGCGAGAGAACTACGCAGACACTTTGTACCGGATAGATTCAGAACGGCTGATCTCCAGTATTACACAATCAGTCTCGATACCGCTCTGCTTGGCTCACAAGCAAGACTCAAAAAACTAGAATAACCAAAACCGGCCTGAACGCGCGAATGTAAGGTCTTGGGTCTGGTATGCTAGGTTTTTGATTAAAGGAAATACCCCACGATAAAGAAACCCCCTGCGAAAGCGGGGGTTTTTTGTAGAAAGGACATCAAAAAAATGTCAAACGATATTCTTAGTTCATATCTGTCCAAAGCAGGCACCCGCAAAATCGACGGCGGCATGGTGGCCTATGTGGTTAGCTTAGCGGAAACGGCCAAGGTCGCGCCGGAAATAGCCGCGTCAATCGTTAAGGAACTCGCAGATCAACGGTCGAACCTGAAACTGATAGCCAGCGAGAACTATTGCTCAATGCCTACCCAGTTAGCGATGGGCAACCTCCTGACCGACAAATACGCCGAAGGTTACCCAAACCACAGGTTCTACGCCGGCTGTGCAAACATAGACGACATAGAGTCCTACGCGGCCGCGCAAGCCTGCAAACTGTTCGGCGCGAAACACGCTTATATTCAGCCGCACAGCGGGGCCGATGCCAACCTG
The DNA here is from genome assembly GCA_031286265.1 of Chitinispirillales bacterium. Classification (GTDB taxonomy): domain Bacteria; phylum Fibrobacterota; class Chitinivibrionia; order Chitinivibrionales; family Chitinispirillaceae; genus GUT77. The sequence goes on along the minus strand of JAITUP010000039.1, from coordinate 7,913 downwards.
ATAGCCTACTGGGCGATACTGACGACGCGCGTCCAAACGCCCGCGCTCGAAAAAATCGGCGAGACAAACCCGGCAAAACTCAACCAAAACGACTGGAATAAGATAAGGGCGGAACTCGGAAACCAAAAAATGTTGGGAATGGACTATTACTCCGGCGGCCATCTGACGCACGGGTATAGGCACAATGTCTCGGCGCAGATGTTTGATGCCTATACATACGGGGTCAACAGGGAAACCGGACTGCTCGATTATGACGAAATAGAAAAAATCGCCCTAAACATAAAGCCGCTAATCCTCTTAGCCGGCTATAGCGCCTACCCGCGCAAGATCAATTTCGCGCGGATGCGGGAGATCGCCGATAAGGCCGGAGCGGTGTTTATGGTCGACATGGCGCACTTTGCCGGATTAGTAGCCGGAAAAGCGTTCACCGGCGATTATGAACCGGTAGCCCACGCGCACGTAGTCACGACAACCACCCACAAGACGTTGCGCGGCCCAAGAGGCGGGATGGTACTGTGCACGGAAGAATTTGCGGAAAACGTCAACAAGGGCTGCCCGTTAGTCATGGGTGGGCCGTTAGGCCATGTCATGGCGGCCAAAGCCGTGGCTTTCACAGAAGCAAACAAACCGGAATTTAGGGACTACGCCGCAAAAATCGTTGAAAATTCGGCGGCGCTCAGTAAATATTGTATTGACGAGGGAATGACAATAGCCACAGGCGGCACGGATAATCATCTGTTCTTGATAGACGTTACCCCGTTTGGATTGACGGGGCGCCAGGCCGAAAGCGCGCTAAGAGACTGCGGGATCACGCTAAACCGCAATTCGTTACCTTATGACAAAAACGGCCCGTGGTACACAAGCGGTCTCCGGCTTGGAACACCGGCTACCACTACGTTGGGAATGGGCGTCGACGAAATGAAAGAAATCGCGGCGATATTGAAACTCGTTATCTCAAATACAAAACCGGAAACAATAACGGCTGGAGCCAACGCAGGAAAACCGAGTTTGGCGAAGTATGCGGTTGATGGGGTTGCCGGAGATGAGGCGAGGGCGAGAGTTAAGGTGTTATTAGATAAATATCCGGTTTATCCGCAGTTGGATTTGGAGTTTTTGAGGGAGCATTTTTAACCTTTTTTTTAAAAAGGTCCGTCTGACCCCTTGTTATATTAACCCGGCGGTAATTAACCTCAATTATCTATTGAGTTTGGCTTTGTTTTTTGGGGACGGGGCTCGTAGTTTCTTCTTTCAATCAAACGGCAGGATGTACACTGTACATCCTCACTCACTTCGAGCATAGTTTATCATCCGTAACGCCCCCCATTCTAAAACATATAGTCAGGAGCGGCTTCGATACACGCAAATTCACCCCAGATATCGGCTTCACGGTAGGCTTCGATGCTGCTTTCGTGGACGTAGAGACAGGCGGTTGATTTGTCTACGCCGGCGAAAGTGGTTGCGTTTTCAACGGAAGGCGGTGTAAGCCGTAAAACCGTAATGGAGGTAAGGTTGCGGCAACCCTCAAACACTTCCCGACCGATAGTTGTTACACTGGCGGGAATGATTACGGAAGCCAGGTTAACGTTTCTGGCAAACGTTGCGGCCGTAATACTTGTCATGCTATTGGGAATCTCTACGGAAGTCAGTCCGGAGCCGCTAAACGCGTAACTCCGAATTGATGTTACAGTGCTGGGAATGGTTACGGAAGTTAAATAGCTGGTATTGCTAAACGAAAGATCACCGATTGTTCTCACTCCGCTTGGGATATTCATGGAAGTCAGATTACGGTTGCTGTTAAACGCAGACCCTCCGATTACCGTCACAGTATGGGGAATGATATACGTTGTATCTCTCCTACCGGCAGGATATGTTATTAAAGTATCCAAGCCCTTGTTGAATAATACGCCGTCAACAGAAGTGTAAACGGCATTATTTTCATCCACTTCTATACTTGTCAGGTTATGGCTGCTTAAAAACACCTGAGTTCCGATTGATGTTACGCTGGCGGGGATAGTCACGGTGGTCAAGCTGGTGTTACTAAACGCCGAATTTCTAAGTGTCGTCACACTATTGGGGATGGTTACGGAAGCCAGGCGGGTGTTCGAAAACGCACGGACGTCAATTAATTCCACATCGTTACCAATAGTCACCGAAGTAATGTTGGTGTGATTGTAAAACGTGGAACTTCCAACTGACGTTACACCATCCTCAATGATTACAGTAGTTATTGAGCTCCTCATGTCGTACCATGGAACGATTGAATCGCCGCTAATCGTGAAATTAGCCATCGCCCCCACACCGCTGATAGTAAGCGTACTGCTACCCGGACTCAGCGTCGCGATAACGTTGAAACCGCCCTCCACCGCGCCAATATTCCACACCATATCCGGCCCGCCGTACTTGCAACGAAGCGAAAACATCATTCCCTTGTTGTTGTCCCACCTGATAACGCCGCTGCTGGTATCGATCATAGTCCGATGCCAAGCGTCACCCGTAACGATTGTACCTTGTGTGGAAGTCCACCAGGAACCGCGGTTGAGGCTGCTAAAACCGATGGATGGAAAATAATGAAAATTGCCGCCCGGCAACGCCGCGAAACCATAATCATCCGTGCCGGGGATATAGCCTTCACTCTCCGGCCACCCGTCTACGGCCCTCAACCTGCTCCCCGCCGATGACGGCCCGCCGGCGAAGTTCACCAGGGCTGCCCACTCCGCGTCGCTTGGAACATGCCACTCCGCCGGACAGATCCCCTGCACGCCGCTTGGGGACGATGCCGAACTCTTCGCGCCGTTCATCACCATATCCCAAGTGTAGAGCCGCCCGAGGGTTTCGCAATTCGCCGGGTCGTCGTTGTAACATCTGCCAAGGTTTCCGTTCCCGGCATAGTTAAGGTTCTGCGCCATCCACCTGTGCCCGTTAATCTCTACCCAACGGTAAACTTGCCCGTCCCGTTCATCGATAAAAGTTTTTTGGATGACAGTCTCGCACTCCGCGCCGGTCTTTTTCTCTATCGTTTCGCTTTCTTCATCTCCACAGCTACAAAACCTTACCCGCGTTCCTTCCGTCTCGCAGGTCGGTTCAAGCGTTACCTCCCACTCGCCAAAAACATGGGTATGCAGGGGGCAATCATGCGGCAGGCATCCCGCCATCCCAACCGCCATTATTGCCGCGGCTGCCGCCGCTCCAACCAGTCTTGTGAAGCTTTTTACTGTCATTTTACTAGTTCCTTTTTTATTGGATTGTTTGTTAATATTGACCATTTTATGCGCCCGGCATATACCTATATTCCCGAAAATCACTGATTTTCTTTTAACCCTACTACAAGTTAAACACTTGAGTCTATTAAAAGTGTTACTTTTTTAATCAAAAATATTAAAAAAACTTTAAATTCAAAAATTTTTTAGGAAACAGGGGGCTCCGATCACCGCGGAAAAGCGCGGGGCGGCTATTTTTGGGTTTATATCTTCTTCAACAATTCTTCCGGAAGTATGGCTGGAACTTTTGATTTGGCGTAGTCTCTAATGTTACGGGTAACGATGTAGTCAGCGTTTATAGATATGGCGCATTCTGCTTGCAAACCATCTTCAATGTCATCAATAGCCATATTTTCAAGTGTGTTAAAAATTGTACCTGCCTTTACCTCTGCAACTGTGACAGAACGACATAAATCAATTAGGCTTTGTCTTCTTTCTGTGGCGGAATATAGCTTCCGCAGAATAAAAAATATGTTGGTGATGCTATGAGGAGCTAAATAAGCGGTGATGATATTCTCACGTACTTTCCTGATAACCTCTTTTGCGTTCACAGTAAAAGGTTCGCGATCGGTCAAAAAATCTATCAGAACATCAGTATCGATTAAAACGTTCATCTCTTGCCTCCGCTAGTTCTTTTTTGTAGTCAAAATCGGCGGGAAGTTTTGCCCGTGGAAAATTCATAAGACGTTCAAATGCCGCTTGTTTTTCCGTTTCCTCATGCTCGCGATGTTCCAGAGCTTTTTGCCGTAAATAAACATCAATCGCCTTTTGGACAAACTCCTCACGACTTATTTTTTCTTCCTGCGCCGATTGGTCTACCTCCAGTGCTTTTGCCCCACTAAATGAGACGTTTACAGTAAAAACCGCCATTTTTGACCTCCTTTTATAGGAAAATATGAATTATACACATAATATACTACACGGGAATATGGGATGCAAGTTTTTTTGGCGCTTTTAAAAACACAGGACCGTCGTCAAGTCAAAGCCATTAAAACAATAAAAATCAAAATCTTTAAAATCTTTTTTTGAGGACAGGGGCTCAAATTTTTAAAAAATACTATTTTTTTTCAAAAACCCCTTGACTTTCGACCTGCGCGGGATATAGCTTTGATAAACTATGGCAAAACGTAGTGTTAAACAAAATCTATCCCCAAAAGGAGAGGTGTGAAATGTTTGAAAAAAGTTTGCAAACGAGTGCCCACATGTCCCCCGTAAGCGGTCGCCGCTTATGGGGGACCGCAGGGGGGCTATTATGGCGGGGCGTTACGGGGCAGAGCCCCGTCCACATATAAAGATTTTAAAAATCTACTGATACCGCCTCGTCCCCAAAAGATTTAAAAGATTTTGGCTTTAATCTTTTAAGGCATCTCCTAAATCCCAACCACAGACGGCATAATAAAATATGTAATTCCCCTCAAAGCAAATTAAAAAATTATGATTTTAAAGGATCTCCAAATATTATATTACAACTCCAAATGCAATTTGGAACAAAACGACAACTTAGCCTATTTTCACCCGCAGTAAAACTGCAAAAGGGGTCTTCTATGATTAAAAGAATTGGCGCTGTGATAGCTGTAACATTGCTGGCCGTTACGTCAACCGTTCAAGCGGAAAACTTTTTCTTCCCAACGCAGGAAGGCCTCGTGCTCATCCACGGCGAAATGGATAAGAGGGGCAGAAACGTAAACGGATACCAGCACACGACCATAAAAAACGTGGAGGGCGCGGACGGCGACTTCACGGTTACCGTCGGCTTGGAGCTGTTCAACAAAAGACGCAGCCCAACCGGGCAGGCGCAGTACCGGATAAGAATTGTCGACGGGGCTGTAGAGGTAGGCCCGCACAATTTTGTAGACATGTCGCTTCATAGCGATGGCGACAGCGCCATAGTTGTAACAGGCGATGTTATACGCATCCCGTCCGACATGTCGCCCGGGCAAAGATTTAACGACGCGAATATGAGCATAACCGCAGATATGGTATTCTTCAAACTCACAACAAACATCGCGATTACCGACTATCAATGCCTCGCGGTCGAAAGCATAACAACCCCCGCGGGGACGTTCGAGGCATACAAGACGACAAAAAAAGCAGCGATAGGGGTCGGCAGAGCGCGGCCGAAAATAACCACTACAGTAACATGGAACGTCAGAGGAATCGGGCCGGTGAGAACTATCGTCTATAACCATAAAGGGAAGGTTGAGAGCTGGACGGATCTGCTGGAGGTCAGGAGGCCGTAGTAAAAAGTGGGAAGAGACGCGATTTCCCACACCCGCTTGTCGACGATGGCCGCGTCTTTTGGATATATTGATAATAAGGGAGGCGCGGGCTGACATAAAGCCCGCGCCTTTTCCCGATCATTTGGTCACGAGAAATGCTCCTTTGCGCCCGGAGCCCCCCCTTATATCAATAAACCCACGAGACAATCAAAAGTGTTACTTTTTTAATTTTTATTTTTGCGCAAATCTATTTTTGCTGCGATGCAACATAACGACAAGCCTCCGTCCTTAAAATCAGGAGTTCTTATCGAACGCCAATCAGTACAGACACCCGCTCCCGTTTCCCATCCGATGTGGTAACCGTACCACGCACCAGATACGTGCCTTCCGATGCCAAACGACCACGGCTGTCGGTCAAATCCCATGTGCCGATGACTCGGGAATCGATGGATGTAGCGGTAGTAAGGGCTGGTTTGAAACCCGCCTCTACGTCGGATATCGTTACTCGGTTGACAACATTGCCCGACGCGTCAAAAACAGTCAACACTGCGTCATTAATGCGCCTGCCGTTCCAATAAAAACTCACTCCGCCCGACGACCTGCCAACCGGATTCGGGCCCGCTATAAATTCACCTGCCGATATTGTGACGGGGGTGATTACCGCGACATCGCTATTGTTGTTTGGAATTTCACGGTCGATAACCTTGACAGCGGTTGTGTTGCCGGTTACCGTTACGCCGTCAACCTCTATAAAGCCGATGTTAGCGCCGTTGGTGTAGGCTATTCCGCTTCTGCCGTCTTCCAACAAGGCCCACTCGGCGCTGTTTGCGGGGTTGGAAAGAAGATCGTCGCTTGTGCCGCTTTCATATTCCGTTACGCCCTGGTCGCTGTTCCATGCGATTACTGTGCCGTCGCCGGTTATTGAATGGGTGGAAGCGGCGTTCAGCTTAATGACCCCGCTACTGCCGACAACAGCGTCACCATGACCAAATATCACACCGCCGCTAACGTCAATAGTGCCGGCCGATGATCCGGCGAGTTCAACGGGAGTAAACCATTGCCTTTTCCCGCCGGCGATTATCGTCCCGCCATTGATAGTAATAGTAGCACCGGAGCCGAAGGCATAAATGGCCCTCCCATCGAATCCGTTGGCGCTTATTGTTCCGCCGTTAACAGTAAGGCTGCCACCGGATGCAATGGCCGCGCCGTTGGCCGTTACTGTTCCGCTATTAATAATAATAGTTCCATAGGAATCAATAGCGGCACCGCTGATGCTATCGCCCTCTATAAGACTGGCTACTATTGATCCTCCGCTGACGATGATAGTAACGTCTTGATTGGAGGCAACAACGTTGAGACGCCCAGAACACTCAATTTTTCCGCCCTCTGCCACATTTAGCGTACCTAAACCGTGGAAATTTAGAAAATAGCCACCATGTTCATCTAGATATTCCCCCGAATACTCCGCCTGCCACATCAGCGTAACGCCTTCCGGAATGATATGCGGATCCCACCCGCCCCCCATTCCCTCGGCATCCGTCTTAGTGCCCGTTAGGGTTACGGTATCTCCAGCCGTGTTAACGACCGCTTCCAGCCCCTCAAGGGCGTTGAGACGATCCAACAGCGTCTGCACGTCCGTTGCCACCGCCGTTCCCGCCCAACAAACCACCGCGACAACCGCCGCGCTAATCAGTTTCATGCAACTTCTTACACTCATTCTACAGCTCCTTTTTTGAATAGTTGATAATAAGGCGCCCGAAGGCCCCACTATAGTTAAATCCCTGTGGCAATTAAAAGTGTTACTTTTTAATTTTTTATTTTGCATTTTTATTGTCAGATAGCGTATATTTATTTACATGGATGAGAAAGGAGGGTGCGTTAATGATAACGGAAGTTGCGGAAAAGCGCTACATGACGCTAAGAGATGTAGATTATGATTTCGACGGTCGATGGGTTTTGCTTTGTGACGGAGATTCGCCCGCGTCAACACGCGATATGTGTTTGGTGGCGTACGGCGATGGAACCTCTATGGATCGGGAAGCTCTGAGAAAAATTAATTTTGACCGCTATGACGGTCACGCGCTTGTCACGAAAGGATATTTGCCCAAAGATGAAGTATACAACTGCGGCATTATTACCGGTGTTTGAACATCGCTATAAATTCTATGCTTACGTTTACAACATACAACTGAAAAAATATGAGCGAACCGTCATATTGCTGGATTCAGGTTGTTACAATACGCTGATTCCCGAATATTAACCCGGCGGTAATTGATCTCAACGTTAAAATCAACTTCAAAACATTAAAGTCAAAATCTTTTTTTGGTGACAGGGGCTCAAAGTTTCCTCTTTCAATCATAGTGCAGGGTGTACACTGTACACCCTCACTCACTTCGAGCATAGCCTATCTCCCGTAACGCCCCCATTTTAAAACCGA
>JAITUP010000011.1 GCA_031286265.1 Chitinispirillales bacterium | reverse complement strand
GCGGTCCCCCATAAGCGGCGACCGCTTACGGGGGACATGTGGGCATACTATCGGGGTAAAATGTTAAAATCAAAACCAAAACCACCCCATCGACTTGTTTTGACTTTAGCATTACACCCGCCCGTATGGTTTTAAGGGTATGGGTTTTAGCGTAGTCGGTTTTAGAATGGGGGCGTTACGGGGGCGGAGCCCCTGTCCCCAAAAAAAGATTTTGATTTTGAATTTGATTTGGATTTTGACATTAAGGTCAATTACCGCCGGGTTAATAGGATGCTTTTAAAAACCTTTTTTAACCCAATCTTAATAGATAATTTGGATTTAAAAAATCTTAACCCCTTATTTATCCGCAAGCCGTGTCGACAGTTCCGCTAACTTTTCCAACTTCTCCATGGCCGCCCCGGAGTCGATTGATTTTTCCGCTGCCGCGATGCCGTCTTTAGGGTCCTTCACCACATTGGCCGCGCACAGCGCGAACGCCGCGTTTAGTACGACTACGTCTCTTGCCGGGCCTTTTTTACCCTTGAGTATGCCCCTAATCAGCTCCGCGTTGTAGTCTGCGTCTTTTCCGGCGATTGAACCTGATTCTGCTTTTTCGAGGCCGAAGTCACTGGGGTTTATTTCATAGGTGACGATTTTTCCGTCCTTGATCTCGGATATTTTGGTTGGGCCGCAAATCGATATTTCATCAATCCCGTCGAGACCGTAGACGACAAACGCCTTGTCGCTGCCCAAGTTCAGGAGTACCTGCGCCATTGTTTCTGTGAGATTTGGTGAAAAGACACCGAGCAATTGGCTTGTCGTTCTTGCCGGATTTGTGAGCGGACCCAAAATGTTGAACAACGTCCTGATGCCGATTTGTTTACGCGCCGCGGCAGCATGTTTCATTGCCGTATGGAGCATGGGAGCAAAAAGAAAGCCAATCCCAAGCTCACGCAAACATACGCTGATTTGCTCCGCGCTCAGATTGATGTTGACCCCAAGGCTTTCGAGTACGTCGGCGCTGCCGCTGCGGCTCGACACCGAGCGATTGCCGTGTTTTGCCACCTTGGTACCCGCACCCGCCGCCACTATGGCAGCCGCCGTGGAGATGTTGAAAGTGGCGGCGCCATCACCGCCCGTCCCGCACGTGTCGATAAGGTTCTGCCGGGCGTTTGAGTGGATGCGCACTGCCCTATCGCGCATCACATACGCCGCACCGGTAATCTCGTCGGCCGTCTCGCCCTTCATCCGCAACGCGACAATGAACGCGGCAATCTGAGCATCTGTCGTGAGGCCGTCCATGATGGCGGAGAATACGCCCGAGGCTTCCGCGACGGTAAGGTTTTGGCCTGTCGTGATGCGCTTAATAGCAGTTTGGATGTCCATAATAAACAAAAACCTTTCTTTGGTGGTATCGAAATAAATGCGGGTATACTTATTCCACTTTAAAATTGCACCCGCGTTGTCCGGCGACATCACGGAGTAACGTGCAGTCGTTGGGCAATGTGGGCGCTATTTTAAAGTGGAACTACCATACAACATTTAATCGGCTTATTTATGCCGAGATAAACAGTTGTAAAATCAATAATTTTCCGCCGATACCATAAACACATAAACTATATTATGACGGGCATAAAACGTAAACAAAAAATGAACGAAACGCAAAAAAAATACTCCGTGCAATTTGTGCAGTCGGCGGCATTCTTTAAGGAACTGCCAAGATCGACGGGAAAAGAATATGCCGTTTTGGGGCGGTCGAATGTGGGGAAATCGACATTTATCAACCACGCGTTAGCTTCCGGGACGCTTGCCCGCGTGTCGAAAAGGCCGGGGAAAACTACATTAGCCAATCTCTATCGGCTTGACAACGAACTTTTTTGGGTCGATCTGCCGGGATATGGATATGCCAAAGCCTCTATCGCGGAGAAGGATCGATGGGGCAAATTGATTAACGACTACTGCCGCAAACGGGAAAATCTGGCAGGGGTGATATGGTTGCTCGATATCCGGCATCCCGGCGTTTCTGCGGATATTGAGGCGGATGAGTGGCTGAAAGAAATCGGGAGGCCGGTTCTGCCGGTGCTGACCAAGGGCGACAAGCTATCGCGGCCGATGCAGAAAAAACAAGCGGCGGAATTTAGCCGAACATTCGATTTTGTGGAAGAACCCGTCATCTACTCATCACTTGAACATCAATCAAGGGCACGATTTTGGAGCCGGTTTGATGCCTGGCGGGGAAAAAAATTATGATGCTAAAATTTCCCGAATATCCGTTTACTCCGATTCTCGGCTGGTCTATCAGCCGGTTTGAGACGTTTGATAAATGCAAGCGTCAATATTTTTATCAGTACTACTCCAAGTATGTCCGGGGCGTTCCCATTTATAAGATAACAAAGCTCAAGGAATTGACGACCGTGCCGCTTGAAGTGGGCAGCGCGGTGCATGATTGCATGGAGGCGCTATTGGCGCGGCTACAAAAATCGGACAGCACGATTGATGAAGGGAAGTTTTTAAAATTTGCCGATGACAAGCTTCGTGAATATTTTTCCAGCAAGACATTCATTGAAATCTACTATAACCAGACAGCCGAACTTGATTTTCAGGCGGCATCTGAAAAAGTGCGCGTTTGTCTTGAAAATTTTCTTGGCGGCCCGTGTTTCAACTGGCTGTATATGAGAGCGCTTATCAATAAAACCGGGTGGATGATCGAGCCTCCGGGTTATGGGGAAACGCGGTTAAACGGGCTCAAAGCCTATTGCAAGATGGATTTTTTATTTCCGGTAGAAGATGAAGTTTATATATTGGACTGGAAGACGGGGGCAAAGGACCCCGCAAAACATGCGGCGCAGCTTATGGGATATGCGGTTGCGGCTAACAGTAATTTTTCCATACCTTGGAATCGCATATACCCAAAAATCGTCTATCTCTACCCGCAATACGACGAACTTGAAATTTCGGTTGGCGAACAGGAACCGGAGATTTTCTTTCAGAGGATTAAGGAACAGACCGAAATGATGTATGCGTATTGTAAAAATGTTGAGCAGAATATTCCGCATGACATATCAAAATTTGAACGATCGCCGTCGCCGACGATGTGCCGTAACTGCAAATTTCAGGAGTTGTGCGAATAGGGACTTTGATTTTGATTAGAATTTTGATTGCAAGTTTGCGGTGTTTCTCTCCCAAAAAACACCGTCGCAATATCCTTGAATATTTTTGTTGTGATCGGCCATAGACAATCGTTTTTCCGCCCAGCAGCAATACTCTTCGTTTATTTCTATTCCCACAAATTTCCTGCCTGTTTTTTTTGCGACAACCGCGGTCGTTCCGCTACCGGAAAACGGATCGAACACCACTCCGTTTGGCGGACAGCTCGCCAGAATTAATTTCGCGATAAGTTTTTCGGGTTTCTGTGTTGGATGATCGGTATTTTCAGGCATACTCCAATACGGGATAGAAATGTCGTCCCAAAAATTACTCGGATGGGTGAGGCGGAAATTTCCGCTTCCCGTTTCTTCCCAGTCTTTTGGTTTTCCGTCTTTGCGATACGGGGCGATAACTTTTCGTTTTTGTTTTACCGCCTCCACGTCAAAATAATAATCGTTGCTCATTGTGCCGAACCAGATGTCTTCCATTGCGTTTTTCCAGTTGGTTTTTGCGCCGCGCCCTTTTTCTCTTTGCCATGAAATACGGTTTTTTACAATCGTATATTTCGCCATTATTTTATATAGCGCGGCGGAGCATTTCCAGTCGCCGCAGATATAAACCGAGCCGTTTTTTTTGAGCGTTTGCAAAATTTTGGGAAACCAGCAATCTAAATAATCAAAATATTTTTCATCGTTCATTTTTGAAAATTTCATTTTTCCAAAATTTTTATCCAAATTATACGGCGGGTCAATAATCAGCAGGTCGACAAAGTTTTTTGGCAGCTTATCTAAGACATCAAATAAATTGGCGCATATAATCTTGTTCAAGATATTTTTGACAGATAAGGAATCATCGGCGGAGTGTAGTTTTTTTCTAAAAAAAATCGTTTCATCTTCTGACAGCGCCAAAGTTCGATTACGTTTTGCACGGATTTTTTGCTTTGGTCTTATCATATTGGATTAGGGAGTTAGGGCGCGACTTTAATTCGCGCCCCCGCCCTCATTTGACGCGGGTTCTTCCTCAAAATCAACTTTTCTGCCTTGGCGTAGCGATTGCCCGCGGATTTCTTCTATACTCATCATCGGCTCGCCGAGATTTTGTATCACAAATTCGGCATCGGATGCAAGCGTACAGTTTGGAGCGTGGCGCAGGATCCATTTATAGTTTGCCTCGGCGGCTGAAAGATTTTCGCGGTATTCTTCGTAGGCAAAGCCGACCAGAAAATGATGGCCGCACAGGTCTTCGATATCGGTTTCTAAAATTTGCGCTCTGCGGTAGAGATCTATCGCCGTTGAAAATTGCCAATTTTGCTCTTCTACGCTAAATTTTTCAAGTTGCATGCTTGCGAGTTCACCCATTGCCTTGCGTCCCTCGTCGGTAAACGCGAAGTATGTGGCCAAAATACGGAACAGCCTTTCCGCCTCGTCCATAACGGCTTTTGCGGCATCATCCGATAAGGTAAGGGCGGCCTCTTTCAGAGAATCCGCTTCGGCAAAAAGGGCGACGGGATTGCCGTCTCTATGGTCGCTGTATTCGGGATCGTCCCGGAAAAAGGTTACTCCCACGCGCCGGCGGATGGCGTGCATCGCGCTGTCGACAACAGCGCCAACCCGGATTCTGCCAATGTTATCGAGCTCGTGCGATATACTCCTCGGCCTTGTCTGGTCACTCCGTATGAGTTCCGCAAGGGTCGTATCGGCGCTTGAAAATTCCGGCTCCGAATCCGGCAATACCGCTTCGTTCAGGTAGCTTAGGGCAAACTCTATACGCATCGCCCAATGAAGCGTGTTTTTGTGTTCAGGCCCGGAAGTCAACCTCATCTTTTCGGCGCGTTCCGCGAAAACTTTCCACTGATAAAGGTATTCCAAAAGTTCTCTCGCAGGCATACCGCCGCGACCGTCGGGATGACCCTCCGGAAGCCACGAGCGGATTACTTCGAGATCGTCTTGCGACAGAGGCCTGTAATCGCCGAGAAGTTGCTGTTCGTCTTCGTTATAGACTTCGCCTGTTTGCTCATAAAAAAACCGGCGCGTATAAAAATGCGACGCGGCGGGGACGGAGCTGACGCTGCGTATCCAATGGGCGCGTATCGCCGCGCTGTCGAGATGGCTGGCGTGGAACTGCTGTCTGAGCATCGTGAGAAACGCGGAATCGGGTTTGTATTTTTCATAAAAAAGGTTGTTCGCAACCCGCCTCTTAATATCTTCGAATGCCGGGATAAAAGTTGAGTCTGTGCGCCGACCGCTTGCGTCTCTATGGGGGTTGCCGCTCATATCCGTCACGATTGTCCTGTATGCCTCGGGATTACTTTTGTAGTGCGCCTTGAGTTCGGCATCGGTAAATTCCAAGTTGGTTCTCAGGTGCTCTCTGAACAGTATCGAGGCGTAAAATCTTTTCTTCCATTTCCAGTCTAAGCTTGATTCCATGCTTTCGTGAACGGCACGTACTTTTGCTCTCGCTTCCGCGCTTGCGTACTGATAGACAGCCTCGCTTTCTACCATGAAGCTTACGAGTTGGCGCTGGCCGGGGAAGTAGTGCGGCAGCGCCGCGGGGTATGCGCGGACAGCCCCTTGGAACGCCTTGAACGTATCGTCGTCGAGGATGGTTCTGCCGACCCGAACTATTGAATCTTCCGTAATCTTGGCGCCTCTTCCCTGACACTGATACACTCCGAACGCGAGCGCGGTCAGGAACAGGCAAACGACTATTTTGGTAACTATTTTACGTTTCATGGATAAGTTTTGCTCCAATCATTCCAGCGACGCGAGCGCTTCGCTCATCTCTTCGTATATGTCGAGGAGCGACGCGGCGCCAATGATCTCTATGATTTCGTATACGTTTTCGTTCAGGTTGACGATCTTGAAGCAACCGCCTTTCTCCTTGGCTGACTTGTTGAAGTGCAGCAAGATGCCAAGCCCCGTGCTGTTCACGTAGCGCATTTGCTTGAAGTCGGCGATAATTCGGATTATGCCGTCGCCGAAGTAGCTAAATATCTGCTCCGTCGTGAAATCGACATTGGTAGCGTCCAAGTCGCCGGTAAACCGAACGATTCGCGCGTTGGCTTTTCCGGGTATCTCCTCACAGGTAATTTGGATCTGTGTTTCCATATTACGTTATCCCTCTCTTAATTTTGTTACGTGTACGCTTGTACCGTGGTCGGTAATATTGACATCCATATTGCTTGACAGCATCCGTATCAGCGCAAGCCCCCTGCCTCTTCGGTCGTCGTTACCCACATGATTGGCTTGACCGATGCGGCCGACAAGCTCTTTCAGCACGGCCACCTTTTTCGGGTCGCTCTGATTAGTCACGCTTATATCGGCTTTCTCCCTATCCACAGCCATGTGCATCTCGACCTTGCTTTCCACACCGCTTTGGCCGTGATCTACAGCGTTGTTGCACACCTCGTCTACGATGGTTTCAATTCGAAACGCGTCTTTCGTCGAGTATCCGCCCAATCGCGCAAACCGCGAGGCAAGCTGGCGGACAGGCGGAACGAGCTTCAAAAACGGCGGAAAGGTGACGGTTATCGCCTTGGCCCCTTCCGCGGAACCGCCGTCGGACGATGTCTCCGTTACCAAGTTATCATTTTTCACGATCTTATCGTACCCCTTGTGTAACCCATCTTTGTGAACCGGATATTCATAATTTTCGGTTCAGTGACTCTGCAAATTTTACCCGTCTTCACGACGACTGATAACGTTTATCGACGTCAAATTATTTTCATCGACACTCAGCTCTATCGCTTCGGACAGCAACTTTACGATTTCGAGGCCCATTCCGGTGTCTTCTTCAAGCTCCTTAGTCGGCGATTCGAGCCGGCTTCTGCGGATGGCTTCTCTGAGCCGCTCTACGTTTGCCGCGGAGCCGCCCCTGTCCTTAACGGCAATCTCTACACAGTCCGCGCATATCTCGCACGATACCGACACCTCGCTGTCCGCGTTCCCCGCGCTGCCATAGGCTATGGCGTTGTTGCATATCGCGTCTACTATTATCTCGGTTCTGAACGCGAACTTGGTGCTGAACCCGGACACCTGCAACGCCTCCGATATGAACTTGCGCACCGGCGGAATCACCGTGAGATCGCTCGGAAATTTGATTGTTATGGTATATGGAAACGTTACGCTCACGCTCTACCGCTCCCCATGAAGTATGAAAACTTCTTCCGCCGACCCAAAATACCCTTTTTTCATCATAGTCTCGACAAGCCGCGCCGTTATAGCCATGAGCGCTGTAAAAGTCGGCGATTGTATGTTCGGTATCACATCGGCGGCGTCCTTTTCCGACGTCCCGCGCATATTATCGAGAATACACTCCATAACGTACATAATTTCACCGTAGGTCAGGCTACCGTCGCGGTAGACTGAAAATTCCTGCACGGCGCCGATAATCAAGTCGTGCAGCTTCTCGAATTCCTGTTTATCGTCGAATACGTTCTTGTAGGAACCCAATTTGTCCATAATAACTGCGCCTCCGTTTATTAGCCGGGGTGTAGCGTAAGCCGGTATACATGGTTACAATATAATAATTGGGTTTTCAAAATGCAATACAATAAAAAAATATTTTTTTAACACGGCTTCGGCATATTATATTCTGAAAAAACAAACCCGAACCCACCCAAATGAGCGATAATACTAACATAATAATCAGGCCAGCCGACCCGGAAGACATCGGCCAAATCTATTCCATAGAACTGGAATGCAACCAAAGCCCGTGGACCTACGCGGGGCTGGCGGCCGAACTGGCAAACCCAAATTCCATGTTTTTGACAATGGAACAACCGCAAAACGGCAAAATTATCGGTTTTGCCTGTATCGCGTCGATTTTGGAGGAGATACAGATAAACAACATCGCCATCCATCCCGATTATCAGGGGAGAGGACTGGGGCCGATGCTGATAAACCACGCCCTCGCCAAAGCCGCGGCAGAAGGCGCAAGCCACGCCTATCTCGAAGTACGGGAGTCGAACATCCCGGCAATCAAGGCATACGAAAAATGCGGATTTACCAGCTATGGCGTCAGAAAAAGATACTATCGAGACGGCGAAAACGCGGTTTTGATGTCAGCGACCCTGTTCACTCCTCGCATTTGACTTTATTGATTCCAAAACATTTATAGCAGACATCAAAGTCAACGTCAACGTCAAAGTCAAAGTCAAAACATATTTTAAGGGGGGAACAAATCCCCCTCGCTCCATAAAAATATTGGCTTTGCCAATATTTTTATTCCGCTACCCCCAGAGCGGGGACACCCCGCAACGCCCCGTCCTAAAACCGACCTACGCTAAAACCCATAACCTAAAACCGATTACGGGGGATGTGGTTTGTAATCCTTGCATCCCAACTGCGCATGGAAGGACATCGCCCTATCCATTCAAACGACCCTTTGTTGTCCCAAACATTACGGAGCGGTATCAGGGGGTTAGGCGACACATTTTAAAAAAAAGTTTTTTTAAAATTAACTGCCCATATTACCCAGACGAAATCAAAGGTCTAAAAAAAATAATATTTTTTGCATTTTCGATAAACCAAATATCATCTTTCAATGACTGTGCCGCCGTAGGCACAAAAGGGTAATGTGAAAATATAAATTTACTATGATTATGGAGCAAACTATCTTAGTGTTGACTGACATGTCGCCAATAATTATATATTGTGCTTTTGTCGCAACGGCCATTTTTGCCCTAAAAACGGCCTCTAATGCCCTAAAAACGGCGTTTTTTGCACTTGACAAAACTGCCCCCCCCCCCCCCCCATACATTTAAAGTAACCCCAAGAAGACAACCCCCCCTTCACTCAACAAACCATACAAATAAAATAAAAGGACCCCCCCAAAACAACAGTTTCTCCCCTCTCGAAAAACCCCCCCCCCCCCCCCCCCCCCCGATATATTACATACTATCCTATATACAAACCTACATACTACAAGCATACCTATATACTACATATAGAGTACCCCCAAAAAACCTTGAGCCTTATTCCCGCCCGTTTCGCGTTTTTTCCCGCGATATGGGCGTTTTTATTTATGCTTTATCCTTTTTATCAGCTTTACAAATTTTTATCATTTTTCCATCAAAATTTGCTCTATTTCAGGTCACTTAGAGTGGGTATAAATGGACAGATTTCAAACGAAAAAAGGAGGGGCCGTTCTTTGATTTTAGGGTTCTGGTTTTAAGGTGGGGCTGTCTCAAAAGCCGTCATTGCGGGCTTGACCCGC
>JAITUP010000253.1 GCA_031286265.1 Chitinispirillales bacterium | reverse complement strand
TCGCAATGACGGCTTTTGAGACAGCCCCTTGGTTTTAACTTAACATGGGGGCGTTACGGGAGATAAACTATGCCCGAAGTGAGTGAGGGTGTACAGTGTACACCCTGCCGTTTGATTGAGAGAGGGAACTTTGAGCCCCTGTCACCAAAAAAGAATTTGATTTTAAAGACTTTGATTTTAAAGACTTTCGCTCGCGATGACGGAAGTTCTACCGATAGCCTAAAAACACGCAATGCAAGAATGAACATCGCCCTATCCGTTCAAACAACCCTTTGTTGTCCCAAACATTACGGAGCGGTATCGGGGGGTTAGGCGGACCTTTTTAAAAAAAGGTTTTTTAAAAAAAACTTAACCTCCAACCACGTCCGAATGAACATCGCCCTCCCCATTCAAAATTTGGCTTTAATTTTAATCTCTCTAAAATAAACACATCGAATTCGTTTTGCCGGATATTATATTGTACACAACGCGCCCAACCGCAAGGGCGGCATTGTTTAAGGAGCATACGATATAATGTCGCAAGATAAAATTACTACTAAAATGCCGCAGTATATCGGCAACTACAAGATTATCGGGAAAATCGGCAGGGGCGGTATGGGCGATATCTACAAGGCCCAGCATAAAACGCTTTTCGACCGTATTGTGGCGCTCAAGGTACTGCCGCCGCAGTTCTCGCGGGACGACGAAGAAGCGAAGCGGTTTGAGATAGAAGCCGAGGCAATTACAAAACTCAAACATCGGAATATCGTCAGTATATACGAATACGGCGATACCGAGGGATATCGCTTTATAGCCATGCAATATGTCGACGGCATGGATCTGAGCAGATACATAGCCGACCACAAGCGTATCCCCATTACCGACATAATAGACTTCTCAAAGCAGATATGCCGCGGTCTGCACTACGCGCACGGGCACGATATCGTTCACCGCGACATCAAGCCGCAAAACATACTGATAGACAAAAAAAAGAACATCAACATCACCGATTTCGGAATAGCCAAACTGACCGACAAGACCGATCTAACCATGACCGGCTCAACCATCGGCACACCGGAGTACATGTCTCCCGAACAGGCGCAGGGCAAAAAAATAGACGCGCAGACCGACATCTATTCTCTCGGAATCCTGATGTACGAGATGCTGACCGGCAAGCCGCCGTTTACCGCGAATAATTCAATGGCCGTGGCCTACAAACAGGTGCATGAAACGCCCTCCCCTCCGTCCCTGAAGCGCAAGGATATGCCAAAAATGCTCGATCTCATCGTGCAAAAGGCGCTCAAAAAGGACAAACGGGAGCGATACGCGTCGGCGGAGGAGTTGCTTGAGCATCTCGACAGGGTAGACCCGCTCGACCGCGGCGACCCGCCCACCGTCCACGTCCAAGCCATTCTCCCGGCCACGGAAAAAATCACCGAAGAGGACGAGAATCGCAGGATCGTAAACAGACGCAGCCCCGACGACAGGCGACACGTCGGCGCGTTCGGCGGTGATTTTTCGCTGTTTAGCAGGGAATACTGGATGGCGATGCTGAAAACTCAGTGGTTGTCATGGGTGGCAATAGCGGCGCTCGGAGCGGCGTTTATTATGCACGTTTGCCGGGATTGATTTAATTCCAAATCAAAAAACAATACTATCTTCTGAGCGCCTCAACCGGCTCCACGAAAGCGCTTCTTAGCGACGGTATTAGTGTGAAAAGCGAGGCTATTACCACGCCCATCAGCCATGCCTGAAAAAGTTTTATGAGGCTGAACTCCGTAAAGACGGCGTTGCTCATTGGTATTTCGCTGAATGTGTTTCCGTATAAGTCTCCGAGGCGTATGGGATAGTACGCGCCCAAAAATGTTATCACTCCGCCGACGAGTACGCCGGCAAGGGCGCCGAAGGCGGCGAGGAAGAGGGACTCGAAGAAAAATACGGTTACGATTTCACGCCTCGTCATGCCGAGACAGCCCATCATACCTATCTCTTTTATCCGCTCATGGATTATCATCACTACGGTATTGATGATTAAAAAACTTGCCACCATCAGGAAAATCAGGAACATGGCGGTGTATATCGGCGTGATGGATTCCATTACGGCTACCCAGTAATTATCCCGCCATTCCGTAACGATATTTCCTTCACCTAAAATGTTTTGCACCCGGGCCGCGATGGCGCCGCTTTGCCCGTCTTCATCCGCGAAAACGATGAGCTGCTGCGTTCCTTCCCCCATAACAAGCAGCCGTTGCAACCGCTCAAAATCCACGATGATAAAACCCTCGTCAAACCTGATATAATCGTAATTAAAAATGCCCGTTATTACGGGGCTCCACATTCTGTCTGAAAACTGAGCGGACACGGTTTTTAGCGGGATTCTGTCGCCGATTCTAAGCCCGGATTTTTCGGCGAAGACATGCCCGATGGCGCATTCGTTGGCGCCCGGCGCGGGGTAGCGTCCCTCGATCAGACCGTTGTCGCGGTTTGTAAGGTTGAAATTGTTGGCCGCCATTTCGTCTTCGATATTAAGCCCCCAGAGGACGGCGTGTTTTATTGTGCTTTCCTGCAGCGTCGCCATTGTGTTAATCCGTGGGAAAACCGCGCGGACACCGGGAATTTTTTTGATTGACTCGGCCATTTCCTTCCAGTCTTTGCCGTCGGCGACAGGGTATTGCACGGGCATGTACTCGCTTTCCGCTTCATACGTTTCGGAGATAACCCGTACATGCCCGAGGTCAAACACCTGCACGATGTCACGTATGCCCTTTATCATTCCGCCGATGTAGCCGGAATATACGGCAATGAAGAACACGGCAATCCCTACCGCGGTAAAGCAAAACGCGGTGCGCCGTTTGTTCCGCCAGATGTTGCGATAGGCGATCTTGACGAGCATTGCCGTTCCGCCCGCGCTTTTTTGATTGCCGGTGATTTTGGCCTTGGGATTCATATACGATAAATATAAAATGTTTTTGATTGAAAATGCAATTTTAAATTTAAAAGGTTTTAAAGACTTAAAGATTTTGATTCTAAATTAAACTATATTATTTTCATGCCATGATGCCCCGATTGATAAAAGAAGTGTCTGGCGACGGCGTCGTCTGCGCGACCGATAAAAACCGGGTGCTTATCGCGCCCATCGATGCCGACACCAAACCCGCTTCGCCCAAAAAGGGATGCGGGAAGGGCGGATGCGGGGGCGGTAGCTGTGGGGGGTGTTTCTCCGCGGATGCGATTGCAGACGGATATATGGGCAGATTTTATATTCAGGTAAGCGGCGTCAACTGTTTTAAACCCGGCGACCTCGTGCGTTTTAGCCGGTTTATCCCGGAGCCTAATTTGGTGAGCCTGCTGGTATTCGGCTTGCCGATAACTTTCGCGATAACCGCGCTACTGCTTTGGTTCATAAACGCGCCGCATTCCATTGAATCGCCAAAAGCGTTTATCACCGTCGCCGCCGCGTTTTTTGGCGGTTTTGTAGTTGTCGGGATAATCGACAAGCTATTCAAAACGAGATATCCGGCAGCAATTATCGAAGCATCCGGCGATAGCGCGCCCGCGGCAAAGGGGCGGCCATGATTACCGACGACTGGCTTGATCTGCCTGACCTGCTTGATAATGTGCAGGATTTTTTGGACCTTGGATTCTTCGAAGAAGCCGAAGCGCTGCTTGATAAATACGAGACGATTTTTCAGAGCGACTGGGAATACCACTTCCTGCGCTCGCGCATATTCACCGATCAAAACAGACCGCGCGAGGCAATCCCACATCTCTTAAAAGGCCTGCGAATCGAACGCGATAACGCCGATTGTATGCTTGGAATCTTCTACGCATACGCCATGATGGGCCAAGTGAAACGAGGCGGCCGCTTTCTTCTGAAAGCCGAAGAACTCCATCCCGAAAACGAACTGATCCTCTCCGCGCTCATCTGGTATCACACCGAAGCCAACGCTCCCGAAAAAGCCATCGCCTGCTTCGAGCGGGCGCAGGCGATTAACTCAAACAATCCCGATACCTACCGCAACGCGGGAATCGCGTTTGACCGCCTCGGACGTTTCGAAGAAGCCGAAGCTTGCTACAAGGCCGCGCTGATGCTCAGCCCCACGTTTGAAGAAGCGCGTGACCTGTATGCCGATCACCTCATTTTCACAGGCAAACCGGAAGAAGCCGCAAGGCTATACGAGGAAGCGCTCGGAGAATCGCCAAAAAATATCCGGCATATATCAAAACTCATATACTGCCTCTCACAAATGGGACAATTCGACAAGGCCGAAGCGCTGGCAAAACACTCCGTGTCGCTATATCCAAACTCGCCGCTCGGCTACATCGACCTCGCATACGTCAATCTCAATACCGATAACCTCAGCGAGGCCGCCGATAATGCCGGCAAAGCGATGGCAATCGCCCCGCTCGATGCCGAATGCTACAGAGTTGCGGCCATCGCCGTTTCCGAAAGCGGCAATTTTGAAGACGCTGAAGCGCTATTCGAGCAAGCGATATCGCTTGATCCGGAAAACGCGGGCATATTGAGAGACCACTACAGGCACCTCCGCGCGGCGCTACAATACGAGCGGATGATAGAAATCATCAACAAAGTGATAGAAATCGAATATCCGTACTGTACGGAAGACTACTGGTTCATGGCCGACTACTATCGTGAGAAAAAACAGAACCTGCAAGCTTTCCGATACCTGCGCCTCGCTCACAAAAGCATGCCGTCGGAAAAAGAACTCCTGCCGCCGATGATCGAAATACTGCTCGAGCAGGGACGCACAAAATATAGCCTGCCCCTTTTCGCGGATTATGTACAGCGAAGCGGGTGGACGGATGTGATGAGCAATTTTATGATGAACAAACAGTTTAAAAACCGGACGATGCGGGAAGGCATGAGATTTTTGCGTTTTATCGGGGAACGGCCGACGAAATTTCGCAAATTTGTTTTTGATTATTATCTGTATCGTTTTGGATTCATGTACTATACGCTAATTGCCATTACGCTGATGTTTCCGGCGGGAGTACTTTTTGGATGGATTGGAGCGGGCGGGGTAGGCGCGGCATACGGCCTGTCTTTGGGAGCGCTAAAAATTTTCAAAAACATAAAATTCAAAAGAAGCGTCATCCGCGCAAATCAGGCCGGCGGGGTTGGGTGGATGTTGGCAATAATTTTGCGCATAATTTGAAATACCGATTCTACATCATCATCCTCAATCCCCAAATGAACCGAAAACCTGATACGATCCGTTCCCTTGGGCACGGTGGGCGTGCGGATTGCCGGGGCTGATATACCGTGCGTCTTCAAAAATGACGATAACTCAAGCGCGCGCTCCGCGCTACCGGCCAATACCGGCACTATCTGCGTCGTGCTATTCATACAATCCAATCCGATAGATACAAACGCCTCGCGCAATTTTACCGCCTTGTCAAGCAACCGCTTCCCAAGATGCGGATTTTTCCTGATGTACCGCACGGCCGCCAAATTAAAAGCGAGAATAGAATGCGGTAAACCGGTAGAATAAATAAACGAAGAAGCGTTGTTCACCAAATAATCCCGTATCTCAGCACTCCCCGCAAAAAAACCGCCAAGCCCGGCAACCGCTTTGCTAAGCGTTCCCATACGAATATGCACCGCACTCTCAACACCCGCATCCTCAACCAATCCGCTCGCGCTATCGCCGAAAATACCCGCCGCGTGGGCCTCGTCAACCATAACCGCGCACCGATAACGCTCCCCCAATTCACAAATATCAGCAAGCGGAGCACAATCGCCATCCATGCTAAATACGGTGTCGGTAACTATAAGCCTGTGGCGCGACGACGAATTGTGCAAAAGCTCCTCCAAATGCCCCATGTCGTTATGACGATACCGCAAAAGACGCGCACCGGACAAAAGAGAACCGTTCAGTATAGACGCGTGGTTCAACCTATCGCAAAATATATCGGTATGTCTGTCGCAAATCGCCTGAATAATACCCACATTCGCCGCGTAACCCGAATTGAAAACCAACGCGGACTCGCATTTTTTCCAATCGGCCAGCTCGCTCTCCAGCAAATCATACAACGGAGACGACTGCGATATCAGCCGCGATGCCATGTTGCCGGAAAAAATATCGCCACTAAGACGCGCGGCCTCATCAATAACCTCACGACAGTCTTGGAGCGCAAGATAACTGTTGCCGGAAAAATTTAGACACGAATCGCACACATAAGCCGGCACACGACGGAAAACGGAGTCCGACTTACGGCGAAAGTTGGACTCGTACAGCGATTCGATTAATGGTATTGATGTTGACATGGTGATATGCGGCCTCGCTGATCATAATATAATATAAAACTGGATGTAGCTGTTTAACATCACATCACATTAAATTCAAAAACAATAAAACCAAAATCTTTAAAATCTTTTTTTAAAACTTTTTTTTAAAATGTGTCGCCTCACCCCCTGATACCGCTCCGTAATGTTTGGGACAACAAAGGGTCGTTTGAATGGATAGGGCAATGTTCAGATCGGTAATCCGTACAAAGAATCTTGGATTCCTTCCGTTTGTTTCCCTACAATTTCAAGATATCCTCGACCGAGAGATTAGTTACTTCGGCTATGGTACTTAGGTCTATACCTTTTGCCTTCATTGTTTTGGCTGTTCTTAGATAGGCCTCCTTTCTGCCC
>JAITUP010000145.1 GCA_031286265.1 Chitinispirillales bacterium | reverse complement strand
GTTTTTGATTTTAACATTTTACCCCGATAGTATGCCCACATGTCCCCCGTAAGCGGTCGCCGCTTATGGGGGACCGCAGGGGGCTACGTTATCGGGGCGTTACGGATGATAAACTATGCCCGAAGTGAGTGAGGATGTACAGTGTACATCCTGCCGTTTGATTGAAAGAGGAAACTTCGAGCCCCGCGTCCCCAAAAAACAAAGCCAAACTCGATAGATAATTGAGGTTAATTACCGCCGGGTTAATAAATTCAAATTTTCCATTAGGATTAGGATGTTTTTTTAAAAAATGGTTTTAAAAAAGCATCCTAACGGAAAATTTGGGGTTAAACCCTAACTTTGGTTATTATAAACACATTCTCCCGGCGGCACGGATTCGGTTATCCATGTGTTGCCGCCTATTACCGCTCCTTTGCCTATTACCGTATTGCCGCCTAAAATTGTGGCGTTGGCGTAGATTATTACGTTATCTTCTATATCGGGGTGGCGTTTTTGGCCTACTCTCGGCTTGCCCTCTTTGTCGAACGGCGACTTTGCGCCTAACGTTACCCCTTGGTATATTTTCACGTTTCGGCCTATCCGGCAGGTTTCGCCTATTACTACGCCTGTGCCGTGGTCTATGAAAAATCTTGGGCCTATCTGTGCGCCCGGATGGATGTCTATGCCGGTGCGCGAGTGGGCGCGCTCCGATAGAATCCGCGGGATTATCGGGACTTCGAGCGTGTATAGCTTATGGGCGATACGGTGTGTCGCGATAGCTTCCACACAGGGGTAGCTAAGAATTACCTCGTCAAAAAATTGCGCCGCCGGATCACCCTCGTGCGCCGCGCGGATGTCTTCTATTAGCGTAGCCCTAATCTCCGGCAACGATTCAATGAGGCTGACGACCACCTCCTGCGCCCGCTTCTGGCAGTTGCAGTCGCCGCATTCCTGTTTTCTGCGGCAACGGTAGTCGAGTACCTCCGCTATGTGCCTGTTCAGACGGAAACTGATGTGGCGCAGTGTGTCGGAAATGAAGAAATTGGTATCGGGGCGCGCTACCTTGCCCCGGCTATAGTATCCGGGAAAGAGGACGGCAAGAATGTCGTCGAGAATTTCGTAGATGTCGTTGCGCCCGGCAAGGTCAAGCCCGTCGTCGGCCATGGCTTCGCCGCCCGTCAATATGTCCGCCTCAAGCCGGTCGACGATTTGCGGGAGGCGTTCGTTCATCCATTTTGTCAGGTTCATATATCATATAAGCCTTTTTTAAGTCAAAACCTGTTTTATAGAATTAGTATGATGTTGATTCGTGCAGGTATTTTATCCATTGTGTAAAGAACTCGGTGCGGGCCGAGCGCCATAGGTTTACCGGATTTTCCAGGTCGACGTTTGTTGGCGGGTCTACGTCTCCGCGGCCTTTTGCTACGTCTCTTCTGTATTCCTCTATCAGGCGGTTCGGCTCGTATTCCGGGTGGCCGAGGTGTATCAGGAAACGGTTGTCGGTGCTTTCAAAGATTACGTAGCCGGCTTCGCTGGAGTGGGCTAATAGCTGCACGACGCCTTTGTCGCGCTCCAACTCCAATACCGCGTCGCTGATACCGGAATGGCGGCTTTGAGCGCACCAGAACCAATCGTCCATTTCGCCGGTTATGCGGTGATTTCTGCTCAAATTGGCTGTTTGGAAAACGCCGAAAACCTTTTTATCGTAAACCGTCTTGTCTATCCCCAAAAACTTCGCAAGCGCAAGCCCGCCCCAGCAGATGCCGAGGGTTGATGCGATATTTTGACGCGCATATTTCAGTATGCGCTTGATCTCTTCCCAGTATTTGACTTCTTCAAACGGTATCTCCTCCACCGGCGCCCCGGTCACGATGAGGCCGTCGAGGTGCGACCGCTCCACCGCTTCCTCAAAAGAAACGTAGAGTTTGTCTAAGTGCGATTGGTCGCTGCTTGTGTAGTTATGGGTTTTAAGGCGGATCCACACGGGCTCAATTTGCAACACAGACCTGCCGAGCGGTTGTAACAGGCTGAACTCATAGGTTTCGGCTTTCGGCATGATGTTGAGTATGCCGATACGCAACGCGCGGATATCCTCTCTTAGCGCGTCCTCGGTGGTGATACACTGCACCTGACTGTTTTCGAGGGCGCTTATGCCATGGTAACCTTTGGGTACGACTATGGTCATTTTCTTACGCGTCCCTACACTGCTGCCGCGGTGGGGATGATGCTAACCCTCTTTCGGTTTCCGGCGCCGCGCGAAAACTGCACGATGCCTTCGATTTTCGCGAAAAGTGTGTCATCGGAACCCCTGCCGACATTTGCGCCGGGGTGGATTACGGTGCCTTTTTGGCGGATTATGATGCTACCGGCAGGAACCGTTTGGCCGCCAAAGCACTTCACGCCCAACCTTTTGGCATTACTGTCTCTTCCGTTGCGGCTGCTACCGCCGCCCTTTTTGGTTGCCATTATACGCCTCCTCTACGCGTTGATTGATACGATTTCGATACGGGTGTACTGCTGGCGATGGCCTTTTTTGCGCCTGTAGTCTTTCCGGCGCTTTCTTTTGATGACCATAACCTTCTTAGCGGCGCCGTGCGCCAGAATCTTCGCGCTGACCGTCGCGCCCGCTATCGTGGGGGCGCCCACAGTAATATCGCTGCCGTTAGCCGTCAAAAGCACCCTTTCAATGGTGAGGTCGGCCCCGGCGTCGGCATCTATCAGGGGAATGTTGAGCTTCATCCCCGGCTCCACCCTGAACTGCATTCCGCCCTGTTCGACAATTGAATACATTTCTACTTCTCCTTAAAATAACAAAAAACAGCATAATCAATCCAATATAATACATCGCGCGCCGGAATACAAATTTTTTTTGAATTTATTTTTTTATTTTCCGGGAGAAGAGGCCAAAACCCTTAAAAGCTTTCCTCTATCATCTCAAGAACGATTTCCGTAAGCTCGTCTGGTTCTTTGGAACCATCAAGCAGCTTGATTTTCTCCGGGTTGTTGCTTGCGGCTTTCAGGTAGCCTGACCTGACGCGTTCAAAGAATTTTGAACCGGCGCTCTCTATTCTGTCTTTCCCTTTGCCGATTTTACCTAAGCGTTCCATTGACAGCTCTACGGATATGTCGAAGATGAATGTGATATCCGGCGTTATTCCGTTTGTCGCGAAGTTATTGACGGCGCGGAGAAAATCGATATCGAGACCTCTGCCGCCGCCCTGATATGCGAATGTCGCCTGCTCGAATCGATCACACAGAACTATCTCACCTCTGTCAATCGCCGGTTTGATCGTTTCGCGGATATGCTGGGCGCGGGCGGCCAGGTAGAGGAGGCATTCGGCTTCATTGCACATTTGCGAATTTTCCGGGGATATCAGTATTTCGCGTATATGCTCGCTGATTGCCGGGCCGCCGGGTTCACGGGTTACTAAGCATTTTCGGCCTCTTGCGCGGAGAGCGTCGGCGACGCGGGTTAGCTGGGTTGATTTGCCGCTGCCGTCTATGCCTTCGAATGTAAAAAAGAATCCCCGCGCCATAATAATTTCCTTTGTTCCTACAAGTTCGCTCCACAGCATTTTTTGAACTTTTTCCCGCTGCCGCACGGACACGGATCGTTTCTGCCTGCTTGCGGGCCTACGCGCACCGGCTGCGGCGGCATCGGCCGGCCGTCGCCGCCTCGATTGGTCGTCATTGTAGTCGGGCGGGCCGGCGCGCCCATAGGCACCGCCGATGTGAATGTGGCCGCGCTGTCGTGAATGGTGCGAATGCCGCTCAAAACGGCTGTCTGGCGTTCTACGCGCTCCAAGCGATAAATATGGCTCGCTATTTCCCGCGATATGTTGCCGCGTAATTCCTTAAACATCAAAAGACCTTCGCGCTGATATTCAAAGAGCGGATTTTTTTGTCCGAAAGCGCGGAACTGTACGCCGCCTTTCAGGTGATCCATTTCAAACAGATGATCTTTCCACAAATTGTCTATCACCATCAAAAAAACACCGCGCTCAAACCGGCGCATTTGCTCGGAACCGAAGCGGACTTCCTTTTCCTCGTATTTCTCTTTTGTCAACTTCCACAGTTCGTCGTACAGTTCATTTTGATTCATTGACATAATGGCTTCATCATTTATTTTGTAGACGACACCGAAGATGGTTTGCATATCAACACACAAGCCTTCAAGGTTCCAACTTTCCGAATAGGCACGATCCGGCGCGTGTTTCATTACCATGTCTTCAAGCGCGCTTGCTATCTGATCGACAATTTCGTCTTTCAGATTTTCGCCGCGCAGGATGCGTTGGCGCAGACCGTATATTTCGCGCCTCTGCAAGTTCATCACGTCGTCGTATTCTTTCAAGTGTTTGCGGACATCGAAATTTCGCCCCTCCACCCTTTTCTGCGCCCCGGCGATTGAGCCGGATACCCAGCGGTGGCTTATCGCTTCGCCCTCGGGAGTCCCGAGCCTGTCCATTACCGCTCTAATCCGCTCGGCGCCGAAAATGCGCATCAGATCGTCGTCTATCGACAGGAAAAATTTCGACGATCCCGGGTCGCCTTGGCGTCCGGCGCGACCGCGTAACTGGTTGTCTATACGGCGGCTTTCGTGGCGTTCGGTGCCCACTATGTGAAGCCCGCCGAGTTCGAGCACTTTCTTTTGTTCTTCGCGGATTTTCTCGTATAACTTTGCGAATTTTTGACGCTTTTCTTCGAGCGTGAGCGAATACGGGTCAATTTTTTCCTTGGATAGCTCGTTGTTCGCCATCGCCTCAAAATTGCCGCCGAGTACGATGTCTGTGCCGCGCCCCGCCATGTTTGTAGCGATGGTTACCGCGCCGAGACGGCCCGCCTGCGCTACAATCATCGCCTCCTTGGCGTGGTGTTTCGCGTTCAGAACCTCGTGCTGGATACCGGCGCGTTGCAGCATTTTGCTCAACAATTCCGATTTTTCAATTGATGTCGTACCCACGAGGCAAGGACGCCCAAGTTCGTTCATCTCGCGAAGATCCTGAGTGATGGCGGCATACTTTTCGCGGTGAGTTTTGTAAATTTCGTCGTCATAGTCCAGCCTTTTCAAGACTCGGTTGGTGGGAATCGTCACTACGTCTAATTTGTAGATTTCGTGAAACTCCGCGGCTTCCGTTACGGCTGTGCCCGTCATCCCCGCGAGCTTGTTGTACATCTTGAAAAAGTTCTGGAATGTGATGGTCGCTAAAGTTTGGTTTTCGCCGGCTACTTTCACGCCTTCTTTCGCTTCGAGCGCCTGATGCAGCCCTTCGCTGTAGCGGCGGCCGTGCAGGATGCGGCCGGTAAATTCGTCGACGATGAGTATCTGGCCGTCTTGCACTACGTAGTTGACATCTTTTTCAAAAAGAGAATATGCCCGCAGCAACTGGCTGACGCTGTGGATGCGTTCGGATATTTCGGCGTATTCGCGGTGCGCTTTTTCCTTGAGCTCGGCTTTTTCTCCTATTGAAAGCGCCTCGTCGCGATCTATCCTTCCAAGCTCTTCGGCTAAATCCGGCACCACAAAAAATTCTGGGTTGTTGCCGCCCACAAGCGTCCTGCCCTTTTCGCTCAACTCCGCGGAGTGTCCGGATTCGTCGATTGTGTAATACAGCTCGTCGTCGATCTCGTGCAGTTTTTTATCCCGCAGATATTCCGTCTCCACCATTTTCATATATTTCGCCGCACCCTGCTCTTTTATGAGCTTCAGAAACTTTTTGTTTTTCGGCGCGCCGCGATGCATGACCATGAGCTTGTACCCGGCCTCAAATTCCTTTCCCTCTTGCTTGAGCAATTCCTCGGCTTCGGCGACGATTTTTTGCGTCAGCGTATTTTGGGTCGACACCAACTTGGTAACGCGCGGCTTCAACTCTTCGTATTCGCGATTGGATTTTGTGACGGGGCCGGAGATGATGAGCGGCGTTCTCGCTTCGTCAATCAATATGTTGTCGACTTCGTCTACTATCGCGAAATTGAGTTCTCTTTGCACGCACTGCTCCGGCGCGCTCGACATGTTGTCGCGCAGATAGTCAAAACCGAACTCGTTGTTTGTGCCGAAAGTAATATCGCTTGCGTAGGCCTCCTGTCTCTCCGGGCTATGCGGTTCGGTGATGTCCAAGCATCCTACAGTCAGTCCGAGATAGTTAAATATCTTCCCCATCCACTCGCTGTCGCGTTTGGCCAAATAGTCGTTTACCGTGATAACGTGCACGCCTTTTCCGCTCAGCGCGTTCAGGTATGCCGCCATCGCCGCAACCTGCGTTTTCCCCTCGCCGGTTTTCATCTCGGATATTTTGCCCTGATGCAGAGCCGCCGCTCCAATGACCTGCACATCGAAGTGGGCCATGAATCTGATGTCGTTACCGGTAGCGGCGTCTTTCACAATTTTACCTTCGCCAAGAACGCGGTGCGTCGCTTCGCGCACGACGGAAAACGCTTCCGGTAGAAGGTCGTCGAGCGTTTCTCCGTTTGCAAGGCGTTCTCTGAACTCGGCGGTTTTGGCCTTGAGGGCATCGTCGCTAAGTTCCGCCGTGAGTTCTCTGAAGCCGTTTACGCTATCAAGTATCGGCCTGAGCTGTTTGATATCGCGATCCTGCTTGGAGCCGATAATTTTTCCTATCGCACCTAAAATTCCCATTTTTTAATTTCCTGTTCTTTTATTGACCCCATAATTATTCGTCAAAACTCCGCCGTTAACACAATCGCCGCGCCGCTTAAATCGGGCGCTATTGCCGATCCTACGCTTACGCCGCGCGTCATGCTTTTTTTCCGAAACACCCGCAGGTCAACGGTCGACACTATCCTGTTGGCCACCATCGCGCCAATGAAAAACGACGACGCTACCCGCATCGTCCGCGCCCTCTGGCGCATATCGTTATATTCCTCCTGCTGCGACTCGTCGCCCCAGCGCCACCAGTTGGCAGGATCGGTATAGAGTTCGCTCACGTCGCCGCGGGACAACTCTATCGCTTCGTTATAAGAGGCCGCGTCCATGAATTGCCCGACATGCCGCCAAAACGCCTCACCGGACGGCGCGCTTTCTATATTCGCAAAAAGCGACGCGTACGAGCGCGCCTCGTTTTCGCGCTGATTGCCGAGGCTATAAAACACTATCGCCCCAAAAAGCGACGCAACGTCTATTGACAAATAGGTAAACGCGCTTATCGGCTTGTCTATGTAATAGTGCCCCATCCCCGGAACCGCGAGCGACAACCCCATCGCCAGCGTCATGTTGTATGCGCTCTCAACGTTTATATCGAGCAACGTCAGTTCGGTCGTAACTATTTCGTCTTCTACAACCACCTGCGCCGCGAGCGGAAAATATATCGCGGCAATTATTACGACCGCACAATACGCAATCCCGCGCGGCGGTTTCAAAACTTCACCCTCAACGCAAGACCTGGCGACACCTCCGAACCGGTGAACACATAGTGTTGTTCAACCGAAATCCGGCTCAACATACTCTCTTTTCCAAGAAGCCGCCTGTTATGCGCCCGCGCCGTGAAACCGGCGTCTATCGCGCTTGCGATGTGGTTAACAAGCAACGCGTAGAGCGCGTAGTTTACAGCGTCACTGTAATTGTTGGCACGCTGTATCATATCGTTATACTCTACCTGCCTGTTCGAAAAACCGAGTATCCGTTCGTTCGACGCCGCACCGTCTACTATGCGCGTTATCAAGAAAAAAGTCTCTTCAATGCCGGGAGCGAAAAGCCTGTAAGAACCATGCTGGCCATGATGGAAAATACCGTCGCCCTCCGCTTGCAATATCTGATCCAAATGCGGTTCGTTATCCATCCACCCGGGGGCAAAAGTTGCGTCTCCGATAATCGAATACTGCATTCTGCCCGACGCCGCGGCATCAAAAAAATCATCATAATGCGGGATAAACGCACTGACGTCAAAATCAATAACACCTTCTTCATCGGTGAAACGGCGCTCAAATTCCTCTTTCAACTGTCTGTGATAGTTTCTCAAATTGTCTACGCTAAAATTCTCATCCGCAAACCTGTAGGCATCGTTTCGCCTCGTTCTTCCAGCGCGGTGCAGATAGAGCGCAACCCCAATAGTCGCAAGCTCGACGCTGCCGAACGCGGCAGCCTTGGTATAATTGCGGGAATACGCCTGGCCAAGACCCGGAACAAGAAGCGACAACAGCATCGCAAGCCGCGGCGAACGGTAGCCTTCAAGATTATGCGCAAAATTTATTGTACGGCCATCCTCAATAACGGCAGGCTCGGCGGGTTCTTCGGCGACGATAGTGGCCGCGCGGCGGCCGTGCATCGGCGGCGTATAGGGCGGCTCCGATACCTCCACCGTATCCGACGGCGCCAGCTCCACCTG
Organism: Chitinispirillales bacterium; assembly: GCA_031286265.1. Classification (GTDB taxonomy): domain Bacteria; phylum Fibrobacterota; class Chitinivibrionia; order Chitinivibrionales; family Chitinispirillaceae; genus GUT77. Next base: position 347 of record JAITUP010000145.1, on the reverse strand, counting down.
TCCTAATTCCGACGGCGTCAATTCCGATGCCTCCGATAACGAATCCGGGCTTTCCGATTGAGGCGTCGTTTCCGGCTGGGCGACAACGGGATCGTCGCCTAAAAGATCATCGTCGTCGTCTTCGGCCAAAAGCTTTTCAATATCGATACCTCTTCTTGCCGGCGGTTCTTCTTCGGTGGTAGTGGCGGCGATATCGTTGTCGGTGGTTATGGATTCATCATTATCAATGGCGGCGCTACTATCAACGCTATCGTCGGCAATGGTTATTTCATCGTTATCAACAATAGCGGTAATAGCGCTATCTTCGTATACGGCATCCTGTGCCGACACCGTTAGCGCCAACACCA
>JAITUP010000141.1 GCA_031286265.1 Chitinispirillales bacterium | reverse complement strand
GTAGTCGGTTTTAGGTGGGGGCGTTACGGGGGGTTCCCCCCGTCCTCATATAAAGATTTTAAAGATTTTGACTTTAATCTTTTGACTTTAAAAAAAACTATGATACCAAAAGAAGTATTACAACAAGTCCGCCAAATCGAACTCCGCACCCGCCGCATAGTCGACACCGTCCTCTCCGGCGAGTACCACAGCGCCTTCAAAGGCCGCGGCATGGAGTTCTCCGAAGTCCGCGCCTACACCGACGGCGACGACATCCGCACAATCGACTGGAACGTCACCGCGCGGATGGGTTCCCCGTATATCAAAAAATACATTGAGGAACGCGAATTAACCGTAATGCTCGTGGTTGACGCGTCGTCTTCCGGCAACTTTGGTTCGGTTGACAAGTTTAAGGGAGAGATGGCTGTGGAACTCTGCTCGCTGCTCGCGTTCTCCGCGATACGCAATAACGACCGCGTGGGGCTGATTATCTTCACATCAGACATCGAGGTATTCATCCCCCCCCGCAAAGGCAAAAACCACGTCCTTCGAGTCATAAGAGAATTGTTATACTTCCAGCCAAAACATAAAGGCACCGATATATCCAACGCGCTGAAATTTTTAAACCGCGTACAAACCAAAACGTGCATCGTCTTTCTCGTCTCCGATTTCATCAGCGCCGAATTTGAAACCCCGCTCCGCATAACGTCAAAGCGCCACGATCTCGTAGCGATTTCCGTAACCGACCCCCGCGAAGAATCACTCCCGCGCATAGGGCTTATAGAACTTGAGGATGCCGAAACTGGCGAGACGATACTGTTTGACACACGAAATAAAAAGGCGCTTGATATCTATAAACGTGAAAAGGAAAATCAGCGAAAACATCTCGAAGAAACTCTAAAAACAATGGGCGTGGATGAAATCAGCATATCTACAAATACGGGGTATGTTACTCCGATTGTTAAGTTTTTTCGGAAGCGTGAGAAGATGATGCGGTGATTAGCAATCAAATTTGGCCGCTTCTCCCCCACCGGTACGTTTCATTTTGCATTGTCCAAACTCCCCGCTATTTGCCTGTTATAGCGTAGTTGCGGGATTTAGTTTAAAGCCGCCCACCAGATTCGAAAGTTCGGCTGCTTGGCTGCTGAGTTCTTCGGCCGCGCTCGCCGACTCTTCGGAGTTGGCGGCGTTTTGCTGGGTGGTATGGTTCATCTGCGCGATGGCTGAGTTTACCAGCTCTATGCCTGACGCCTGCTCGTTTGACGCGGCGGCAATGTCGGCTATGATGTCGCTTACCTTGCCGAAGCGCTCTACGGCGGTGGTCAGGTCTTTGGCGACTTCCTGCGTAATCGACACGCCGAGTTCGGCGCTGCGTACCGATTCCTCAATCATCGTAGCGGTATTTTTAGACGCCTCGGCGCTGCGCAGCGCGAGGTTGCGGACTTCCCCGGCTACTACCGCGAACCCCTTGCCGGCTTCTCCGGCGCGGGCGGCTTCTACGGCGGCGTTTAGAGCTAAAAGGTTAGTTTGAAAGGCGATATCGTTAATCGTTTTGAGGATTATGGCAGTATTGTCAGACGAGGTTTTGATGCTTTGAATCGCTTCCGCCATGCGGTTCATAGCCTTATTGGCGTGACCGAGCGATATGGACGCGTCGGTTACTAACTTTTTTCCCTGATTGGAATTATCGGCTGTTTGCTTAGTCATCGACGACATTTCTTCGAGGCTCGACGATACTTCTTCAAGTGAGCTTGCCTGTTCGTTCGCGCTCTCGGCGAGCGTTTGCGCCCCTTCGGAGATTTCTTTGCTTGCGCTCGAAACCTGATCGGCGGCGGCGTTTATTTCCGCGAAAGCGGAATTAAGGTTGCCGAGCATCTTCTTAATGGCGGTATTCATGGAATCCTGCGGGCTTCTGATGGTTATGTTGGCGGTTAGATTATTACTCGCCATCCGTTCCATAATTGATACCTGTTCCTTCGTGCTTTTTATCATATGCACTATGGCGATGCTTAAATTGTCCTTGTCGCTTTTGGGCGTAATATTGTGCGTTATGTCGCCGTGAGCTATCTCTTCTATTAATGTTGTCTGCTCCTTATTGACCTCAATGAGATCCTTAAAAGACGCGGCGAGCTGCATGGTTTCGTCTTCCGAATTGTGGTTGGCATCAACGTTTAGCTTAATATCCGTATCGCCCGCGGCGACATGTTTGGCGACCTTTGTGAGTTCTTTGAGCGGTTTGGTTATGCGGTTCGCGACGGTGGTAGAGAAAAACATGGATATCGCGCACATCAGCGCGCCGACCCCAAAGAGGATGGTTATTACCCTTGCCGCCTCGCCAAATACGTAGGAAGTGTCGAGTTCGTTGGAGAGTATTCCTATTATCTCATTTTCGGCGTTGTGCATGGGAGAGTACCAAACGCGTGTGCTTTTGCCGTCTATCCGCGAGCTTTTTTTGTATTCTTCGCCGTTTAAAACCATCGCGCTTATGTTTGCCGGGGCCTTTGTCCCAACGGCGAATTCGCCTTTTTTATCCTGAATCGTAGTTGCTATCCTCGTATCGCCTAAGAATATTGTAATGTCGGTGAGGATCATATTTTTCATTTTTTCGAGCATTTCGCTTTGATCCATTCTGTAACCGGCCGAAACCGCGCCGATTATTTTACCCTCGGAGTTTTTTATGGGCGCGCCGGAGCGTATCGACAGCTTGATGGTCGTTCCGGTTTCGAGAGTCGTGTATTTGTTTCCAGCAAGCGCCTGCCTGACGTTGGCCTGATCGCTTATCAAGTCGCCGAAATTTGCAGGTTCGTGCGTACGCATTAGCACCTTTCCTTCCGCGTCGGTTATAGCCACAAACTCCACGCCGCTCCCGCGCGCCGTTTCCCGCGCCGCCCTGAGCAGCCCCACGCGGCTCGATTCGCTCTCCGAACCCAAAAACTCGGAAAGCGATGAAACAACCTCCTCGTTTTCGGCAATAAGCGCAGCCGTATACGCGGCGTTTTCGCCGTTGCGCTCAAAAGTAACCTTTGATACGTGGTGAGCCGCTTCCAACCTGCCGTATAACGCTCCAACTACAAGTTTTGTAGCGAAGTTAATAGCTACAAGGCTAACCACTATAACACATGCTATTGATGTGCATAGATTCGGGATGAGTATCTTTTTGCGAATATTCACACTGCAACTCCTTATTGAAAGAAGGTTAATTAAGATCGATCTTATCTATGAATATACGTCATTCCAGCTATCTGACGCCTATCACTATTGATATATTCTCAGATTTGCCGTTGGACGCGGTAATAACGCCTTTTATCAAATACGACCC
>JAITUP010000115.1 GCA_031286265.1 Chitinispirillales bacterium | reverse complement strand
TTATTACGACGACACGGACAGATTTTTGGCCGACTTGGCGGCAGGCAAGCCGATTTCCATGTTTGTCGCGCCGGCCAATTACACCAACGGTGAGAATTGGAGCAGACTCCTCACCTGGCTCCGGCAGAAAGGCGTGCGGAAGATTTACGACGTTTCGCTCGGGGCGGATATTTGCACCTGGGCGCACATCCGGTATATTCAGAAAGAAAAGCCGCGAACCATCATCACGCAACCTTGCCCGGCTATTGTCAGCTATGTCCTTATCCACAATCACGCTCTTTTGCCGTTTCTTTCCCCGGTGCACAGCCCGATGCTCTGCACGGCGATTTACATGAAGAGATACGAGGGAATTAACGACAAGATAGCGGCGCTGTCCCCCTGTATCGCCAAGACACACGAATTTGACGCTACCGGATATGTGGAGTATAACGTGACGCTCAAGAGGCTTTATGAGTACATAGAGAAACACAGGATCGCGTTGCCTACGCAGGAGACCGGATTCGACCACGCGGAATCGGCGCTTGGGATTTTGTACCCCATGCCGGGCGGATTGAAAGAAAACGTAGAGCTGTATATCGGCAAGGACCTGCGGATTGACAAATCTGAGGGGACGGACAACGTATACAAGGCTTTGGAGGCGTTTTCTGTGCAGCGCAAGGAATATTTGCCGGCCATATTCGACGTGTTGAACTGTTTGGAAGGGTGTAACTTGGGGACTGCCTGCATACATGAGCGTGATATGTTTGAGGTGAATACCATAATGGATATGGCGCGGCGGGAGGTAATAGGGGGCCGCGAGAAAGAAGATTTTGACGCGTTGTTTGAGGGGTATGACGAGGCGTTGAACTTGAGCGATTTTATCCGCAGATATACGCCCATGACCACCAAGTCCCACACTGTGACAAACGAGCAGATTCAACGCGCTTTTTATGAGTTAGGGAAAGAAACGGATATAGACCAAAAGTTTGACTGTTGCGCCTGCGGCTCCGATACCTGTTACGGTATGGCCCGAAAGATCGCGTTAGGGCTGAATATCGCGCAAAATTGCATTAAAAAAGTACACGCCGACGTAAGCAAGGAGCGCAACGCCGTGATGGATCTCTCGTCTACCAACCTTACCAATATCAAGAATATAATGGCGGACATCACGGAAATTAAACAATTATCCGACGGGATAACCCAAAGCGTTACCGGTGTGAATACCGCAATAGAGCAATACAGCAGTATGGCAATGGAAATTGACAGAATCGCGCGGCAGATTAATATCATATCGCTAAACGCGTCCGTGGAGGCGGCTCGCGCGGGGGAGCACGGAAAAACGTTTGCCGTAATAGCGGGCGAAATACGCAACCTTGCAAACTCGTCCAAAAACACAGTCTCCGAGACAGAGCAAATAACAGAGCAAGCGACGGATTCCATCAAAGGAATCAACGTCACGATTGAACGAATCAGCACCGAAGTGGAAAAAGCGTTCCAAAATATTACCGATATTTCCGAAAGGACGCGGGAAGCGCTGAAAGGGGATGGGTTGTTGCCATGACGTGAGGCTCTTATTTTACGTAGCGGCTATGGCGTAGATGTTTGTGAAAATTATTCTTGGTATAAGTATAACTTAACTATGTAAAGGCGGATTAAAAATGTCTCAAAAACCAAAACTTTACAATTTTGCGGCTATCGTAATAGCCATCGTCGCAACAGCCGCGTTTGCCGGCGATTGGCCGAATTTTCACGGGCCGGACAGAACGAACAAGTCGCGGGAGACAGGCCTTCTTACATCGTGGCCTCAAGGCGGGCCGACGCTGCTTTGGTCGGCGTCCGGCGCGGGCGCGGGTTACAGCGGCGTATCGGTGGCGGACGGGGTTATTTATACCGCGGGGAGCAAGAGCAGCGCAAATTATGTTTTTGCGTATGATCTGACCGGCAAGCCTCTATGGGAGAGGCGGGTTGGCGCGGAGTGGGAAGCGAGCGGCTCGTTTTCGTTTGCGCGCGCTTATCAGGGGTCACGCGGCACTCCTACCGTGAGCGGAGGAATGGTTTACTACTTGAGCGACAGAGGGAATCTCGTCGCGCTCGACGCGAAGACCGGCGCGGAGAGATGGTCGGTTGATGTGCATCGGAGATACGAAACGACGATACCGGTCTACGGCTACTCGGAATCGCCGCTTGTAATTGGGGACAGGCTTTACGTTGCGGTTTTTGGAAAGAAGCATACCGTGGTTTGTTTCAACAGAAATAACGGCAATGTGATATGGGAAGGCGGGCATGTCGGCGGCAATGGCGGATTTTCGTCCCTTGTACCCATAGAGAGCGCCGGTGTCAAGCAGTTAGTCTCGTTCACCGCCGATTTTCTTTTCGGCGTAAGTGTGGAAAACGGCAGTGTGCTTTGGACGGTGCCCGTCAGAAACAGCCATGGGCTCAATTGCACAGACATTATCTATCACGACGGCCACGTATTCGCGTCGAGCGGTTATGGCTTCGGTTCAATGCTCGTCAAACTCAGCGCGGGCGCGGGCGGCAGGGTTACCGCCGAGCAAGTCTACAAAACAGATTTGATGGACAATCATCACGGCGGCATCGTTTTTCACAACGGACATGTCTATGGCGGAAGCCATAGAAGGGGTTGGTTTTGTCTCGATTTCAGAACCGGCAGGCAGATGTGGAACGCGCCGGGCAAGGGATCGATAGTATTCGCGGAAAACATGCTCTATCTATATGACGAAGAAGGAAAAATGAGTTTAGTGAAAGCGCAGCCCGGCAGTTTTGAGACGGTTAGCTCTTTCGAGGTGCCGTCAGGAGGCAGAGGCGCATACTGGGCGCACCCGGCAATCAGCAACGGCGTTCTCTATCTGCGCCACGCGGATAAAATCTTCGCGTATGATATAAAACGAAGATAGCGCTGAGGTTTTTTGAACCATTTTTTTAAAAGGGGTTTGCCTATCCTTATGGCTACCAGTCTAAATTGGATCGGTAGCCATCAACATCTCCCGCTGCTGCCGTAGCTTCGGACTCTGCCTCTTTGAGAAAATCCTCAAGTTCGGTGTCGGCCATATCGGGTTGATCGTACTTTTCTTTTGTCCAGTCTCCGGTCCCGCCCCGTGATATATATTTATTCTATATAACACGAGGAAGTTTTGTAATTTTTGCGTAACGGCCAATTCATTCGCTTTTTGCGGGGGGTGGCTCCAGCAAAGAAGTTCAAATCCGGGGAGACAGGGGATAGATGAAAATTTATATGGATAATTGTTGTTATAATAGACCGCATGACAATTATACTGACGAACTATCTGTAGCGGAAGTAGCTGCGATAAAAACCATTATCGCAATATGTGAAAGGGCGGACTTTACCATTTATAGCAGTCCGGCGGTAACGGACGAAATCGACGCATTTCAGGATAGCAAGCCGGAAAAATGGCGAGACGTGCGTGGCTTCTATGATCGTACAGATAAAATATACCTTTCGCCGACACCCGCAATAATGGCGCGGGCACAGGGGTTTATGGCGGCTGGGCTGGGCGATTATGACAGTTTCCATCTTGCATATGCAGAAGCGGCAGGTGCTGATGTTTTATTATCGACAGACAAACGATTTATAAGCGCGTGCGCGAGGGAACAGTTGAGTATCGTAGATGTGATGAATCCGATAACCTTTTTACCGGAGGTAGAAAAATGGCTTTAATGACTGTAGATGTAAACGACATGGTAGGTGTAAATGCAGCCGCCTTTCGCGTGTTGAGCGACAATTTAGGCGATGACGCAACGCGGGCGTTTATCAGTCAATTCAAGAATAGTAGCATCCGTGATACCGGAGAGCGCTCCCGAGTGACCGCTTCGCAACTTGCGGATATTCTTGAAAATGCAAGGGCTGAGGCTGAGGCCGGGCGTGGCAAAGGTAGCGGCGACGCCACCAAAGAAAAATATGAGCGTCCGCAAATGACCTTTGAAGAGGTGTCTAGGCGAATCATGGCAGCCGACGTGACTGAAAAAGCGCGGCTGGGGGTATCCTGATGGCCGGTACGCATGACATAGGGCCGGAAATAACGGGGGCATTTATGCGGCAATCTATTTACCGCTCTGGAGATATGGTAGCCCAAAAATATGAGGAACCAGAGCAGACTATGGAGGAGATCGCCGGGGAAATGCGGCGAATTACCGTCGAAGAAAGGGCGCGGCGGAAATATGATAACTAACACAGCCAACGTGGAATTAGAAGCGGTGGCGACATCTTTCAAGGCGTCTATGGGGCAACAACCAACAAAAACCCTGTAAAACTATGACCCATATCCTATACTACATAACATCCCATGGATACGGCCACGCGGTCAGAAGCGCGGCGGTGTGTAACAGCTTGGGAATGCTATCCGATGATATTCGTATCACCGTCAAAAGCGACGTCCCGGCGCGTTTTTTTGAAGAGGAGTTGACAGTACCGCATAGCGTTATTGAGGGCTCGTTCGATGTCGGGTGCTTGCAGAGAGACGGGATTACCGTCCTTATAGAAGAAACGCTTAAAACTTATAGCGGCATATCGGCGAATAATGCATTATTGCTTGATGACGAAGCGCGGTGGTGCGCAGATAACAAGGTCGGTTGCATTGTTAGCGATATTACCTCGTTTGCCTTTGACGTAGCGGATAAGGCTAACGTGCCGTCTATCGCAATTAGCAACTTTACATGGTACGATATTTATTTGCCATACATCGACCGCTTCCCGCAATACGCGCCGGTGCTGCCGGCGATGGCGGATCAATACGGCAAAGCCACGCTCGCGCTTGCGCTATATCCGTCATCCCCCATGCTTGCTTTCAAAAACAAGATGCAAATACCGATTGTCGGCAAAAAAGGGCAAAACCGCCGAGCTGAAATTTTTGACAGATTCGGTATCAATCACGGCAAGCGCCTCGGTCTGATTTATACCGGGAATTTTGGGCTTGATAGTGTGAACTGGCGCAGGCTTGAAAATTTTCGCGGATGGGAATTTGTGGGCGTATACCCGCTTCCCGGAGACCCAAAAAACTTTCACACCGTTACCAAAGACCAATTCCGTTATGGGGAGCTTTCGGCATCCGCCGATGCCATCATCGGTAAAATGGGCTACGGTGTTTTTTCCGAATCGCTTCTGAACGGCGTACCGCTGATTTATCTCCCGCGTGAAGATTTTTCGGAGTTCCCGATTTTGGACGCAGAGGCTAAACGGCTCGGTAGCGGGGTGTGTATCGACGCTAAAAAATTCGCCGCTTTGGAATGGCTGGATATTTTGGAGGATGCCGTCGCTATGAACGGGATAAAACCGGCGGACGGCGGGGGGGCGGCAATCTGCGCGTCCGAAATTATAAAATTATTTAATTGTGGTCGATAGCTCCGCAATATATTTTTAGATAGGGCTCGTTGTATTTATCGAGGTATTGATTAAACATTGCGCCATGCCGCCCGATGACTGCACCTGGAGCAATGGTGTCGCCGGACGGCACAGCGCAATGTTTAATCGTGAGGCTATATTATCAATACGATACGGGAAGAAGATAGTATGAAAGCGCGTGCCTACACACATATTTTGCTGTTTCCGCAAGCCGTCCTGCTTGTAGCCGTATTGTTTATCGCGCCCGTATACGCTCAACCCGTAACCCAGACACAGGCTCAAACCGATACCCGCAACCGCGTCTCCTCCCCAAACGGTTTTCAGGAGGCGGAGTGGGGTAGCACGCCCGCGCAGGTTCAGCAGGCGGTTCAGCAATCGGCCGGCGTCACGGGGTGGCAGCCTGCCCCCATCGCCGGAGAGTTTCCGCCTGAACTCGGGATTACGGCATTCAGAGCCAATACCACGATTGCGGGTTATCCGGCGGAGGTCGTCTATTATTTTTGGCAAAATCAATTTTTTCAGGCCACCGTGCGATTTCCGTTTAACGATTTAGTGAATTTTGATTTCAACTTCAACGTCTACCGAAGTGTCAACGAATATTATGAGGCGATACGTGCGCGGACGATCAATTTCGTGCAGGACATATACACGCTTCTCGGCCAGAAGTATGGCAGACGGCAGCCTGTTTTCAGGGGCCTTGATCCGCGTCAGGCTTTCACCCGGCTCGATGCCTATTTAAGGCGTGAGCGATGGAATCTGCGATATCATCCGTATGAATTCTACCGCCGCATAGTCACTGCGGCCTACGCTCGGTGGGATTTCCCCAAAACCCGCATAATTTTTTCCATAAACATCTCCGCGCCGGAAAAGCGGTTCGACTACATGCTCTCGGCGGTATCGCTTGACTTGGAACGCGAGATTAGCAGCGAATTGAGCAGATTAAGGATGCGCGGGCTGTAAACCGGCACAGCGCCGTCCACAAAAAAACAGGTTGGTCGGATTGAAGCTATAGTATTCACTTTAAACCCGAATTTTCCATTAGGATTAGGATGTTTTTTAAAAACCCTTTTTTAAAAAATGTGTCGCCTAACCCTCTGACGCCGCTCCGTAATGTTTGGGACAACAAAGGGTCGTATGAATGGAGAGGGCGATGTTCATTCGGGCGCTTTTTTAAAAAGGTTTTAAAAAACACCCTGATTCAAATTGCCGCAATATATATTTATATGAGTTTACGA
>JAITUP010000108.1 GCA_031286265.1 Chitinispirillales bacterium | reverse complement strand
AACCTCAATTATCTATTGAGTTTGGCTTTGTTTTTTGGTGACGGGGCTCTGCCCCGTAACGCCCCGATACGATAGCCCCCTGCGGTCCCCCATAAGCGGCGACCGCTTACGGGGGACATCCGGGCATACTATCGGGGTAAAAATCCTAAAATCAAAACCACCCTATCGACTTGTTTTGACTTTAGCATTACACCCGACCGTAGGGTTTTAGGATAAGGGTTTTAGCGTAAGTCGGTTTTAAAATGGGGGCGTTACGGGGGCGGAGCCCCTGTCCCCAAAAAAGAATTTGATTTTAAAGACTTTAAAGGCTTTGATTTTAACGTTGAGGTCAATTGCCGCCGGGTTAATAAGTGTGTAGTGGATTGGAAAAACCAATGCTATAAGCAAGCATCAGCGGGAGGCGGTGGGGAAGATTTGATAAATCAATCCCCTCAACAAAGTTTAGGATTTTGCTAAAGATTCGTCGAACCCAAGGGAAGTTTAGGATTTTATTAAAAACCACTTGATTTTGTTAAAAATTTACTGTATATTTGTGTGGGGTTCACATTTTCACACGGGCGGGACCGGTGGGGAGGGAAAGTATGGTAAACAGGCCGGAATATCTGAACACCGACAGGCCGGTATCCGCGGGTTCGTATTTACTGCATGGCGTTATAGTTACATCAGACGGAAACCGTGAGCGTGTTTCGGTGTTGGTTGGTGTTTTGTAGGCAAGTGAAAAACTTAGGTTAAAGCCAAACCTCACTCACGGCGAATAAAATCCTTTCACGTTCCCCCGCACCTGTAGTTTCTGTGCTCTGCCGTTGCGGAACATTACTATGATTTGATCGCCGGTTGCGTTGTTGCTGCCTCCTCCTTCACCCTCTTCGAGGTGGTAGAGGCTTTTTGCGTTGCCGGTTACAACGGCGCGTTCGATTTTGCCGTTGTTGTTGAATATGAGCGTCATTATTTGGCCCGAAACTTCATTGGCTCGCGCCGAATCGCCTACGACAAAATTTTTACTTTGCGCGTTACCGAATGCTCTCATGAGCCTCATTCTTCCCTCGTCGGTCATGGATATGCGCAGGCTGTCGCCCCATATATGCGTTATTGATGTATCGGTTTCCGATGCCGGCGACCATTCCGCGTTGCGTCCGTGGGCGTTTCCGTAGGCTCTTATCGCGCGTATTTTTCCGTTTTCTTCAAACATAAATACGTGCAAACTATCGCTTGAAATGTCTGTACTCATCGTGTTGCCAATTGAGTCGTTTGGAGCGTTTGCGTGGTTGCCGCGTGCGTTTCCGAAAGCTTTTATCGACCGCACTTTGCCGGATTCGAACATATACATGTGCATCCTGTCGCTCCAGATATTTGTGACCGTCGTGTCCGCTGTCGTATCGGCGGCTTCCCTGTAGATGCCGTGGGTATTGCCAACGACGAAAGCGCTTTCCAAAGCCTCATCGTTGAAAACCAAATCAACGGAATCACCGACTATTTTGTGGGTTTCGTAGTGTATTATCGGGTTAACGCGCAGTTGTGCGGTGTTTGTGTTTGCGAAATAATAGCCTATCTGGCCGGTAGCGGTTAATTCGCCTCTGCGGATGTTTACATTGTCGATAACCGTCGCGATTTTTGTGGAATCGTTGTACGTGATTTTTCGCCCGCGCAGGAAAGTCGTATCGGTATCGGAGCTGCTGTCGAATCTTGTGAGCAGCGGGTTGCCATGAAGCACGGCTTCTTTTGTATTGGTCATATATTCCGCGGTATGGCCGCGTATGGTTGTTATTCTCGCTGAGTCTTGATAGACCACGTTTCTTGTGGCGGTAAGAAGATTGTTATCTCTAACGAAGTGAAGCCGTTCGCAGGTTAAAAGCTGACCGCGTTGTTCCGCTCTAACGTTTCTGCTAAAATTCACGATGCCCGCGCTTCTTTGCCATCTCGCTTCATCGGATGATATGCGCAGGTCCTCAAAGCGGAAAACTACATTGCCGCGCAGATGGCTTATGAATTCACCGGTCGCGCTTGAGTAAAAGTTTTCGTTTTGATCGGCGTGTTCGAGAATGAGCGCGCCGTCGTCCGTTATTTCATCGCTTTGCTGTTCCGCCGATACGGCGATCGGTAGCATAAACGCGCAGCAGAGAACGATTGCGCGTGTGAATTTATCGGAAAAAATCTTCATCGCCTTCCTCCATTCGTTGTCTGAAATCCGGGAACCTTCCGCTGACCTCTGCCTTAAATGAAAATCGCGAAAAATCGTCTATCGCGTCTAAACCCTTACCTCTCAAAATATCGCCCTTTGTGGTTTCCACCTGAACGAAAGTCTCGGATGTAATTCGCTTTTGGCCTCTGAGCCACCTGAGTTGCTCGCTCCTTACTATCATGCCGTCTTCGTTCTCGATATAGACGTTTCCCCACAGGTCAAAGGTTTCCGCTCCCGGTCTGGTACGCGCAGACGGGCGCAAATTTCTTGTCCACCTGAGTTTATCGCTTTTTACGATCGAGCCGTCTTCGTTTTCGATATGCACATTTCCCCACAGGTCAAAAATTTCCATTTGAGAGCTGCTTGTGCCGGAGTCGGAAACAATACGCGTAGATAGGTTGCCAAGCGTGTCGTATACGGTAATATCTACCGGAACGACGAATATGTTCCCGGTATCGGAGAGAGGTCTTTCCATGTAGTCGGTATCAAGCCGCCAGCGCAGAATGCCGTGCTCATAAAAAAACAGTTGCGCCGTGTTCAATCTTTGCTGCGGGGCGGTGATAAGGCCGTCGTCGACAGGAATGGTATCTTTTCGCGGGCCGCAAACATGAAAGACGCAAACGACTATGGATACAATTATTAATGATAAAATTTGTCGTATTTTCATTTGTCAATTACCTCCGTCGCTTGTTTGGTTTTCCAGCGCTCATGCATCCATACCCACTGTTCCGGAAATTTGCGGATATAGCTGCCGATGGCGTTATTAATTTGTCGCACGGTGGCCGCCAGATCGTCTTCAAAATTCCCCGTATCAACGCGCTCTATCTGTGGGCCGATGAATACGTGATGTTTATCATTTTTTAATCGAGCGGTAACAGAGACGATTATCGGTACGTTGAATTTCATTGCAAATTTTATCGCGCTGCTCGGTGTGAATGCCGGGTGTCCGAGGAAGTCAGCGAAAACGCCTTCGACTTTGGTAGTATCCTGATCTACAAGAACGCCCATCATCCTACCTTCTCGCAGCAGGCGCACGATGGTTCTTGGGTTTTCAGATCTGTCTATATATGCTATGCTCGGCCCGCTTCTCATTCTTCTCACAACCTCGTCGATAGCCGGGTTCTTGAACGGCCTGCCTACAATGACCCCCTCAAAACCTTTGCGCACGAAAAAGTGCAGCAGCATTTCGAAGCAGCCTAAGTGCGCGGTAACATGAATTGCGCCTTTGCCGCTGGCTTTGGCGGCTTCCCAACTATCAAGCGGGTCGTGTGATACGACTTTGTCAAATTTTTTTGCGCTTAGTGTGTTAAGTTTGATTGCGTCGAACAGGTTTTTACCTATTGACTGGAAAACTTTTTTTGCGGTGACGCGAATTTTTTTATCACACCATTCTTGGCCGAAAATAAATTTTAGATTGTCGATAGTACGCTTTCTGTCTTTTGGCAAAAAGTAATAAAAAATCCATCCGCAAAACGCGAATAGCTTGAGGCCGAATTTGCGGGGTAATACTTGCCCTGTGAAGAAGCCGGCTTTGGCCATCCATCCTAAAGTGAGATGGCGGAGGCGTTTTGGGATTACTTTTTTTATTGTACTCATAAAAATCAACGTTTTTAAAATTAAAGGCAATGAAATCAAAATAATAAAATTCTTATGGAGACAGGGGCTCAAAGTTCCCTCTCTCAGTCATAGGGCAGGGTGTACACTGTACACACTCACTCACTTCGAGCATACTCTATCTCCCGTAACGCCCCCATCCTAAAACCATCATACAACTCAAGTATCGTTTTTGACTTTAACATTTATACCCCGATAGTATGCCCACATGTCCCCCGTAAAAGTTCATCTTTTACGGGGGACCGTAGGGGGGCTAATATATCGGGGCGTTACGGGGCAGAGCCCCGTCACCAAAAAATTTAAAAGATTTTAATCTTCTGACGTTACCCGACTAACACCAATCAACACATCAAAACCTTCAACTTCAACACGCTCTGCGTCTTCGACATCATCCACAAACCGCACGTCAACCGCTAATGTCTCCGCGCAAACATAACTTTGAAAGTCATCAAGCGCAGTTTTGATTTCTTGTGGGCACGCGCAGTAAATAATTATCCTGTCGGTAACATTTAAACCGACATCCTTGCGCCGTGTTTGCACGCGGTTGACGAACTCACGGGCTACGCACTCTTTTTTTAATTCTGGAGTGATGGTAACCTCAAGCCCAACGGTAAGTTCACCCTCCGTTTCCACCTCGAACCCTTCACGTTTGGTGCGGCGGATCTCTATGTCGTCATAAGTTAGCGATATTCCCAAAACGTCAATCGTTCCACCGCTTTCAAGATTCTTTATCTCATCGATACCGAACTTTTCGATAACTGCCGACGCGTCTTTCATTTGTTGACCGAACGCCTTGCCCAACTTTTTGAAATTGGGCTTGGCCGATATGGAAACGACGCGCTCCTCTTGCGAATCGAACGTTACCTTTTTGACGTTCAACTCATCCTTAATCAATTCTTCCATATCCATTATCAGTTCGATCTTTTTACGGTCAGCTACGACAACGGTAAATTCACTTAGCGGCTGCCGCGTTTTTATCGTAAACCTGCTGCGTAACGCGCGTCCCATCGATACGGCCTGGCGTACAAGCAACATCTTGACACCAAGCGCCTTGTCAATCGCTTCGCTGACGGCAGACGGAAATGACGCTAAGTGAACGCTTGCCGGTTCGCCGTCGAGTTTGCCGTCAACCAAATTTTTATAAATCGCCTCGGTGACAAACGGTAAAAACGGCGCCATGACTTTTGAGAATTGGACGAGAACGTAATACAGCGTTCCGTAAGCCAAATCTTTGTCGCTGTCATTTTCACTTTTCCAAAAACGGCGGCGGCTGCGGCGGATATACCAGTTTGTTAAATTATCGATAAAATTTACAAGATGCGGGACAACCTTATAGAGGTTATATTGCTCCATCTCTTTGTTGACGGAGGCTATAACGTCATTCAGTAACGATATTATCCATCTGTCAAGTTCCGTTCCGTCCTTTGGCGGTTTTAAATTTGCCGGCTTCCATCCGTCGACGTTGGCATAGGTTACAAAAAACGCATACGCGTTCCAAAACGGCAATAAGACGGCGCGTGACATCTCCATTACACCCTTTTCCGAGAAGCGCAAATCCTCCGCCTTTACAGCGGGGGAATTTATAAGGAACAGCCGTAGCGCGTCGGCGCCGAGTTGATTCAGCACATCTTCCGGCGGCGCGTAGTTACGCAGACGTTTTGATAATTTTTTCCCGTCTTCAGCTAATATAATACCGTTGACAATCACATTCTTAAACGCAGGTTTTGAGAATAGCGCGCCCGCCAAAACCGTTAGCGTATAAAACCACCCGCGCGTTTGATCAAGCCCCTCGGCGATAAAATCGGCGGGGAAACTCTTCTCAAAAACATCCTTATTCTCAAACGGATAATGCACCTGCGCGTAAGGCATAGACCCCGATTCAAACCAACAGTCAAGCACCTCGGTCGTGCGCTTCATCGTAACGCCGCACTTGGGGCATTTCGCTTCAAGCTCGTCAACAATGTGGCGATGTATGTCTATAGGGCTGATGTTTACACCTTTTAACTTATCCGCCCATAACAAATCAATTCCCGCTTCCGACAATCTTCGCGCCGTCTCCGGAGTTTTCAAGTTTTCCTCAACGCGCTTTGCCGTTGACGCATGTATTGATTCTCCGGCGGACTTATCACCGCCGCCGACAAGCTTATGAAGTTCTTCAAGCCCGCCCACACATTCCGTATGCCCGCAACCGCAAAGCCACACGGGGATAGGCGTACCCCAATATCTGTTTCGCGATATATTCCAGTCCGGCGCGCTTTCAATCCCTTTGCCAAACCGACCGGTTTGCAAATGCGAAGGCACCCAGTGGATCTGCCGGTTGTTATCAAACATATTGGCCTTGAGCGGTTCAATCTTCATAAACCATGTCGTTATCGCTTTATAGATAAGCGCCGTATCGCAGCGGTAACAGTGCGGATACCGGTGGATAATTGCCGTCTTGCGCATCATTCTGCCCGCGGCTTTGATTTCCCGTATGATTTCATCATCGGCGGTATAGACAAGTTTTCCCTGCCACTGCGGAACCTCGTCTGTAAATTTTCCTTCGTCGTCAACCGGGCAAATTATCGGCAGCCCCAATTTCTGCCCGGTCTGAAAGTCGTCTTCGCCAAAAGCCGGCGCGATGTGTACAACTCCCGTACCATCCGCAGTCGATACAAAATCGGCGGTAGTAACGGTAAAAAACTTATCGCCTTTACCTTTGAAAAAATCAAACATCGGCACATAACGCAACCCGGCCAAATCACTCCCTTTTAATTCTTCAATAATTTCAATTGCCGATTCATCCTTATAATAAGCGCCAAGACGTTCTTTTGCCATGATGTAAATGTTATCGCCGTCTTTAATTTTCACATATTCGATTTTTTCCCCTACCGCAAGCGCCACGTTAGACGGCAACGTCCACGGCGTGGTAGTCCACACAAGTATTGCCGTATCGGGATCGTCAACCAATGGGAACGACACGGTAATAGACGGACTGCTGATATCTTTATATCCTTCGTTGACTTCAAAATTGGAAAGCGGCGTCGAACAGCGCGGGCAATAGGGCTGCACCCTGAATCCTCTGTATATCAGCCCCTTGTCCCATATCTGCCGAAATACCCACCATATACTTTCCATATACGGCGGATCCATCGTGCGATACTGGTTGACAAAATCGACCCAGCGCCCCATCCGGTTGACAACGGTTTCCCACTGCTCCGTATAGCGCAAAACGATAGACCTGCACGCTTCGTTGAAAATGTGTATGCCGAGTTTTTCGATACCGAGTTTGCCGCCGACCTTAAACTCCTTTTCTACTTCATTCTCCACCGGCAGCCCGTGGCAATCCCATCCGAACCGTCTGTCGACGTGATACCCGCGCATTGTCCAGTAGCGTGGGATGATGTCTTTTAGCGTCCCCGCGAGAAGATGCCCGTAGTGCGGCAGACCCGTAGCAAACGGCGGCCCGTCATAAAACACAAACGCCTGCTTCCCGGCAGTAGCGTCAAGCGAGGCTTTGAATGTCTGTTCCCTTTCCCACAAGTCAAGCACCTCCCGCTCCACTTCAGGGAAGCGGATTTGGGTGTTGACCGGGGAGAATTGCGGAGGATTTGTGTTCATAATAGCTTACCCAATCCTTTTAAAATGACCTTGTTTGGATTTAACATATAAAAATAATATTTGTACGCGATATCAATGTTTTTTTGTTTTTATTTTTGGCGCACAGTATATTTTATTTGGGAGGTATGGTATGCTTACAATTTCACAAGCCATGGAGCAACTGAATCGCGGGGAAGATTTTTATATTGTTTTGGGCGATTTTCTTGATGAATTTTATCGGCAAAACAGTAGTACACGCCAGGCTATGATTGATGAAGAGCCTATTGGGCACACCCGCGTGCGCCGCGAGCATGCGGCGCTTTTTGCGGCTTCCACTCATAAACTGGCGGATGATTACGGGTTGGCTGTTCCAAAATGGGTGATGGATAAGAAGTATAAACTCACCGAGCAGCCGTATTTTGACTGCAACGCAAAAGGAAACCTGCGCCTGCTTTTCATGTACAAATCGCCCGCAGAGTTCAAGTATAGGAATTTGTTTGTTGATGAAAATTTTTTGATGAGGGTTTAGCGGAGAGGTATAATTATGAATAGAAGCGAATTATTGAAATATCTCGAAATTTTGGGCGGCGAACTTGAAAAATGCGGACTCCATGGGGAGGTCATAATCACCGGCGACGCGGCTATGTGTCTTGTGCACTCTGCCCGCGACGCCACAAAAGACATCGACGCGCTCTACGAGCCGAAAAACGAGATTAACGCGCTGGTGAAAAAAATTGCCGCCGAATACGATCTGCCGCAGGATTGGCTCAACGACAGCGTTAAAGGGTTTGTAGACGGCAATATAGAAACCGCCGATTATATGAAACTCGGCAATTTGAAGATTACCGCCGTAACGCCGGAATACCTGCTTGCAATGAAACTCATGTCATCGAGGGTAGAGGGACAGGACTACAATGATATAAAATTTTTGCTGCGCAAACTGAACATCAGAACTTATGAAAAGGCGGAATTAATTATTGGGCGTTTTTTCACATTAGATAGAATCCTACCGAAAACAAGATATGTTATCGAACAGTCGCTGGAGGAATTGTACTATTCGGGGAATGAATAGTACGCTATTCTTAATCACTCAGCAATCCACTCGGTGATCTGCCGTGTTTTATCGTCTATCGCGATGGCTAATTTTTTCGCGTTTTGATACGGGGCGTCGTATTGCCTGTCGTTGATTTGCGCCATAGCTTCTTCCGCTTTTGCCCGGCTGTCGTTATCACGGGCGATCTTGATTTCGATTATCCACGGCATATTTTTGTGAATTACCAACAAATCGGAACGCCCCTGACTGTTGTGCATCTCGCCAAAAGTGAGTATGCCGCAACCACGAAAAAACGCGAGAATGGTGGAGCGATAGAGCCACTCTTGCGTGGTGAACTCTACATCAGAATACAACAGCGCTTGCTTCGCCGCGTTGACGTAATCATCGTAGGGGATGCTTGCGAGAAGCCGGTTGAGGGTATCGACAACCCGTTCGTTTTTCCCGTCGCCGAGTGCAATCAGGAGCGGAGTACGCAGATCGATAAAATTGCCATCGTGTTGCGTCATGTTTTTGTAGACCAGCTCCGACATTGAATTAAGCACTTCGGTGTTGGGATAGTCGAGTGTAAAACTGTCTACTGTGGGATCCCTCAACGTTAGATACCCGGCTTGGTAGAAAAAATTCTCCGGCGGAGCGGTATCTATATCGCCGGGACAATTCGCGAAATCCCGCGTTACAGGCATTCCCCTAAATTGCTCAACTGTGAGATTCCGGCTTTTCATATAATCGGCTATTACCTTGGTACCACCGCTCTGTATCCAATAGTTCGACAACTGGTAATCATCAAAAAAACAGAGCATCGAAAACGGATTGTACACTTTGTGAACACCGTCAAAACAGAAGCCGTTGTAGTAATCTCTCAATTTTTTAACAAGTTCTTCGACTGTAATACCATGATCCTCCGCCCCCGCTTTAAGATGCTCGGCAAAATATTCGGTGAGTTCCTCTTGGGTGTATCCGAGCAACGTACCGAATTTTCTATTAAGCGAGAGGTCGTTCAAATTATTCAATTTTGAGAATACGCCGGCCTTGCTGAATTTGGAAATCCCCGTCATGAAAAGAAAACGCATGTGCGCTTCGTTGGCTTTTAGCTGGACGTAGTAATCTCTCATGATGTTGCGGATTTCCTCCGCTTTCACAGGATCGGTAAAGAAATCGAGGAACGGCTTGTCGTACTCGTCGACAATCACAACCGCCGGCTTGCCGTGCTTTTTGGAGGTTTTGATGATTATCTCCGCCAGCATGGTTCCCGGCAGCGTCAACCCGCCAAGGTCTATTTCCAACTCGTCGGCGATGCCTTTCATTTGCCAAACCAATGTTTGCTTAACACCATCAACGCCGCCACTCGTCTCTACCTTGCTCATGTCCAAATGGATAACCGGAAAACTCTCCCACGCCCAGTCGGTCTTGGATATAGCCAGCCCCTCAAACAGCTCACGCTTGCCGCTGAATAGTGCGTTGAGCGTCCAGCATAGGAGTGTCTTGCCGAAGCGGCGCGGGCGGGAGATGAAAAACTGCATTCTGGCGCCGGATACAATTTTATAGATTATATCCGTCTTATCGACATATATGGCGTCCGAAGCACGAATCTTCTCGAATACCTGCAAGCCAATCGGCAATTCTTTCATTTTGGGGGCTCTCCTGTTATTTTTATCATCACAATACAAATATAATTTATCCTCGAGACGAAACGGTAGAATCGCCTCAATAAAAAAACAGGCGGGGAATATGCACCCGCCCGCTTAAAAATCATCGTTTCGATTTGTTTTTTCAAATCAGGCATATGCCAATTTCCCGCGCGATACCAGTATGGCATGTTCCATGATTTGCGAGGTTTTTATCCATTCGTCAATTGCGATTTCAACATTTTTAATCTCTTTACATCGCCTGCAAAACTTTTTCTATCAATTTAACAAGCACCGGTTCCGCTTTGTCCGCGACCGCGATAATTTTTTTGATGTCGCACGGCTCAAGCGCATCTGGCAGGCATGAATCGGTAATCACCGAAAATCCCAAAACCTTAATCCCCGCGTGGACAGCCGCGATTACTTCGGGCACGGTGCTCATCCCGATCACGTCCGCACCCAAAATCTTGAGCATCCGGTACTCCGCCCGTGTTTCGAGCATCGGGCCTGTCATTGCCGAATAAACGCCTCGTTCGAGCCTGATCTTATTTTCCATCGCGACCTTGACCGCTAACTCAATCAGCTCGTCCGAATAGGGCTCACACATGTCGGGGAAACGGATCCCGATGCGCGGATCGTTCGCTCCGATGAGCGGATTCCCCGGCAGCAGGTTGATGTGGTCGGTAATCGCCATGATCGTTCCCGGAGGAAACAGCGGGTTGATCCCACCGCAGGCGTTTGATACGATGAGCGTCTCGACGCCCAAAAATTTCATCACGCGCACGGGGAAGGCGATCTGTTGCATGTCATAGCCTTCATAATAATGAAAGCGTCCCTGCATAGCGACGACGGATTTACCCGCGATAGTTCCCAAAATAAGTTTACCGGCGTGCGTCTCCACGGTTGACAAAGGGAAGTGCGGAATTTCTTCGTAGGGGATGACGGTTTCTTTTCCGATACTATCGGCCAGCCGTCCGAGCCCCGTTCCCAAAATAATCCCGTATTTGGGTTTTATCGACGTTTTGCTCTCAATAAACGCCTTTGATTCTTGAATCATGTCAAACAGTTCGGCCATTTTTAGCTCCGTTTGTTATTTGTAGTTAAAAAGTAAAATCCAAAATTTCTACGCCAATATCACCGGCGGGGGTACGTCGTCTATCGTGTCGTCATCAACTATATTGTCGCTGCCGCTACCGCCTCCTATTGTCGGTTGGATTTTTGGCGGTGCGAAGCGGGGCGGTTCCGGCTGTTGCTCCTCCTGCTTCGGCAAGTCGTCGTTGCGCAGATCGCCGCTTATTACTTCGAGCAAGTTTAACTGCGTTGTCAGCATCGTCTTGAATCTAGCGAGAAAACTGTCGCGCTGGTTACGGATGGAGATGATTTCGCCTGAGAGCTGGTTTACCGTGTGACGCGACTCTATCTCGAGACGATCGGCGTTTATTTGCGCCGCGGCTATGATCTGCTTTGCTTCCGTTTGCGCGCTTGCGCGTGCGTCGTCGCTTAGGCGTTGCGCGGTCATGAGCGTCTCGTTGAGCATCCGCTCGATGTTTTTGTATTTCTCGAGCTCCTGCCTTAAGCCCTTGATCTCGGTCGCGAACTCGTTGTTCTGGCGAATGAGTTCTTCGTCCTGCTTGGCCAACTCTTCAAGAAAAGCCCTCACGGCATACGGGTCGTATCCACGAAGCGTTTGCTTGAAAGGCTGTTTCCTGATATCAAGTGGTGTAATGCGCATTTTATTGCTCCTCAATTAGATAAAAATCAAAATTTGAAAATTATTAATCCCTCAATTAACCGTTGCGCTACGCCGCGTCGCAAATTACGCACGGCCGCCTACGAGTACCGTCCCGATCCGTACCATCGTGGCGCCCTCCTCAATGGCCCATTCAAAATCCCCGCTCATTCCCATCGATAGTTCCGGTTTGGCGATGCCGACGCAGCATTTTTGCGACAATTCCCTAAGCAGCGCAAACGCCCGCCTGATTGCTCGCTCGTCTCCGTCGAGAGGCCCAATCGTCATTAATCCGCCAAGCTCCAGCGCGTCGCTCCGCGCGACGATCTCGCATAATTCCTTACAATCATCCGGGTTACAGCCTGATTTTGACGCTTCACCGGTAGTATTTACCTCGATTAGTACCTTTTTTTTATGGCGCGGTATTGACAATCGGCTGACTTCCGCGCTGTCGTCGTCGTTATATAGCGATTCCATTTTCCGCACGAGTTTTTCGCGGTCAACCGACTGAATCCATTCCGCTAACGGCCAAACTTTTCGCGCTTTGTTGGTCTGCAGGTGCCCAATCATGTGTATCGTGAAATCTCCCGTGAGCAACGGCGCTTTCGCCTCGATCTCTTGCACCCGGTTCTCACCGATGTCCCGCGCCCCGATGTCGATAAGTTTCTGCACGGTCTCAACGGGCCGATCCTTGGTAACGGCAATAAGCCGCACCCCATCCGTAGCCCGTCCCGTCTTGAGGCAAGCCTTCTCAATTCGTTCGCGCACATCCGACAGCCGCCGGTCAAGTCCATCATTCATAATCTGTAAATATAATTGATGGAATGGAAAGAACAAAAACTTAAAAATCTTTATGTGAGGGACGAGAAAAATCACGGCAACGACACAATCGAATCGGCCACGACCACGCGTTTGCTGTTTAGGGCGTCTATCGTAAAAAATCCGTCTGCCGCCGCCGCCACGTTTGCCGCGTTTATTGCCGTTGTGTCGCCTACTATCGTGTATGTGATTTTGTCTATATTTATATACTTCCACGCGGCGTTTTTCAGGTCTTCCGTCGTTAGCTTCATCAGTTCGTCGGGATATTTTACGTAATGATCCGGCTCGCGTCCGAAAAATTCGCTCCAAGCGTAAGTTGAGACTATGTCTTCCGGGGACCGGAACGACGACGGCAGTTCGGATATCAGGGCCGATCTCGCGTGTTCGAGTTCGCTTTCCGTTATGCCATCTGTGATTAACTTGTCGATTTCTTCAAGTATTATTGAAATCGCCTTTGGGTATAATTCAATTCTGGTGAAGAAACCGATGAACATCGTGCCATCGTAGGTATAGTTTGATTCCGCGGTTGAGCGTATGGAGTAGGTGAGCCCTTCGTCCGAGCGTATCCGCGTTCCGAGGCGTGATGTGAAACCGCTTCCGCCAAGAATGTAGTTCATGACCATGACGGCATAGTAGTCGTCATGCGGACGTTTAAAGAGCGGCACTCCCATACGGATGTGGGCTTGATTGCTGGGATGGTGGACGACGAGCGCTCTTGTTTCCGGCGCGATTGCTATTTCCGGAAACTGCGCGGCGAGCGTCGACGGCGGTTTCGCGAAAATATTATTTAGCTTTGCCAGCATTTCGTCTCTGCAAAACTTGCCGGACACGGCGAGAATCATCCCATTTGCTCCAAACGCGTTTTCGTGCAGAGCGGTCAGATCGCCGCGCGTGATACTTTCGAGCGATGCCGCCGTCATAAGCCGGGACGCGGCGGTTTGCGGATATTGGTGTTTGCGATAGGCGGCCGACAGCGCCGGCGCGGGGTTCGCGAAGCGATGGCGGA
Organism: Chitinispirillales bacterium; assembly: GCA_031286265.1. Taxonomy (GTDB): domain Bacteria; phylum Fibrobacterota; class Chitinivibrionia; order Chitinivibrionales; family Chitinispirillaceae; genus GUT77. Next base: position 2,749 of record JAITUP010000108.1, on the reverse strand, counting down.
TGTTTTCGATCATTATAGACCGCTCGCGCTCAATCCTCTCCTCCTGAAACACGGGGGAAAAAAACATTTGATCCATGATATTCATCGCGGTATCGGCGAATTCGGAAAGAAAGGAAGCGTTGAATTTGATGTGCGTTTCGGCCTGTGAAAAAGAAAATCTCATCGCGTACAAATCGATAATACTGTCGAGTACGGCGGCAGGATATTGCGCCGTACCGCCGCTGCGCAGAAGACGCGCCAGCAGGGAACCAATCCCCTCCCTGCCGATGGGATTGGTTAGCGAGCCGCTACGGATATAGGCTTCTATGTTGATTAACGGCAGCAATGAGTCAACGGCGACGTATGCGATCGCGCCGTTGGCAAGCGTCGTTCTGTATTGATCGCCAAGCGGGATCTTCCAGTCGAGGGAATCGAACGTTAGTAGCGACGGATGCTCAACTATCTGCGACGACGGGCGCTCGACAATCGGCGGCGTCGAAAGGCTGTCGTCCGGCTTAGGCTGGCGTCTGCTTGCGGAGCTGCAGGATACACTGATAGCGACGACTAAAAACGCCAATACTGTGATAATGTATTTATTCATTTTCATCCCTCCGTAAAACAAATCCCCATGTCGCCAATTCCGGTTTCAGATACTTCGCCGCGATTTCCGGTACGGTTTCTTTGCGGACATCCGCGATTTTTTGCGGGTACTCAAACAGATCACGCCAACTACCGAGCCGCTCGAACCATGCGAGTCTGTCGGAAATCCCTTCGAGACTTTTCAATCCCTCCGCAAACGACATTCTTATACTGTTTGCCACCCTCGCTAGCTCAAAATCGGACGGTATCTCACTTATCGCCCTTTCTATTTCTTCCCTGATGATAGCCTCAACCCTCGCCGGGTCGGTATCTTTTTTCATGGTCGCGAAAACGTGAAAAAAACCGTTATGAAGCCGGACTGAGTTTGACGCTCCGGCGTTCATGCAAAGCCCTTCCTCATCAACAAGACGCTTATACAGCCTGCCGCTCCGCCCTGACAGCACACCCTCAATAATATCGAGCGCATAGAGATCGTCGTGTGGATATCCGGGAGTATGGAACAGCACATCGACCCGCGGCTCAATGTCTTCCCTCACCGTAAACCGCGTCATGCCAATGGGCGCCGGCTCGCGCGTAACAACCTCGTCTCTCGGAATAGCGGCCCTCGGAATGCCGCCAAAATATTTGTCGATGCCATCCATGGCCGTCTGCGGGTTTATGTTGCCGACGAGTACAAGCAACGCGTTATCCGGCGTGTAGAATCTGTTGACGTGATTCATAACTTTCTCGGTCGTGTAGGCCCTAATGTCCGACTCCCACCCGATAACGGGTAATCCAAACGGATGCGCGACATAGAACAACGAGATGAGCCGCTCAAAGTAGCGATTGAGCGGTCGGTTCTCGTGGCGCATAAATCTTTCTTCGAGTACTACATCCTGCTCGCTGTGAAATTCGCGAAGTACGGGGTTTTGCATGCGATCGGACTCAATCCAGTAGAACAATTCGACGGCATTCATCGGTAGCGTAACGATGTAGCCGGTCATATCGTTTGATGTCCAAGCATTGAGCGCGGTGCCGCCGTGGGCTCTGTACAGTTCCCAGATCTCGTCTTTTTTAATGTATTGGCGCTGCTCATTCAAGAGCGCGAATATCTCGCTCCGGTATGCTAAAAATTGCGAGTCCTGCTCTCCGCCCCGCAAGCGCGCGCGCTGCAGGAGCGGGTCTAAGGAATCAATCGCTCTCAGATAGGGGATTTCTTTTTGATAGTCATGCGTACCGAGCCGCTTCGTCCCCTTAAACAGCATGTGTTCGTACATATGCGACAACCCGGTAGTCCCCGGCCCTTCATTCATCCCGCCCACAAAATAATAGAGCCGACAACTCACGACCGCGACGTTAGAATCGGGAACGATTATCACCCTGAGTCCGTTTGAGAGTGTGTCGTAGTGTACCGGGATATCAAAAGTTTCCGCAAAAGACGGCGTCACGGACAGGGCGGCCGCCACCACAAGCGCCGCGCGCGTTATTTTTCTGATTAGCATTAAAAACCTCACACACATATCTGTGAATCCGGGATCAATCACCTCATCTACCGGCGATGTCGAAAAATCCAACCGTTCCACCAATATACTTTACGACAGCCCGTTTTACAAATAAATTATTTTTTATGTGCGGCCTTCATTACCAACGACTGAGAAGCCGTAAGCGATGATACGTTTTTTAATTTCTTTCACATTTTCGCCGCGCTTTTCAGCGGTCTTTATATTGGCAAGAGCCCTACGCCGGAGCGTGGAAAGTACGCGGTTATACAGTTTGATTTTTCCGGTTTGAATACGGAGAGCCACGAGGAGTTTAAGCGTTCATTTTCGGACAGAGTGCAGGAAAATGTTAATCCCAAATTTTCCGTTAGGATTAGGATGCTTTTTAAAAATCTTTTTTTAAAAAAGGTCCGCCTAACCCCCTGATGCCGCTCCGTAATGTTTGGGACAACAAAGGGTCGTTTGAATGGAGAGGGCGATGTTTATTCTTGCATGGTTGGATGTTAAGATTTTTTTTAAAACCATTTTTTTAAAAAGGTCCGCCTAACCCTCTGATGCCGCTCCGTAAAGTTAGGGACAACAAAGGGTCGTATGAATGGAGAGGGCGATGTTCATTCGGGCGCTTTTTTAAAAAGGTTTTAAAAAACACCCTGATTCAAATTGCCGCAATATATATTTATATGAGTTTACGA